>NZ_JBITCU010000004.1:0-429768 GCF_044453545.1 Streptomyces sp. NPDC051664 | reverse complement strand
GCGCCCGCTTCCTCGGGGGGCCGGGCTTCGCCGCGGGGGGGGGGGGGGCGGCCCCCGCCCCCCCCCCCCACCCCCCGGGCGCGCGCCCCGCCCCCCCCCCCCCCCCCCCCCCCCCCCCCCCCCCCCCCGTCGGCAGGAGCGGAAGCGGTGTCACCGCAGGAACGGGTCCACCGCGACGGCGACGAACAGCAGCGAAACATAGGTGATCGACCAGTGGAACAGTCGCATCTCCTTGAGCTTGGCACCGGACACGCCGGCCTTGGCCCTGTTCTGCAGGCCGTGCGCCTCCCAGAGCCAGAACCCGCCGGTCAGCAGCGCCACCGAGGTGTAGAACCAGCCGGTGTAGCCGAGCGGGGTCAGCAGCAGCGAGACGGCCACCATGACCCAGCTGTAGATGACGATCTGGCGGGCCACCACCCGGTTGGAGGCAATGACCGGAAGCATCGGAACGCCGACCCGGGCATAGTCGTCCTTCACCTTCATCGACAGCGGCCAGTAGTGCGGCGGCGTCCAGAAGAAGATGACGGCGAAGAGGATGACGGCGGCCCACGACAGCGAGTTCGTGACGGCGGACCAGCCGATGAGGACCGGCATGCAGCCCGCGATTCCGCCCCAGACGATGTTCTGTGCGGTGCGGCGCTTCAGCAGCATCGTGTAGACGACGACGTAGAAGAGCAGGGCACCGAGCGACAGCGCCGCCGACAGCCAGTTGACCAGCAGTCCGAACCAGACCGTCGAGATCACCGCGAGCGCGATACCGAAGGCCAGGCACTCGCGCGGGCTCACCATGCCGGTCACCAGCGGGCGCTGCGACGTACGGTCCATCAACGCGTCGATGTCGCGGTCGATATACATGTTGAGCGCATTGGCACCGCCTGCGGAGAGATACCCGCCGATGGTGGTAGTGAGTACGAGCCACAGGTCGGGCACACCTTGAGCGGCCAGGAACATCACCGGAACAGTGGTGATAAGCAACAGCTCGATGATCCGCGGCTTGGTCAGCGCCACGAATGCCTTGACACGGGCCCCGAACGGGCGATGGCCCCCTGGGCTCGGAGTCAAGGCGACCCCTGCGGGTCGGGACTCGACGGCCGTCACGCACACCCCTGACAGAGAAATCCCAGCAAGCTCCGGGCATGAAGGCCCAGTGAAGACTTGCGCGAACCAGACCACTGTAGACGTTGGGGACAGGCCGTCCTTCGCGGGGGTGGGGTCGTGTTGGAGTGGCACAGAAGTGCTGTGCGTGAGCGGCGCGGATGCGCCGCTCAAGAGAGGCGCATAAGTAAGGAGTGGCGCTCATCGGAGTAGCGCAGAAGTGAGCCCTCCCGCTCATACGGGAGGCGAACTTCGCGGGTCGCCTGCACCCTGGAAAGCACCCGGAAATTGCGGGTTCTGTCGGGGGTAGGCTCGACAATGTCCGGTGCGGTCACAGTCACCGGTTTACAACAGTGGAGAGGAGCCCTGACTCAGGGTGAGCACCAAGCCGACCACCACAGACCTCCAGTGGACCGAATTGGACCAGCGGGCCGTGGACACTGTCCGCGTCCTTGCCGCCGACGCCGTACAGAAGGTCGGAAACGGCCACCCGGGTACGGCGATGAGCCTGGCTCCCGCCGCGTACACCCTTTTCCAGAAGGTGATGCGGCACGACCCCGCCGACGCGGACTGGACGGGCCGCGACCGGTTCGTGCTCTCGGCGGGCCACACCAGCCTGACCCTGTACATCCAGCTCTACCTGGCCGGGTACGGCCTGGAGCTCGATGACCTCAAGGCGTTCCGCACCTGGGGTTCGAAGACCCCCGGGCACCCGGAGTACGGCCACACCACCGGTGTCGAGACGACGACGGGCCCGCTGGGCCAGGGTGTCGCCAACGCCGTGGGAATGGCGATGGCCGCCCGCTACGAGCGTGGTCTGTTCGACCCTGAGGCGGCCCCCGGGACCTCCCCGTTCGACCACATGGTCTGGGCCATCGCTGGTGACGGCTGCCTGCAGGAGGGCATCTCCGCGGAGGCGTCCTCGCTGGCCGGGCACCAGAAGCTCGGCAACCTGGTCCTGCTCTGGGACGACAACCACATCTCCATCGAGGGCGACACGGAGACGGCGGTCTCCGAGGACACCCTGAAGCGGTACGAGGCGTACGGCTGGCACGTCCAGCGCGTCGCCCAGCTGCCCAACGGCGACCTGGACCCGGTGGGTCTGTACAACGCGCTGCAGGCGGCCAAGGCCGAGACCGAGCGTCCGTCGTTCATCGCGGCCCGCTCGATCATCGCCTGGCCGGCGCCGCACGCCCAGAACACCGAGGCCTCGCACGGTTCGGCGCTCGGCGACGACGAGGTCGCCGCGACCAAGAAGGTCCTGGGCTTCGACCCGGAGAAGACCTTCGAGGTCTCCGACGAGGTCATCTCGCACACCCGCGAGGCGCTGGACCGCGGCCGCGAGGCCAAGGCCGAGTGGGAGAAGAAGTTCGCCGCGTGGCGCACCGCCAACCCGGAGCGCGCCGCCGAGTTCGACCGGATCGCGGCGGGCGAGCTGCCCGCGGGCTGGGAGGACAAGCTTCCGGTCTTCGAGCCGGGCAAGGCGATCGCCACCCGCGCCGCCTCCGGCAAGGTGCTCCAGGCGCTCGGCGAGATCATCCCTGAGCTGTGGGGCGGTTCCGCCGACCTCGCCGGCTCGAACAACACCACGATCGACAAGACGTCGTCGTTCCTCCCGGCGGGCAACCCGCTGCCGGGCGCGGACCCGTACGGCCGAACGATCCACTTCGGTATCCGCGAGCACGCCATGGCCGCGGCCATGAACGGCATCGCACTGCACGGCAACACCCGCATCTACGGCGGCACCTTCCTGGTGTTCTCCGACTACATGCGCAACGCCGTGCGTCTGTCCGCGCTGATGCACCTGCCGGTGACGTACGTGTGGACGCACGACTCGATCGGCCTCGGCGAGGACGGCCCGACCCACCAGCCGGTGGAGCACCTGGCCTCGCTGCGCGCCATCCCGGGCCTGAACATCGTCCGCCCGGCCGACGCCAACGAGACCTCGATCGTCTGGCGCGAGATCCTGCGCCGCTACACCAAGGTGTTCGGCAAGGGCGCCCCGCACGGCCTGGCGCTGACCCGCCAGGGCGTGCCGACGTACGAGGCGAACGAGGACGCGGCCAAGGGCGGCTACGTGCTCTTCGACTCCGAAGGGACCGACGGGCAGAGCGCCGAGCCGCAGGTCCTCCTGATCGGCACCGGTTCCGAGGTGCACCTCGCCGTCGAGGCGCGCGAGGAGCTGCAGGCCGCCGGCATCCCGACCCGGGTCGTGTCGATGCCGTCCGTCGAGTGGTTCGAGGAGCAGGACCAGGCGTACAAGGACAGCGTTCTGCCGCCGTCCGTGAAGGCCCGCGTCGCCGTCGAGGCGGGCATCGGCCTCACCTGGTACCGGTACGTCGGCGACGCCGGCCGGATCGTGTCGCTGGAGCACTTCGGTGCCTCGGCCGATGCCAAGGTCCTCTTCCGCGAGTTCGGCTTCACCGGCGAGCACGTGGCCGCCGCAGCGCGGGAATCTCTCGCCGACGTCACGCGCTGACGCCGTTATACGACTAGTAGGAGATGCAATTCTCATGACAGACGCACTCAAGCGCCTCTCCGACGAGGGCGTGGCGATCTGGCTCGATGACCTGTCGCGCAAGCGGATCACGTCCGGCAACCTCGCCGAACTGATCGACCAGCAGCACGTCGTGGGCGTCACCACCAACCCGTCGATCTTCCAGAAGGCCATCTCGCACGGCGACGGTTACGAGCAGCAGCTCACCGACCTCGCGACCCGCAAGGTCACCGTCGACGAGGCCATCCGCATGATCACGACGGCGGACGTCCGTGACGCCGCCGACATCCTGCGGCCGGTCTTCGACGCCACGGACGGCCAGGACGGCCGGGTCTCCATCGAGGTCGACCCGCGGCTGGCCCACCACACCCACGCCACGATCGCCGAGGCCAAGCAGCTGGCCTGGCTGGTGGACCGGCCGAACACGCTCATCAAGATCCCGGCGACGAAGGCCGGTCTGCCGGCCATCACCGAGGTCATCGGCAGGGGCATCAGCGTCAACGTCACGCTGATCTTCTCGCTGGAGCGCTACCGCGAGGTCATGGACGCCTACCTGGCGGGCCTGGAGAAGGCGAAGGCCGCGGGCCTGGACCTCTCCAGGATCCACTCGGTGGCCTCGTTCTTCGTGTCCCGCGTGGACTCCGAGATCGACAAGCGGCTCGACGCGCTGGGCACCGACGAGGCCAAGGCGCTGAAGGGCAAGGCGGCGCTCGCCAACGCCCGGCTGGCCTACCAGGCGTACGAGGAGGTCTTCTCCTCCGACCGCTGGGCCGCCCTGGACAAGGTGCAGGCCAACAGGCAGCGTCCGCTGTGGGCCTCCACCGGCGTGAAGGACCCCGCGTACAAGGACACGCTGTACGTCGTCGACCTGGTCGCCCCCGGCACGGTGAACACCATGCCCGAGGCCACCCTGGAGGCCACGGCCGACCACGGGGAGGTCACCGGCAACACCATCGCCGGCACCTACGCCCAGGCGCGGGCCGAGCTCGACGCGATCGCGAAGCTCGGGATCTCCTACGACGACGTCGTGCAGCTCCTCGAGGACGAGGGCGTCGAGAAGTTCGAGGCGTCCTGGATCGATCTGCTCAACTCCACCGAGGCGGAGCTCAAGCGCCTCGCCCCTTCGGAGGGCTGACCACTTTGTCTGGTGTTCCCGGAGCCAACCCGCTCCGTGACGCCCAGGACCGCCGGCTCCCGCGTATCGCGGGGCCGTCGGGCCTGGTCATCTTTGGCGTCACGGGCGATTTGTCCCGTAAAAAGCTGATGCCCGCCATCTACGACCTGGCCAACCGCGGCCTGCTGCCGCCGGGCTTCTCGCTCATCGGCTTCGCGCGCCGCGAGTGGCACGACGAGGACTTCGCGCAGGAGGTCCACGACGCCGTCAAGCAGCACGCGCGTACGCCGTTCCGTGAGGAGGTCTGGCAGCAGCTCATCCAGGGGATGCGCTTTGTCCAGGGAAACTTCGACGACGACGATGCCTTCGAGAACCTCAAGGCCACCATCCAGGAGCTCGACAAGGAACAGGGCACGGGCGGCAACTTCGCCTTCTACCTGTCCGTGCCGCCGAAGTTCTTCCCCAAGGTCGTCCAGCAGCTCAAGAAGCACGGGCTGGCGGACCAGAAGGAGGGTTCCTGGCGGCGCGCCGTCATCGAGAAGCCGTTCGGCCACGACCTCGCCAGCGCGCAGGAGCTCAACCAGCTCGTGCACGATGTGTTCCCGCCCAACGAGGTCTTCCGGATCGACCACTACCTGGGCAAGGAGACGGTCCAGAACATCCTGGCGCTGCGCTTCGCCAACACGATGTTCGAGCCGATCTGGAACCGGTCGTACGTCGACCATGTCCAGATCACGATGGCCGAGGACATCGGCATCGGCGGCCGGGCCGGCTACTACGACGGCATCGGGGCAGCCCGTGACGTCATCCAGAACCACCTGCTCCAGCTGCTGGCGCTGACGGCGATGGAGGAGCCCGGCTCCTTCCACCCGAAGGCCCTGGTGACCGAGAAGCTCAAGGTGCTCACGGCGGTGGAGCTGCCGCAGGACCTGGGCAAGCACACCGTGCGCGGCCAGTACGCGCACGCGTGGCAGGGCGGCGAGGAAGCGCTCGGCTACCTCGAGGAGGACGGTATCGACCCCAAGTCGAAGACCGACACCTACGCCGCGATCAAACTGACGATCAACAACCGCCGCTGGGCGGGCGTGCCGTTCTACCTCCGGACCGGAAAGCGGCTCGGCCGCCGGGTCACCGAGATCGCGGTCGTCTTCAAGCGCGCACCGTACCTGCCCTTCGAGTCCGGTGCGACGGAGGAGCTGGGCGGCAACGCCCTGGTCATCCGGGTGCAGCCGGACGAGGGTGTCACGGTGCGCTTCGGCTCCAAGGTCCCCGGCACCTCGATGGAGGTCCGGGACGTCACGATGGACTTCGCCTACGGCGAGTCGTTCACGGAGTCCAGCCCGGAGGCGTACGAGCGGCTCATCCTCGATGTGCTGCTCGGCGACGCCAACCTCTTCCCCCGCCACCAGGAGGTCGAACTCTCCTGGAACATCCTCGACCCGATCGAGGAGTACTGGGACAAGCACGGCAAGCCCGCGCAGTACCCGGCGGGCACCTGGGGTCCGGCCGAGGCGGACGAGATGCTCGCACGAGACGGACGGAGCTGGCGTCGGCCATGAAGATCGATCTCACGGAAACCACTTCCAGCAAGATCAACCAGGCGCTGGTGTCGGCCCGGCGTGCCGCCGGCTCCCCGGCTGTCGGCATGGTGCTGACCCTGGTGGTCGTCACCGACGAGGAGAACGCGTACGACGCTCTGAAGTCGGCCGGCGACTCCTCGCGCGAGCACCCCTCGCGCATCATCGCGGTGATCAAGCGGGTCAGCCGCTCGCCGCGCAGCCGGCGCGACGCACGGCTCGACGCCGAGGTGCGGGTCGGTTCCGACTCGGGCTCCGGCGAGACCATCGTGCTGCGCCTGCACGGGGAACTTGCCAACCACGCCCAGTCGGTGGTCCTGCCACTGCTGCTGCCGGACGCCCCGGTCGTGGTGTGGTGGCCCGAGGGTGCGCCCGAGGACCCGGCCAATGATCCGCTGGGCGCACTCGCCCAGCGCCGGATCACGGACGCGTATTCGGCGGAGCACCCGAGCGCCGAACTCGCGGTGCGCGCCAAGTCGTACACCCCGGGCGACACCGATCTGTCCTGGACCCGCATCACGCCGTGGCGCTCGATGCTCGCGGCCGCACTCGACCAGAAGCCCGCCGATGTCGTCTCGGCGACGGTCGAGGGCGAGTCCGAGAACCCGAGCTGTGAGCTGCTTGCCATGTGGCTCGCGGACCGGCTGGGCGTGCCCGTGGAGCGCACGCATTCCGACGGTCCCGGTCTGACGGCCGTACGGATGCAGACCAAGGGCGGCACCATCGTCCTGGACCGGCCCGACGGTTCGCTGGCCACGCTCTGCATGGAGGGGCAGCCGGACCGCGCGGTGGCGCTCAAGCGACGGGAGACCGCCGAACTGCTCGCCGAGGAACTGCGGCGTCTCGACCCGGACAACATCTACGCGTCCGCGGTGAAGTTCGGCGTGGACCGGCTCGGCGGCGCGGCGGAGCCGAAGCCCGCCGATCCGGAGAAGCCCGCCACCGCCGCCGCACCGGCAGCCGCGAAGAAGACTGCGGCGAAGAAGGCGGCAGCGAAGTGAGTGCCCCTCAACTTGTCGTGCACCGCGACAAGGAGCTGATGGCGCAGGCCGCCGCGGCCCGGCTGATCACGAAGATCGTGGACGCCCAGGCCGCGCGCGGTCACGCCTCGGTGGTACTCACCGGCGGACGCAACGGCAACGGCCTGCTGGCCGCTCTCGCCGAGGCGCCCGCCCGGGACGCGATCGACTGGTCGCGGCTCGAACTGTGGTGGGGCGACGAGCGGTTCCTGCCGGAGGGCCATCCGGAGCGCAATGTCACGCAGGCCCGCCAGGCTCTGCTGGACTCGGTGCCGCTGGACCCGTCCCTGGTCCATGCGATGCCCGCGTCGGACGGCCCCTGCGGCAACGACGCCGACGCCGCCGCGGCCGCCTACGCCGACGAACTGGCCGCCGCGGCCCGTCCGGAGGACCACGGCCCGGTGCCGACGTTCGATGTGCTGATGCTGGGCGTGGGCCCGGACACGCATGTCGCGTCGCTCTTCCCGGAGCTGCCCGCGGTACGGGAGACCGAGCGCACCGTCGTCGGTGTGCACGGCGCTCCCAAGCCGCCGCCCACCCGGGTCTCGCTGACGCTGCCCGCGATCCGGGCGGCGCGCGAGGTGTGGCTGCTCGCGGCGGGCGAGGACAAGGCGGAGGCCGCGGAGATCGCACTGTCGGGCGGCGGGGAGATCCAGGCCCCGGCGGCGGGCGCGTACGGACGCAGCCGCACTCTGTGGCTGCTGGACGCTGCGGCGGCCTCCCGGCTGCCGCGCGCACTGTATCCGCCGGCCTCTCCCTGAGCGGTCGTCAGCACTGCTGTACGTCGGGCCCGGTCCGCTCCCAGGAGCGGACCGGGCCTTCGCCGTGAAAGGCTCCGGCCATGGTGCGTATCGGAACCGTGGTGATGGGTGCGTCGGACGTCCGCCGGGCGGCCGCCTTCTGGACGGCGGCGCTCGGCTATGTGGAGCGTGAGTCGGCCACGGACGGCTGGGTGGTGCTGGTGCCGGCCGACGGGCAGGGCGTCGGGCTGTCCCTGGGGCTGAGCGAGTCCCCCGTGCAGGAGGTCCCCCGGGTCCATCTGGACCTGTACACCGAGGAGCAGCACGCCGAGGTGGAGCGGCTGCTCACGCTCGGGGCCGCCCGGGTCGACTGGCAGCTGTATCCGCAGGACCCGGACTTCGTGGTGCTCGCGGACACCGAGGGCAACCGCTTCTGCGTCATCGACACGACGCACGGCTGACCTGGTCGGGCGGTCGGCGGGGTGCACCCGGGAAGGCCTCCAGCAGTCCGGGTACGGCCTCGCATGCGAAGTTGATGCCCTGGAGGCCCTGGAGGCGGCGGCGCCGTACGAGCCACCGACGGGGAAGAGGACGGCACACGCCACGCCGAGGACCGTCGCGGTCAGCGGTCTCCCGGCCGCCGGCGCTCGGGTCCGGCGTGCTGTTCGGCGGCCGAAGCCGCCCCGCCCTCTCCCCCGGGCTCGTCCGGCTCAGCGACCCCTGCGCGTGCGGTACGCGGCGACCAGTGCGGCGGTCGAGCTGTCCAGCTGCTCGCCGCCCCCCGCCGCGGCCGATGTCGCCGTCCGGGTCAGCACCGGTTCGATCTTCTTGGCAAGGACCTTGCCGAGCTCGACGCCCCACTGGTCGAACGAGTCGATGTTCCAGATGGCGCCCTGGACGAAGACCTTGTGCTCGTACAGCGCGATCAGCTGGCCGAGGACGGACGGCGTCAGCCGGTCGGCCAGGATCGTGGTCGTGGGGTGGTTCCCCCGGAACGTCTTGTGCGGCACGAGCTCCTCGGCCACGCCCTCCGCACGGACCTCGTCCGGCGTCTTGCCGAAGGCGAGCGCCTGGGTCTGGGCGAAGAAGTTGGCCATCAGCAGATCGTGCTGGGCGACCAGCCCGGGCAGCAGGTCGGCGACCGGCTCGGCGAAGCCGATGAAGTCGGCCGGGATGACCTTGGTGCCCTGGTGGATCAGCTGGTAGTAGGCGTGCTGCCCGTTGGTGCCGGGCGTGCCCCAGACGACCGGTCCGGTCTGCCACTCGACCGGATGGCCGTCCCGGTCCACGGACTTGCCGTTGGACTCCATGTCCAGCTGCTGCAAGTAGGCGGTGAACTTGGACAGGTAATGGCTGTACGGCAGCACGGCGTGCGACTGGGCATCGAAGAACGCGCCGTACCAGACGCCCAACAAGCCCAGCAGCAGCGGCGCGTTGGTCTCCGGCGGGGCGGTGCGGAAGTGTTCGTCGACGAGGTGGAAGCCGTCGAGCATCTCGCGGAACCGGTCCGGGCCGATGGCGATCATCAGCGAGAGGCCGATGGCGGAGTCGTACGAGTAGCGGCCGCCGACCCAGTCCCAGAACTCGAACATGTTGGCGGTGTCGATGCCGAACTCCGCGACCTTCTCGGCGTTCGTCGACAGCGCCACGAAGTGCTTCGCTACGGCGTCCTGGTCGGCGCGCAGTCCGGTCAGCAGCCAGTTGCGGGCGGAGGTGGCGTTGGTGATGGTCTCGATCGTGGTGAACGTCTTCGACGCGATGATGAAGAGTGTCTCGGCCGGGTCGAGGTCACGGACGGCCTCGTGCAGGTCGGCGCCGTCGACGTTGGACACGAAGCGGACGGTGAGCGAGCGGTCCGTGAAGGAGCGCAGCACCTCGTACGCCATGGCGGGACCGAGGTCGGAGCCGCCGATGCCGATGTTGACGACGTTCTTGATCCGCTTGCCCGTGTGACCGGTCCACTCCCCCGACCTGATGCGGTCGGCGAAAGCCGCCATCTTGTCGAGCACGGCGTGCACGGCGGGCACCACGTTCTCGCCGTCGACCTCGATGACCGCGTCGCGCGGGGCGCGCAGCGCGGTGTGCAGGACGGCGCGGTCCTCGGTGGTGTTGATCTTCTCGCCACGGAACATGGCGTCTCGCAGACCGGCGACACCGGTGGCGTCGGCGAGCTCGCGCAGCAGCCGAAGCGTCTCGTCGGTGACCAGGTGCTTGGAGTAGTCGAGATACAGATCGCCGACCCGGAGGGTGTATCCGGTGCCGCGCTCGGGATCGTCCGCGAACAACTGCCGCAGATGGGTCTGGCCGAGCTGCTCACGGTGCTTGCCGAGAGCGGTCCATTCGGGCGTCTGATTGAGCTTGGTTCGGCTTTGTGCGTTCATCCCGGATATCAGCCCACTTCTTCTCGTGCCTGCACATGCCCCGCTGCCCCTCCAACCTAATTGATCAGAGGGGTGGACTAGGCGACAGAAAGCTGCGGCGCCGACAAATGCACTCCGGCCGGGCACCCTGGGGGTGACCGGCCGGTGAACAACTGTTAGATTTCGCCCCGGAGTTTTGCGAGGGCCTCGGCGAGGATGGCCTCGCCGTCCGCATCGCTGCGCCGCTCGCGTACATACGCGAGGTGCGTCTTGTACGGTTCGGTGCGCGGCGGGTCCGGCGGGTTGTCCCGGTCCTGGCCGGCCGGGAAACCACAGCGCGGGCAGTCCCAAGTCTCCGGTGTCTGCGCGTCACTGGCGAAGCTCGGCTGCGTCTCGTGCCCGTTCGAGCACCAGAAGGAGATGCGGAGGCGCGGCGCGGACTCGCCCCGCTCGGCCTCCCCCATCGGCCCCGCTCCGACCCGGCTTCCCCGGATCGCGTTGCCACTTGCCACGGTCGTAACTCCCTGCGTGATGGTGCTCGAAGATGCCCCAGTCTACGTAAGGCCCAACGCGCGTCCAGTGAAAGGAGTTACACCCTCACCGGGAATCGCGGACGACGGGTCAGTTGTCCAGCTTCATCAGCAGACCAAGCACAATAATGCACGCGAACCATCCCAGACCGACCACCACGGTGATCCGGTCGAGGTTTCGCTCGGCGACCGACGAGCCACCGACGGACGACTGCATACCGCCACCGAACATGTCGGAGAGGCCGCCGCCCTTTCCCTTGTGCATCAGCACCAGCAGCATCAGCAGCAGGCTGAAGACGATCAGGGCGATCGAGAACCCCATAACCACGGCTGGTCCCTACTTTCCGGAATTCCCTTGGACTGCTCTAACGGATCTGACGGACAACGGGGGCCGGGAGGACGCACCTCCTCGGCCCCCGCAAGGGTACGACGGATCCGCGCTACCGCATACTCACTGGTCGCGGAAGCGGACGATCTTGACAAATTCGTCCGCGTCGAGAGCGGCGCCACCGATCAGTGCACCGTCGATGTCGGGCTTTGCCATGATCTCCGCGACATTCCCCGACTTCACCGAGCCGCCGTACTGGATGCGGACCGCGTCGGCCAGCTCCTGGGAGTACAGCTCGGCGAGCCGGCCGCGGATGGCCCCGCAGACCTCCTGGGCGTCGTCGGCGCCGCAGACCTTGCCGGTCCCGATGGCCCAGACCGGCTCGTACGCGATCACGATGGACTCGGCCTGCTCGGCCGGGATCTCCTTGAGCGCGCCGTCGACCTGCGCGAGGGTGTGCGCGACGTGGCGCCCCTCCTCGCGGACCGACTCCTCCTCGCCGACGCACAGGATCGGGGTGAGGCCGTTCTTGTACGCGGCCTTGATCTTGGCGTTGACGATCTCGTCGGTCTCGTGGTGGTACTGGCGGCGCTCGGAGTGGCCGATGGCCACATAGGTGCACTTCAGCTTGGCGAGCATGGGACCGGAGATCTCGCCGGTGTACGCGCCGGAGTCGTGTGCCGAGATGTCCTGGGCGCCGTACTTGATCTTCAGTTTGTCGCCGTCGACCAGCGTCTGCACCGAGCGCAGGTCGGTGAAGGGCGGAAGGACGGCGACCTCGACGGCGTCGTAGTCCTTGTCGGCCAGGGCGAAGGCGAGCTTCTGGACGTGTGCGATGGCCTCGAGGTGGTTGAGGTTCATCTTCCAGTTGCCCGCCATCAGCGGGGTACGGGTGCTCATGAAAGGTCAGTCCTCCAGTGCGGCGAGGCCGGGAAGCGTCTTGCCCTCGAGGTATTCGAGGCTGGCGCCGCCACCGGTCGAGATGTGGCCGAATGCGTTCTCGTCGAAGCCCAGGATGCGGACGGCCGCGGCGGAGTCGCCACCGCCGACGACACTGAAGCCCTCGGAGTCGACGAGGGCCTGGGCGACTGCCCGGGTGCCCTCGGCGTAATCGGGGTGCTCGAAGACGCCCATCGGGCCGTTCCAGAAGACGGTGACGGCGTCGGCGAGCTTCGAGGCGTACAGCTTGTCGGTCTCGGGTCCGTTGTCCAGACCCATCACACCGGCCGGGATGGCATCCGCGGGCACGGTGGTGTGCCGGCTCGGGGCCTTGGTCTTGAGGTCGGGGAACTGCTCGGAGACCACGACGTCGACGGGGAGAACGAACTCCACGCCCTTCTCCTCGGCCCGCTTCAGATACTCCAGCACCGCCGGGATCTGGTCCTCCTGCAGGAGGGAGCTGCCGACCTCGTGACCCTGGGCCTTGAGGAAGGTGTACGCCATGCCGCCGCCGATGAGGATGCGGTCGGCCCGCTCCAGGAGGTGGTCGATGACGCCGAGCTTGTCGGAGACCTTGGAGCCGCCGAGCACGACGGCGTACGGGCGCGCGACGTCCTCGGTGAGCTTCTTCAGGACGCCGACCTCGGTGGCGATCAGGTCGCCCGCGGCGTGCGGCAGCCGGGCCGGGAGGTCGAAGACCGAGGCGTGCTTGCGGTGGACGGCTCCGAAGCCGTCGCCCACGTACACATCGGCGAGCTCGGCGAGCTGATCGGCGAACGCGCCGCGCTCGGCGTCGTCCTTCGATGTCTCGCCGGGGTTGAAGCGGAGATTCTCGATGACGGCGACCTTGCCGTCGGTGAGCGCGGCGACCGTGGCACGGGCGGACTCACCGACCGTGTCGGTCGCGAAGGCCACGTCGGCGCCGATCAGCTCGCCGAGCCGGGCGGCGGCGGGGGCCAGGGAGAAGGCCGGGTCCGGGGCACCCTTGGGGCGGCCCAGGTGCGAGGCGACGATGACCCGGGCACCGGCCGCGGCCAGCTTCTCCACGGTCGGCTGGACGGCGCGGATGCGGCCGTCGTCGGTGATGGTGGTGCCGCTCAGCGGCACGTTGAGGTCGGCGCGGACGAATACGCGCTTGCCGGTGACCCCTTCGGCGAGAAGTTCGTCGATCGTCTTCATCTTGCTGGACTCCTTGGAGGGGCGAGGAAGCATGCAACGGGGCTCGAACGGCGCTGCGTTGCGCTGTCCGAGCCCCTTGCTCACATCGAGGTGCCTGCCGATTCGACGGTCAGAGCTGGCTGCCGACGAAGACGGTCAGGTCGACGAGGCGGTTGGAGTAGCCCCACTCGTTGTCGTACCAGCCGATGACCTTGACCTGCGTGCCCTCTGCCATGGTGAGCAGGGAGTCGAAGGTGCAGGAAGCCGGGTCCGAGACGATGTCCGAGGACACGATCGGGTCCTGGGTGTAGACGAGCTTGCCCTTGAGCGGGCCCTCCTCGGCGGCCTTCTGGAAGGCGGCGTTGACCTCGTCGCGGGTGACCTCGCGCTCCAGCGTGATGACCAGGTCGGTGACGGAGCCGGTCGGGACCGGGACGCGCATCGCGATGCCGTCGAGCTTGCCCCTGAGCTGCGGGAGCACCAGAGCGGTGGCCTTGGCGGCACCGGTCGTGGTCGGGATGATGTTCTCCGCCGCGGCGCGGGCGCGACGCAGGTCGGAGTGCGGGAAGTCCAGGATGCGCTGGTCGTTCGTGTACGCGTGGACCGTCGTCATGAGGCCCTTGACGATGCCGAAGTTCTCGTCCAGAACCTTGGCCATCGGCGCGACGCAGTTGGTGGTGCAGGAGGCGTTGGAGATGACGTGGTGGTTGGCCGCGTCGTACTTCTCCTCGTTGACGCCCATCACGATGGTGATGTCCTCGTCCTTGGCCGGAGCCGAGATGAGGACCTTCTTGGCGCCGCCCGCGATGTGCTTCTCGGCGTCGGCCTTCTTGGTGAAGATGCCGGTCGACTCGATGACGATGTCGACGCCCAGCTCACCCCAGGGGATGTCGGCCGGGTTGCGCTCGGAGAGCACCTTGATGGTGTGGCCGTCGACAGTGATGCTGTCGGCGGTGTGGCTGACCTCGGCCTTCAGACGACCCAGAATGGTGTCGTACTTCAGCAGGTGGGCCGTGGTCGCAGTGTCACCCAGGTCGTTGACAGCCACGATCTCGATGTCCGCACCCTGCTCCAGCAGCGCGCGGAAGTAGTTACGACCGATGCGGCCAAAGCCGTTGATGCCTACGCGGATCGTCACGAACCGATCTCCTCGTTAGGTACGCCGGGTTTCGACGCCGGCGAGTTGTATGGGATGTCCCCGACCGCCTCCGACCCTACCTCTCCGTGGGCCCTGGAGTGACATCGTGCGGTGCCGGAAGCGCCGCAAAGGCCCGTACTCCCCAGTAGGAGTACGGGCCTCCGGTTGCTCGGCCTCACCTGCAGTGATGATTACGGAGTGTCAACATCCCCAGGGGCGGAGCGCGTTCCGCCTTCGGCCGGGATTCGACGCCGTTTCACCTCAGCCCACCAGGCCGTCGGCAAGCTCCTCGCTGAGCGTGGACTCCGTCCCCGGGATACCGAGGTCCTGGGCCCGCTTGTCGGCCATGGCCAGCAGCCGGCGGATCCGGCCGGCGACCGCGTCCTTGGTCAGCGGCGGGTCGGCGAGCGCACCCAGCTCCTCCAGGGAGGCCTGCTTGTGCTCCATGCGCAGCCGTCCGGCCGCCGCGAGGTGCTCGGGCACCTCTTCACCCAGGATCTCCAGGGCGCGTCCCACCCGGGCGCCTGCGGCCACCGCGGCCCGTGCCGAGCGCCGCAGGTTGGCGTCGTCGAAGTTGGCGAGCCGGTTGGCGGTGGCCCGGACCTCACGGCGCATCCGCCGCTCCTCCCAGGCCAGCACCGACTCATGGGCGCCGAGCCGGGTGAGCAGGGCGCCGATCGCGTCACCGTCGCGGACGACGACCCGGTCCACGCCGCGCACCTCGCGGGCCTTCGCCGCGATGGAGAGCCTGCGGGCCGCGCCGACCAGTGCGAGCGCCGCCTCCGGGCCCGGGCAGGTCACCTCCAGCGAGGAGGAGCGACCCGGCTCGGTGAGCGAGCCGTGGGCCAGGAAGGCACCGCGCCAGGCGGCCTCGGCGTCGCAGGTGGCCCCCGAGACCACCTGCGGCGGCAGCCCGCGGATGGGCCGGCCGCGACCGTCCACCAGCCCGGTCTGGCGGGCCAGCTGATCGCCGCCCGCCACCACCCGTACGACATAGCGGGAGCCGCGCCGCAGCCCGCCGGGGGCCATCACGATCAGCTCCGAGCTGTGCCCGAAAATTTCGAGAATGTCCCGCTTCAGCCGACGCGCCGCCATCGCGGTGTCCAGCTCCGCCTCGATCACAATCCGGCCGCTCACCAGGTGCAGCCCGCCCGCGAACCGAAGAATCGCCGAAACCTCTGCCTTCCTGCAGCAGGTCCGGGTCACGGGAAGCCGAGAGATTTCGTCCTTCACCGCTGGCGTCATCGCCATGGGCCGATCCTTCCATGCATCCGAAAAATACGGTCGTACGCGGCGGCCAACAGCTCCGGATCATGGATCGGAACGCCGTCGGGTGAGGCCACCGGCGCCAGCTCGACCGCGGCGCCGAGCCGCTTGGCGGCATCGGCGAGGGACTCGCGATCGGGCACGGCGGCTTCGTCGGCCAGCACCACGTCCAGGGCGAGTTTAGGGGCGTGTCGTCCCAAAACCTCCAAATGACGCTGCGGAGAGAAGCCATCAGTTTCGCCGGGCTGCGGTGCCAGGTTCAGCGACAGGACCTTACGGGCCTTCGTCGTGACGAGCGCGTCGAGCAGTTCCGGTACGAGCAGATGCGGGATCACCGAAGAGAACCAGGACCCCGGGCCGAGCACCACCCAGTCCGCGTCGAGGACCGCGTCGACCGCCTCAGGGACGGCCGGCGGGTCGTTCGGGACGAGGTGTACGGACTGCACCTCACCGGGGGTCAGCGCCACCGTCGCCTGGCCGCACACCGTATCCACGGCGTCCGGGCGGGCCGGGTCGTGGCCCCGTACGAGCGCCTGGAGCTCCAGCGGCACGGCGGACATGGGCAGCACCCGGCCGTGCGCGCCGAGGAGCTTGCCGACCAGGTCCAGGGCCTGGACATGGTCGCCGAGCTGCTCCCAGAGAGCGACGATCAGCAGATTGCCGACCGCGTGCTCG
Organism: Streptomyces sp. NPDC051664; assembly: GCF_044453545.1. NCBI lineage: Bacteria > Bacillati > Actinomycetota > Actinomycetes > Kitasatosporales > Streptomycetaceae > Streptomyces > Streptomyces sp. NPDC051664. Next base: position 413,332 of record NZ_JBITCU010000004.1, on the reverse strand, counting down.
TGCAGATCGCCCTTGGACTGGAAACGGTGCTGGATGACCTGTGCCCAGGTCTGGCCCCAGTCGTCGTCGCCGCAGAGCGCGGCGAGCGCCTTGCGGAGGTCGCCGGGCGGCAGGACGCCGAGCTCCTCACGGAGCCGGCCGCTGGAGCCGCCGTCGTCGGCGACGGTGACCACTGCGGTGAGATCGCCGGTGATCCGGCGCAGCGCGGCGAGCGACGCGGACAGGCCCATGCCGCCGCCGAGTGCGACGACCTTGGGCTGGGCGCCACGCTTGCGGGCGGAGAGCGCGGAGGTGGCTCTCCGCAGCCGCCGCAGGCGCAGATTGCGGCTGGTCACTCGCGCCCCATGTCCCGGTGGACGAGGACAGTCTCGATCCCTTCGGCGGCGAGCCGGGCGGCCAGCTTCTCGGACATCGCGACGGAGCGGTGCTTGCCGCCCGTGCAGCCGACGGCGATGGTCACATAGCGCTTGCCCTCACGGCGGTAGCCCGCGGCAACCAGCTGGAGCAGCTCGGTGTACTGGTTGAGGAACTCCTTGGCGCCCGGCTGGTTGAAGACGTACGCCGAGACCTCCTCGTTGAGTCCGGTGAACGGGCGCAGCTCGGGAACCCAGTGCGGGTTGGGCAGGAAGCGGCAGTCCGCCACCAGATCCGCGTCGACCGGCAGACCGTACTTGAAGCCGAACGACATCACCGTGGCGCGCAGCTCCGGCTCCTCGTCCCCCGCGAACTGAGCGTCCATCTTGGCGCGCAGCTCGTGCACGTTGAGGCTGGAGGTGTCGATCACCAGGTCGGCGTCGCCGCGCAGCTCGCGCAGCAGGTCACGCTCGGCGGCGATGCCGTCGACGATGCGGCCGTCGCCCTGGAGGGGGTGCGGCCGGCGGACCGATTCGAAGCGGCGGACCAGCGCGTCGTCGGAGGACTCCAGGAAGACGATCCGCCGGGTGACGTGCCTGGCCGCGAGGTCGGCGAGGGACTCCCGCAGGTTGTCGAAGAAGCGGCGGCCGCGCACGTCGACGACGACGGCGATCCGGGCCACATTGCCCTGGGACCGGGCGCCGAGCTCCACCATGGTGGGGATCAGGGCGGGCGGCAGGTTGTCGACGACGAACCAGCCGAGGTCCTCCAGACACTTGGCGGCGGTGGATCGTCCGGCACCCGACATGCCGGAGATGATCACCAGCTCGGGGATGGCCGCGGCGGCATCGCCCGTCTCGGCCGTGGTGCCCGTACTCACTTGTCCTGCTCCGTCTGCTCGGTCCGTGCTGTCGTGCGCGCGGTCTGTGCCGTCGTGCGCGCTGTCCGGCTCGTGTTCGTGTTCCTGCTCGTGCTCAGTCATGACGTGCTGCCCCCGTCGTCCTCTTCAATGATCTCTCCTGTCGCCGTATTCACGGCGGGCGCGGCCGGGGCGGTCGAGGCGAGGGCGACTGCCACTGATTCCGCCGTCCTGCGGCCTATCCCCGGAACCTCGCAGATCTCGTCGATTGTCGCCTGCTTCAGCTTCTTCACGGAGCCGAAATGCTTGATCAACGCCTGTTTCCGGGTCTCGCCGAGGCCGGAGACCGCGTCCAGCGGGCTGGAGCGGATGCGCTTGGCCCGCTTGGCCCGCTGATAAGTGATGGCGAAGCGGTGCGCCTCGTCTCGGACGCGCTGCAGGAGGTAGAGGCCCTCGCTGGAGCGGGGCAGGACCACGGGGTCGTCGTCATCGGGCAGCCATACCTCTTCGAGGCGCTTGGCGAGGCCGCAGACGGCGATGTCGTCGATCCCCAGCTCGTCGAGGGCCCGCTTGGCCGCGGCGACCTGCGGCCGGCCCCCGTCGACCACGACGAGCTGCGGCGGGTAGGCGAACCGCTTGGGGCGGCCGTCGTCCTCGCGGGGCTCGTTGCCGAAGGGGTCGCCGTCGCCGGCGGCGGTCTCCGGGGCCGGTACGGCACCGGAGGGTGCCGGACTCTCCTCCCACTCCCCCGTCCGCTCCTTCTCCTGGAGGTAGCGCCTGAAGCGGCGGCCGATCACCTCGTGCATCGAGCGGACGTCGTCCTGCCCCTCGAAGCCCTTGATCTGGAAGCGGCGGTACTCGCTCTTGCGGGCCAGACCGTCCTCGAAGACCACCATGGACGCGACCACGTCGTCGCCCTGGAGATGGGAGATGTCGAAGCATTCGATGCGCAGCGGAGCCGTATCGAGGCCGAGCGCCTCGGCGATCTCCTCCAGGGCGCGGGAGCGGGTCGTCAGATCGGAGGCGCGCTTGGTCTTGTGCAGCCCCAGGGCCTGCTGGGCGTTGCGCTGGACCGTCACCATCAGGTCCTTCTTGTCGCCGCGCTGCGGGATGCGCAGGCTGACCTGGGAACCCCGGCGGTCGGCGAGCCACTGGGAGACCGCTTCGGGGTCCTCCGGAAGCGCCGGGACGAGGACCTCCTTGGGGACGGAGTCACCTTTCTCCTCCCCGTACAGCTGCTGCAGGGCGTGCTCGACGAGGCCCGAGGTGTCGACCGCCTCGACCTTGTCGGTGACCCAGCCGCGCTGGCCGCGCACCCGGCCGCCGCGTACGTGGAATATCTGCACGGCGGCCTCGAGCTCGTCCTCGGCGACCGCGATCAGGTCGGCGTCGGTGGCGTCGGCGAGGACGACGGCGCTCTTCTCCATGGCCCGCTTGAGGGCCTCCACGTCGTCGCGGAGCCGGGCCGCCCGCTCGTACTCCATCTCTTCGGCCGCCGCCATCATGTCCTTCTCCAGCCGGCGGATGTACGTGCCAGTGCGGCCGGCCATGAAGTCGCAGAAGTCGTCCGCCAATTCGCGGTGCTCCTCCGGGGTCACCCGGCCGACGCAGGGCGCCGAGCACTTGCCGATGTAGCCGAGGAGGCAGGGGCGGCCGGTCCGCGCGGCGTTCTTGAACACACCGGCGGAGCACGTACGGACGGGAAAGACCCGGAGCATCAGGTCGACGGTCTCGCGGATCGCCCAGGCGTGCCCGTACGGACCGAAGTAGCGCACGCCCTTCTTCTTGGCGCCGCGCATGACCTGGACGCGCGGGAACTCCTCGTTCAGCGTGACCGCGAGGTACGGATAGCTCTTGTCGTCGCGGTACTTGACGTTGAACCGGGGGTCGAACTCCTTGATCCAGGAGTACTCCAGCTGCAGCGCCTCGACCTCGGTGGCGACGACGGTCCACTCGACGGAGGCGGCCGTGGTGACCATCGTGCGGGTGCGCGGGTGGAGACCGGCCAGGTCCTGGAAGTAGTTGGCCAGGCGCTGGCGCAGGCTCTTCGCCTTCCCGACGTAGATCACCCGGCGGTGCTCGTCGCGGAATTTGTAGACCCCCGGGGAGTCGGGGATCTGTCCCGGCTTGGGGCGGTAGCTGGAGGGGTCTGCCATGGTGCCCACCCTACTTGCGGGCGGTGACAGTGCGGTGTCCTCCGGAGGGATGCCGTGCTCCGGGGTACGGGGTGGGGGAGCGCGCCCCGGAGCGCGGGGCCAGCGGGCGCCGTCACTGTTCAAGGAGCATCAACCGTTGTCGGGAACGGGTCAACACGCTTCAATGCGGGGGAACAGCGCGGTGTGAACGGTGTGGCGGCATGCGTGAACGGTCCGCCCCCGGCCACCTGCCGTCCGGCTCCCACCGGCGCGGTCTCCCCGCCCCGTGCCGTGAACGTTCACTGGAGGCACGTCATGCAACGCACCGAGGCCGAACTGGCGCAGGTGCTGCACACCGGACCGTTCCATCTGGCGCTGCGCACCGCCTTCTCGGTGCGTGGGCTGCCGCTCCAGCGGGTGCAGCACCATCTCGCGCACCGCGGGGTCAAGGTCGGAGTGACCAGCCTGAGTTACTGGCAGCAGGGAGCCCGGCGCCCGCAGCGCGCCGAGTCCCTGCGGGCGGTGAAAGCGTTGGAGGAGGTGCTGGAACTGCCGGGGAACTCGCTGCTCCGGCTGCTCGGCGCCGGGGATGCCCGCGCGGACGCCGAGCGCCCGGCCGGTCGTTCGTACCGCTCCCTGATGGAGGCGTCCGGCGCGGTGGAGCGGCTGATCGACACGCTGGAGTCACCGGCCGACGGCGGGCTGCACACGGTGGGGCACCAGGAGCGGGTACGGATCGGGTCCGGCCGGGAGCTGCGGCACCGGGACTCGCAGCATGTCGTGCGCGCGCACCGCGACGGGATCGACCGCTATCTCGCCGTGTACCGCGGCGATCCGGGCTGCGACCCCGCGCGGGTCGAGGTGGCGGCCCGGGAGAACTGCCGGACGGGCCGGGTCCGCTGGGACCGGGAGGCGGGGGTGCTCGTCGCCGAGCTGCTCTTCGACACCCGGCTGCGGGCAGGTGAGACGTACCTCTTCGGCTATGGGTTCGACGACGGTACGGGCGGGCCGTGCGGCGAGTACGTGCGCGGCTTCAGCTTCGGCGGCGGACAGTACGTGCTGCAGGTGCACTTCGACGAGGACGCGCTGCCGGTACGGTGCCGGCGGTTCGCCCAGGCTTCGGTGGGGGCTCCCCGCGGTGGCCGTACGGACCTCACACTCACCGGCCGGCATCGGACCGTACACCTGGTGGAGCAGGGGGTGCGGCCCGGCCTGGTCGGCATCGACTGGGACTGGGAGTGACGACCGCTGGTCCCCGTGCGCCCGGCGCCCGGCGTGAGGCGTCAGGCGCCCGGCGTCAGGCGTCAGGCGTCAGGCGTCAGGCGTCAGGACCGGCTATCAGCTTTCCGCTCTCGACCCTGACCGGGACGGAGGGCAGCGGCACGGTCGCCGGGCCGTGCACCGCCTCGCCGGTCGTCGTGTCGAAGCGGCTGCCGTGGCAGGGACAGTTCCCCTCGTTCTTCTCGACCTTGTCCAGCAGACAGCCCGCGTGGGTGCACTGGGCGCTGAACGCCTTGTACTGGCCCTTGGCCGGGCAGCTGACGACGACTCGCTGCTCGCGGTAGAGCTTGGATCCGCCGACCGGCACCTCGTCCGCGGCGCCGAGCTCGACGGGGGCGGTGGGCGTGGGCGTCTCGGCGTGCCCGAGCTTCGACTCGGTCGAACAGGCGGCCACTCCCAGCCCGGCGACACCGGCGAGAGCGGCACCCTTCAGCACGGTACGGCGGGCGGGCTGGCCGGGCATGCGGACTCCACGGGGTGTGAGGGGTAGGGCGGGGGGCGTCAGGGAAGCGCCGGGTACCGGGGTACCAGGAGACTCCGGGGATACCAGGGGCACCACGGGCATCGGTGACAGAAGTGACGATACCGGCGGAGAAGGACAACCTTGCGGCCGGGCCGGTCCTGGACGATCGCACCTGGTCACAGCCCCACGCGAGAGGGCGGCTCCCGTCCGGGAACCGCCCTCTCGACACGGCGCAGGTCAGGCCTTGCGCGTACGGGTCGGCTTCTTCGCTGCGGGCTTCTTCGCCGCAGCCGCCGTGGCCGAAGCCGTCTTCGCCGTCGCCGTCTTCCTCACCGGGGACGACTTGGCGGCCACCGTCTTGGCCGCCGCCTTCCGTACCGGCTTGCGCGCCGCCGGCACTGCCGCCTCGCTCACCCGGACCGGGTCCAGGACGCCTTGCAGGAACTTGCCGGTGTGGCTCGCCGGGACCATGGCGACCTGCTCCGGCGTGCCCTCGGCGACGACCAGACCACCGCCGTTGCCACCCTCCGGGCCCATGTCGATGACCCAGTCCGCGGTCTTGATGACATCGAGGTTGTGCTCGATGACGATCACCGAGTTGCCCTTGTCGACCAACCCGGACAGCACCTTGATGAGCTTGCTGATGTCCTCGAAGTGCAGTCCGGTGGTCGGCTCGTCCAGGACGTAGACCGTGCGGCCGGTGGAGCGCTTCTGCAGCTCGCTCGCGAGCTTCACACGCTGTGCCTCACCGCCGGAGAGCGTCGGCGCGGACTGGCCGAGCCTGACGTATCCGAGGCCCACCTCGTGGAGCGTCCGGAGGTGGCGGGCGATCGTCGGGACGGCCTCGAAGAAGTCCAGGCCCTCCTCGATCGGCATGTCCAGCACCTCGGCGATGGACTTGCCCTTGTAGTGGACCTCCAGGGTCTCCCGGTTGTACCGCGCCCCGTGGCACACCTCGCACGGGACGTACACGTCCGGCAGGAAGTTCATCTCGATCTTGATCGTGCCGTCGCCGGAGCAGTTCTCGCAGCGGCCGCCCTTGACGTTGAAGGAGAAGCGGCCCGGCAGATAACCGCGCACCTTCGCCTCCATCGTCTCGGCGAACAGCTTGCGGACATGATCGAAGACGCCGGTGTACGTCGCCGGGTTGGACCGGGGCGTCCGGCCGATCGGCGACTGGTCTACGTGCACCACCTTGTCGACCAGGTCGTCGCCGTCGACCCGGGTGTGCCGGCCGGGGACCGACTTGGCGCCGTTCAGCTCGCGCGCCAGATGGGTGTAGAGGATGTCGTTGACCAGCGTCGACTTACCCGAGCCCGAGACACCGGTGACCGCCGTGAGTACGCCGAGCGGGAACGAGACGTCGATGTCCTGGAGGTTGTTCTCCCGGGCTCCGCGCACCGTGAGCCGACGGGTCGGGTCGGCCGGGCGCCGGATGTCGGGCATCGGAATGGACTTCTTGCCGACGAGATAGTGGCCGGTGATCGACTCGTCGTTGGCCAGCAGTTCCTTGAGCGATCCCGAGTGGACCACCTTGCCGCCGTGCTCACCGGCGCCGGGGCCGATGTCGACGACCCAGTCGGCGACCTTGATGGTGTCCTCGTCGTGCTCGACGACGATGAGCGTGTTGCCCATGTCACGGAGGCGGACCAAGGTCTCGATCAGCCGGTGGTTGTCCCGCTGGTGCAGTCCGATGGACGGCTCGTCCAGCACGTACAGCACGCCGACGAGGCCGGAGCCGATCTGGGTGGCGAGCCGGATGCGCTGCGCCTCGCCGCCCGACAAGGTGCCTGCCGCGCGGTTGAGCGAGAGGTAGTCGAGGCCGACGTCGACCAGGAACCTCAGCCGCTCGTTGACCTCCTTCAGCACCCGCTCGGCGATCTTCTTGTCGCGGGCGTTCAGCTTCAGCCGGCCGAGGAATTCGGCGCACTCGCTGATCGACATCGCGGAGACCTGGGCAATGGACTTCTCCATCACCGTCACCGCGAGGACGATCGGCTTCAGCCTCGTGCCCTCACAGGTCGGGCAGGGCACCTCGCGCATATAACCCTCGAAGCGCTCCCGGCTGGAGTCGCTCTCGGCCTCGGAGTGCCGCCGCTTGACGAACTGCACGGCACCCTCGAAGGCCGGGGTGGTGTAGGCGCGCTCGCGCCCGTAGCGGTTGCGGTAGCGGACCTCGGTCTGGATCTTGTGGCCGTGCAGCAGGGCCTTCTTCGCGCGCTGCGGCAGTCCCGCCCACGGAATGTCCGTACGGAATCCGAGGGCGTCGGCGAGGGCGCCGATCAGCCGACCGAAGTACTCCTTGGTGTGGCCGTGCGACCAGGGGTGGATCGCGCCCTCGTCGAGGGACTTCTCCTCGTCGGGGACGATCAGCTCCGGGTCGACCTCCATCCGCGTACCGATACCCGTGCAGTCGGGACAGGCACCGAAGGGCGAGTTGAAGGAGAAGGAGCGCGGCTCCAGCTCCTCGAAGGAGAGGTCGTCGTAGGGGCAGTAGAGGTGCTCGGAGTACATCCGCTCACGCTCGGGGTCGTCCTCGGGGAGGTCGACGAAGTCGAGCACGACCATGCCGCCGGAGAGACCGAGCGCGGTCTCGACCGAGTCGGTCAGCCGGCGCTTGGCACTGTCCTTCACCGTGAGGCGGTCGATGACCACCTCGATGGTGTGCTTCTCCTGCTTCTTGAGCTTGGGCGGCTCGGCGAGGTGGATGGTCTCGCCGTCGACCCGGGCCCTGCTGTAGCCCTTGGTCTGCAGATCGGAGAAGAGGTCGACGAACTCCCCCTTGCGCTCGCGCACCAGCGGCGACAGCACCTGGAAGCGGCTGCCCTCGGGCAGGGCGAGCACCTTGTCGACGATGGCCTGCGGCGACTGGCGGGAGATCGGCCGGCCGCACTCGGGACAGTGCGGCTTGCCGATCCGGGCGAAGAGCAGCCGGAGGTAGTCGTAGACCTCGGTGATCGTGCCGACCGTCGAGCGCGGGTTGCGCGACGTCGACTTCTGGTCGATGGAGACGGCGGGCGACAGGCCCTCGATGAAATCGACGTCCGGCTTGTCCATCTGACCGAGGAACTGCCTGGCGTACGAGGAGAGCGACTCCACATATCGCCGCTGGCCCTCGGCGAAGATCGTGTCGAACGCCAGCGATGACTTGCCCGACCCGGAGAGCCCGGTGAAGACGATGAGGGAGTCGCGGGGGAGGTCGAGCGAGACGTTCTTGAGGTTGTGCTCGCGAGCGCCACGGACGATGAGACGGTCGACCACGCCGGTCCGCACCTTTCTAGAGAGAAGTGGGGGAACTGAGCCCCCGTCCCAGGGTATGGGGGGCGCCACAGCGATGTACGAAGCTTTCGAGTCCGAGCGTATAGCACGCGCATTCGATTTACGGACGGCCGATATCTCCTTCACCCGAATGAGTGGCGACGCTAGGCTCGGCCACATGATTGATCATGCGCACGACCTGGAAGCCGTACGTGAAGCGACCGATCGGCTCCGCAGCGCAACGGGCAAATTGGACAACATCACAGTCGCCGAGCCGTCGCGGCTGCCCGGCTGGAGCCGGGGCCATGTTCTTGCGCACCTATCTCGTAACGCCGACGCGCTCGTAAATGTTCTCCAGAGCCGCCCGATGTACGCAGACAGCGAAACCCGCGACCGTGACATCGAGCGTGACGCACCCCGGCCGCTCGCCGAACAGCTGGCCGATGTGCGCGAGAGCGCGGCCCGCTTCCTGGCCGTGGCCGCTGAGCCGGCGGACTGGTCGCGCACGATCACGATGCGTAACGGCGTGACGGACTCGGCGTCCCGCGTCCCCTTCCGCCGCTGGATCGAGGTCGAGCTGCACCATGTCGACCTGGGCATCGGCTACGAGCTGGAGGACCTGCCGGACGAGTTCGTGGTCCGCGAGATCGACTTCCTCGCGGAGCGGTTCGGCCGGCACCCGGAGGTCGTGTCCACGGGCGTGGCCGCCGACGACGGCAGGTTCTGGACCACGGGCGGCGGCGCGGAAGGCAGCCCTGTCGTGGTCCGTGGCACGGCGCCGGAGCTGCTGGGCTGGCTCTCCGGGCGCCGCGACGGGTCCGCACTCACCGTGGACGGTGGCCACCTCCCCGAACTGCCCCCGCTATAGGCTGAGGCGTATGACGTACAGCGGAGCGGTCAAGGTCGGCGGACGTGCGGATGTACACGAGTTGACGGATCTGATGATCTCCAAGGTCGCCGTCGGCCCGATGAACAACAACGCCTATCTGCTGCGCTGCCGGGCCACCGGCGAGCAGCTCCTGATCGACGCGGCCAACGAGGCCGGAACCCTGCTACGGCTGATCGGTGACGACTCCATCGCGTCCGTCGTCACCACCCATCAGCACGGCGACCACTGGCAGGCGCTGGCCGAGGTGGTGGCGGCCACCGGTGCGCGCACCTACGCCGGGCGGTACGACGCCGAGGGCATCCCGGTCCCGACCGATGTCCTCGTCGACGACAACGGCACGGTCCGGGTGGGGCAGGTCACGCTGACCGCCCGCCATCTGGTCGGCCACACCCCGGGCTCCATCGCGCTCGTCTACGACGATCCGCACGGCGCTCCGCACCTGTTCACCGGGGACTGCCTCTTCCCCGGCGGGGTCGGCAATACGCACAAGGACCCCGAGGCGTTCGCGAGCCTGCTCCACGACGTGGAGACCAAGCTCTTCGACCAGCTGCCCGACGAGACCTGGGTCTATCCGGGGCACGGCCACGACACGACGCTCGGTGACGAGCGTCCGCAGTTGCCCGAGTGGCACAAACGCGGCTGGTGAGGGAAGGGCGGGCGGCTCTGCCACCCGCCCCTGTTGCCCCCGTCCCGGATCAGGCGTCGATGCTGGAACTCTTCTCCGCCGCCCGGTCGGCCTCCGCGGCCTCGGCCGCCTCCTGTTTCTTGTTGGCGATGAGGCTGGTGATCGTGGTGATCACCAGCACCGCGCAGATGAAGCCGAGCGAGACGGGGATCGAGATCTCGGGGACATGCACCCCGGACTCGTGCAGGGCGTGCAGCACCAGCTTGACGCCGATGAAGCCGAGGATGACCGAGAGCCCGTAGCTGAGGTGCACCAGCTTCTTCAGCAGACCGCCGATCAGGAAGTACAGCTGCCGCAGTCCCATCAGCGCGAAGGCGTTGGCGGTGAAGACGATGTACGGGTCCTGGGTCAGGCCGAAGATCGCGGGGATCGAGTCCAGCGCGAACAGCACATCGGTGGTGCCGATGGCGAGCATGACGACCATCAGCGGGGTCAGGACGCGCTTGCCGTTGTTCCTGATGAAGAGCTTGGTGCCGTGGTACCTGTCGGCGACACCGAAGCGGCGCTCGATCGACTTGAGCAGACGGTTCTCCTCGAACTCGTCCTCCTCCTCGTCGGCCCGCGCCTCCTGGATGAGCTTCCAGGCGGTGTAGATCAGGAACGCGCCGAAGATGTAGAAGACCCACGAGAAGTTGGCGATGACCGCGGCGCCCGCGGCGATGAAGATCGCTCGCAGCACCAGGGCGATCAGCACACCGACGAGCAGCACGCGCTGCTGGAGGTGGGAGGGCACCGAGAACTTGGCCATGATCAGGACGAACACGAAGAGGTTGTCGACGCTGAGCGACTTCTCGGTGATGAAGCCGGCGAAGAACTCGCCCGACGCCTGGGTCTCGCCGAAGACCAGCAGGCCGAGCCCGAAGAGGGCGGCCAGCGCGATCCAGACGATCGTCCAGATTCCGGCTTCCTTCGTCGTCACGTCATGTGGCTTGCGCCCGATGAAGAAGTCGATGGCAATAAGGGCTGACAGACCAAGAATGGTCAGCACCCAGAGGGTTCCTGAAACGTCCACTGCGCCTCCGGCAGTTCGCTACGGCTACTGATCAGCGTCGTCGCTGCCGGAGGTCTCTTCCACCCGGGCGCACGGGATGCGCACCACGGGCCGACGCCCCGGGACCGGTCACAGTCCGTACTGACGGGCACGCCGCGTATGGGAATACTCCCCTCCGTCCAAAGGACAGTACAGGAAATACCAAGAAAAGGTAAAGCACAGGGTAAAGATCACCCAAAAGACCAGGTCAGGGGTTACCTGAGAGGCCGTTGCCCTATGGTCGTCGGCCGGTGCGCCGGGCAGCGGCAACCTGGGCGAGGACCTGCTCCAGCACCCGGCTGCCGGCCGGCGTCCTCAACGGCTCGTACGTCCAGGCATGGCCGACCCAGGGATCGGCCAGGTGATCGTCGGCGACCGGGGTGATCCGCAGCAGGGACCGCCACAGCGGATCGAGCACCGGCCCGTAGGCACTCGCGTCCTCCCGGTCCGCGACCATCAGCAGATGGACGCCGACCGAGGGCCCCTCGTCGGCCAGATAGCGCAACTGGGTGACGGCCCGGTCGTCGAAGCCGTGCGGGAAGTCGTTGACGATCAGCAGCTGCTCGGCTGTGTCCAGGTCCGGCGGGAGCGAGTCGGCGGCGCCGGCCCGGATCGCCATCTGCGCCAGATCGACCCGACGGGTGAGACGGGCGAGGACCGATGCCACTCCCCCGGCACCAGCAGCGGGCGGCCCGGCGAGCACACCGGAGTTCACCAAAGGCGCGAGGGCTGCCGCCGCCGAGCCCGCGGCGTCGATGACATGGACGGAGAACTCGCCCGCGGGGTAGACGGCGAGCAGCCGGGCTGCGTGCGCGACCGCGTTGTCCATGGCGAGGCGGCGGAGCCGGTCCGTATCGGTCAGAGCCGCGGCCTCGGATGCCGTGCGCCCACTGTCGACCCAGATGCCGCGCTCGAGCGGCAGCCGTACGAGCAGGGGGATGTGCAGGTCGGGGTTCTCGGGCAGATGTAGGTCGCCGATCCGCAGGGCCATGGGGATCTCCATGGGGACGCGGTAGGCATGCCACACGGGGTTGTCCCAGGCTGCGAACGCGGCGGGGAGCGCGGGTTCGACGACGGCGGACTCGGCGGCGAGCTGCGCGAGATCGCGGTCGAGCGCCTCACGGGCCCGGTCGGTCAGCTGGTCACGCTTGGCGCGGGCCTCCTGGCGGGCCCGGTCGCCCGCCCCGCCGATCCTGTTGCGCGGATCGGACAGCGCCCGGTCGAGCTCCTGGTCCATGCGGGACTCGGCGAAGTCGACAGCGCTGCGGTACGCGGCGGTGGTGCGGGCCAGGTCCTCGAACATGCCCCAGACCTGGTTGTAGAGGCGCTCCTCCATGGACCAGCCGGTCGCGTCCCCGGCGACGGGCTGCGCGGGCCGGCCAGGTTCGGCGGGCGGTGCGGTGGGCGGGGGCGGCGGGGGTGCAGTCGCCTGGCGGCGTGGGTGCGCGTAGTTGATGGGACCCGTGGCGGGGCCCGCGCCCGGCCCCGCAGTGGGGCCGCCCGCGGTGGAGTCCGTGGTGGGGCCCGTGGCGGCTGTGGGCCGGGAAGGCGCGGGGCCGGTCGGCGGAGCGACAGGCGGGGCCGGATCGCCGATCGCGGCGGTGTGGCGGACCCGGTCCCCCTCCGGGGTGCGGGGCGGGGGCAGCGCCACCGAACGGGCCATGCCCCGGGCGACCGCCTCGTGGATCGACCGGGCCAGCTCCGCCGCCCCGGTCACCCCCTGGTCGGCGAGCATCGCGGCCAGGCCGCCCGCATATCCCTGGCCGACCGCGCGGACCTTCCAGTCGCCCTGCCGACGGTAGAGCTCCAGGGCGGCGACCGCGGACTCGGCATCCAGGCCGGTGAGGGTGAAGGTGGCGATCTCGGTGCCTTCGAGGCCGGTGACGGCTACGAAGGGCGCGGCGACCGTGCCGAATCTGACCGGACCGCCGGCCTCCATGGGCAGGGCCAGCAGCACGGTGACGCGGTGCACCGCGGCAGGCACGGCGTCCAGGTCCACGGCCAGCCGGTGGTCGGCGGCGGCCTGCTTTGACACTTCGAGTCCGGGCAGTTGGGGCGAGCCCGGGTGGGCGATCCACTCGATGCCGTGCACGGTGCCCCGCTCGTCACCGAGCGTGGCACCGGCCACGACGGGTGTGCCGGCCGATACCCGGATCTCCAGACGGGTCTGGGGCAAGGTGTGGTTCTGCCCCCGGACCAGTTCGGCCGTCATTGCCCTGTCCCCTCGACGAGTTGATGATGCGCGGTCCGCTGCCACGATCCGCCGCGCCGCGCGATGCCGTGCCATGTGGTGCGGTGCATGTGGGCGGTGCACGTGGTTCGGTGCATGTGGTGCAGCTCCCGGCGGCCGATGCCTCCGGGAGCTGCGCGTACCGATACGGACCCGATCGGTCCGGCCGTGCCTACAGGTGCGGCAGGATCGCCGGCATCAGGTCCTGGAACGTTCGGCCGTTGGCCGGGTTACCGAGGGCCGTCATCTGCCACCCGGCGCCGACGCGGTGCACCTTGGCCATGATCTGGGCGGTGTACTGACCGCCGCCGTCGAGCGTGTAGCGGGCAAGCTCCTGGCCGTTGGTCTCGTCGACGATGCGGCAGAAGGCGTTCTGCACCTCCTGGAACGTCTGGCCGGTGAAGGAGTTCACCGTGAAGACGATCTGGTCGATGTGGACCGGCACCCGCTGCAGGTCCACGAGGATCGCCTCGTCGTCGCCGCCCGAACCGGCACCACCGACCAGGTTGTCGCCGGTGTGCTTGACCGACCCGTCGTCGCTGACGAGGTGGCGGAAGAAGACCACGTCGACCGGCTGCTTGTCGGCGAACAGCACCGCCGACGCGTCCAGGTCGATCTCCCGCGTGCGCGAGCCGAACAGACCACGGCGCGGCGCCGCCTGCCAGCCGAGTCCCATCCGTACCGCGGTCAGGGTCCCCCCGTCGCTCTTCTGCAAGCTGATGGCCTGACCCTTGGTCATGTTGACCGTCACGCGCTGTCCCCTCTCCCCTTGCCCCGCAACCGTCCGTGCGCGGTTTCCCAGCACCCTACGCAGTCACGCCGAAGGCGCAGCAGCCTTGGACCGTTTTTGTGTCGGTCCTGCAACACACACCGGTACGGGTCAGGCCAGGCCTGCCTCGCGCATCTGGCGCAGCTCCTTCTTCAGCTCGCCGACCTCGTCGCGCAGTCGGGCGGCCACCTCGAACTGCAGGTCCGCGGCGGCTGCCCGCATCCGGTCGGTCATCTCCTCGATGATCCCGGCGAGTTCGGTCGCGGGCCGGTCGGTGACCACCGCGCCGGCCTTCTTGGCGCCGGCCGCCTTACCCGCCTTGCCGCCGAGCGCGGGGACCGGGGCCTTGTCGCCCTTCGTCTGGCGGTAGCCGGTGCCGAGCAGATCCTCGGTGTCGATCTCCTCGCGGGCGATCGTCGCGACGATGTCGTTGATCTTCTTGCGCAGCGGCTGCGGATCGATGCCGCGCTCGGTGTTGTACGCGATCTGCTTCTCCCGGCGGCGGTTGGTCTCGTCGATGGCCTTCTCCATCGCCGGGGTGATCTTGTCGGCGTACATATGGACCTGGCCCGACACATTGCGGGCCGCGCGGCCGATGGTCTGGATGAGAGACGTCCCGGAGCGCAGGAAGCCCTGCTTGTCGGCGTCGAGGATGGCCACCAGGGACACCTCGGGCAGGTCGAGCCCCTCGCGCAGGAGGTTGATCCCGACCAGCACGTCGTACTCACCGGCGCGCAGTTCACGCAGCAGCTCGATGCGGCGCAGCGTGTCGACGTCACTGTGCAGATAACGGACCTGGATACCCAGCTCCAGGAAGTAGTCCGTGAGGTCCTCGGACATCTTCTTGGTGAGGGTGGTGACCAGGACCCGCTCGTCCCTCTCGGTGCGCTTGCGGATCTCGTGCACCAGGTCGTCGATCTGGCCCTCGGTGGGCTTGACGACGACCTCCGGGTCGACGAGGCCGGTGGGGCGGATGATCTGCTCCACGAACCCGTCGCCGCGGGACAGCTCGTACTTGCCCGGGGTGGCGGAGAGATAGACGGTCTGGCCGATCCGCTCCACGAACTCCTCCCACCTCAGGGGGCGGTTGTCGAGGGCGGACGGCAGCCGGAAGCCGTGGTCGACGAGGCTGCGCTTGCGGGAGGCGTCGCCCTCGTACATCGCACCGATCTGCGGCACGGTGACATGCGACTCGTCGATGACGAGCATGAAGTCCTCGGGGAAGTAGTCGAGGAGGGTGTTGGGGGCGGTGCCGGGGTCGCGGCCGTCCATGTGCATCGAGTAGTTCTCGATACCGGAGCAGGTGCCGATCTGGCGCATCATCTCGATGTCGTACGTGGTGCGCATCCGCAGCCGCTGGGCCTCCAGCAGCTTGCCCTGCTTCTCCAGCTCGGCGAGGCGGTGCTCCAGCTCCTGCTCGATCCCGTTGACCGCCTTCTCCATGCGCTCGGGTCCCGCCACGTAGTGGCTGGCGGGGAAGACATAGAGCTCGTTGTCCTCGCTGATGACCTCGCCGGTGAGCGGATGGAGGGTGGAGAGCGCCTCGATCTCGTCGCCGAACATCTCGATGCGGACGGCGAGCTCCTCATAGACCGGGAAGATCTCGATGGTGTCGCCGCGCACCCGGAAGGTGCCCCGGGTGAACGCGATGTCGTTGCGGGTGTACTGGATCTCCACGAAGCGGCGCAGCAGCTGGTCGCGGTCGATCTCGTCGCCCACCTTGAGCGGGACCATGCGGTCCACGTACTCCTGTGGCGTACCGAGGCCGTAGATGCAGGAGACCGAGGCGACCACGACCACGTCACGGCGGGTGAGCAGCGAATTCGTCGCGGAGTGGCGCAGCCGCTCGACCTCGTCGTTGATCGACGAATCCTTCTCGATGTACGTGTCCGACTGCGGGATGTACGCCTCGGGCTGGTAGTAGTCGTAGTACGAGACGAAGTACTCGACGGCGTTGTTGGGGAGCAGTTCGCGGAACTCGTTCGCCAGCTGGGCCGCAAGGGTCTTGTTCGGCGCCATCACCAGGGTGGGGCGCTGGAGCTTCTCGATCATCCAGGCGGTGGTCGCCGACTTCCCGGTGCCGGTCGCGCCGAGCAGCACGACATCCTTCTCACCTGCCCGGATGCGTCGTTCCAGCTCGGCGATGGCCGCGGGCTGGTCGCCGCTGGGCTGGTAGGAACTGACGACCTCGAAAGGCGCCACCGAACGTTCGATCTTCGAAACGGGCCGCATGGAACCACCGTACGACCCCCCACTGACAACCGGGGTCCGGTCACCGGTCCCGCGACGGCGGGGTGTGCTGACGCTGCGACCGGAAGGACGCCGGGTCGGCGTAGGTGCCGAACCGCGGGAGCTGCCGCTGGACGGGGATGCCGGGGGCCCGGCCGATGCCATGGGTGCCGTGTCCCGCCGGGTCGTTCCAGTCCGGGTCGCCCATCACCATCAAGGGATCGAACATCACGACCACCGCGGCGAGCAGGAGGAAGCAGCCGGGGCCGATCAGCAGCGGGATCAGGGGTGCGGTCGGCGGGCTGTCGGCCGCGTCGCCGGTGACGGCGTGGTGCAGATGGACACTGAGCGCTGCCATGCCCGTGTAGTGCATCCCGCTCACGGCCACGCCCATCACCACGCCGGCACCGAGGCTGGGCAGGAAGCCGCGGATGGAGACGGCCGCCCAGAGTGCGACCGTCGCGGCGACGACGGCGATGACGACGGAGAGCGCGACGGTGAGCGTGTCGTACTCGAACTGCCCCCGGAGGCGCATTCCTGCCATGCCGAGGTAGTGCATGGTGGCCACGCCGAGACCGGTGATGGTGCCGCCGGTGACCATGGCCATCCAGGTCGCGCCCTGGTACCCGACGATGAAGATGCCGATGCCGACCATGACGATCGCGACGGCCAGGCTGGCGAAGGTGATCGGGACGTCGTACCCGATCGGCACCTCATCGACGCTGAATCCCGTCATCGCGATGAAGTGCATCGTCCAGATGCCGGAGCCTATGGATGTCGCCCCAAGAGCGAGCCAGCCGGCTTTGAAGGAACGCTCGGTCCGCAGCGACCGCGTCGTGCAGCGCAACCCCAGGGCCGCGCCGAGGCACGCCATGAGGAAGGCCGTAGCGGGCGTCACCATCCCATAGCTGAAGCCGTCGATTGTGCCCTGCATGCTCGTACGCCCTTCGAGTGAAGCCCGGGTTCGGGGTGACCTTAAGGCGCATTGCCCGGCAAACAAACAGAAGAACCTGCATTTTATCGGCAGCTCAATCGGCCGGAGACCCGGTCTCGGCTCTTCCGTTCATGTGGTGGCCATCCTTCGCCGGTCCGTCGTTCGGGGGCGGCTGTCACCCTCGGCCCGGACGGAACTCTGACGCAAGGAGTACACGTGTACGCACGCACCGCTACCGCCTCCCTCGTCGCCGCCCTGCTGGGCGCCGGCGCGTTGCTGCTGATCCCCCACTCGCAGACCACGGACTCCGGAACGGACACGGCTGCGGGTACGCGCACGGACACAAGCACGGAGAAAGTCATCCGGACCGTAGTGAACACGCGGGCCATTCCGACACCCGGTGTCCCGGTCGTCCTCGCCCACCGGGGCGCATCGGCGTACGCGCCGGAGAACACCCTGGCCGCCGTCGACCGGGCCAACCACCTCGGCTTCGACTGGGTGGAGAACGACGTCCAGCTCACCAAGGACGGAGTGCTGGTCGTCATCCACGACCCCGACCTGAAGCGGACCACCGACGTCGAGAAGGTCTTCCCGAAGCGCGCACCGTGGGCGGTCAAGGACCTCACGGCCGCGGAGATCGCCCGGCTGGACGCGGGCAGCTGGTTCGGCGCCCGGTACGCCGGGACCCGGATCCCCACGCTCAAGCAGTACCTGGACCGGATCGAGCGCAACGACCAGAACCTGCTGCTGGAGATCAAAAGCCCGCAGATCTACCCGGGCATCGAGAAGGAGACGCTGCGGGTGCTGCGCCAGAAGGGCTGGCTGGACCCCGGTCACGTCAGGCACCGGCTGGTGATCCAGAGCTTCAGCGCGAGCAGCATCAAGAAGGTGCACCAGCAGCGTCCCGACGTCACCACAGGTTTCCTCGGCACCCCCGCGGTCGCCGATCTGAAGGCGTACGCGGCGTTCACCGACCAGATCAACCCGTCGTACGCGTCGATCAGCACCAGCTATGTCGCGGCCGCGCACGCACTGAAGGGCGCGCACGGCAGGAAGCTCCGGGTCAACACATGGACGGTCAACGACGCGGCCACCGCCAGGACGGTGGACGGATTCCACGTCGACGGGATCATCACCAACACCCCTGACGTGGTGCGCAGGGCCACCGACTGACGGCCGGCCGGAGCATCTCCTCCCCCGCTGTCAGAAGCCGGCCGTACGGTGGTTTCCATGAACAGCAACGGGGATGCCGGCGGTGGCACCGGTGGGACGGTCGAGTGGGCCGTCGTCGGCAGCGACATCGGGCCGCTGCTGCTGGCCGCGACGGGCGCGGGGCTGGTGAGCGTCGTCTTCCACGCCGGCCCCGCGGTGCAGGACAGGGCGGTCGGGCAGCTGCGGACCCGGCTCGGTGCGGAGCCCGTGGAGACACCTGGCTCCAACCGCCTCACCGAGCCGATACGCCAGCTCGCGGAGTACTTCACGGGTTCGTTGCGGGAGTTCTCCCTCCCGCTGGACTGGTCGCTGACGTCCGGCTTCAACCGTCAGGTGCTCCGCGAGCTCGCGGCGGGTGTGCCGTACGGAACGGTCGTCGGGTACGGGGATCTCGCCAGGCGTGTGGGGCAGCCGGGAGCCGCCCAGGCGGTCGGGGCTGCCATGGGGTCCAACCCGCTGCCGGTGGTGGTTCCGTGCCACCGGGTGGTGGAGAGCGACGGGGGGCTCGGCGGCTTCGGCGGCGGCCTGGAGACCAAGCGGCAGCTGCTGGCGCTGGAGGGGGTCCTGCCGCAGCCGCTGTTCTGAGGCCGCTCGCCACGACCGCCCCCCCCGACCTGTTTTCGCACCTGCATGCGAGCTGGCACACTCTGTCAGTGACCAACGCCCTCGACGCACCTGACACCCCCGCCGGGCCCGGCTGTCCCGTCACCGCGGCGGAACTCCCCGCCCTGCGGCGCAGAACGTCGGCGGTGCTCATCGCCAGCCAGATACTCGGCGGGCTCGGCGTGCCCATCGGTATCGCCCTGGCCCCTGTACTGGCGACGGAGGTGAGCGGCTCGGATGCGCTGTCCGGTCTCGCCCCGACGGCGTCGGTGACCGGCACGGCGCTGCTGTCGCTGCCGCTGGCCGCACTGATGACCTCGCGGGGCCGGCGCCCCGGCCTCGTACTGGCCTATCTGATCGGTGCACTCGGCGCGGCCCTGGTGGTCCTGGCCACCGTCGTGGGCAGTTTCCCGTTGCTGCTGCTCGGCATGGCCGGGTTCGGTGCCGGTTCGTCGGCCAATCTGCAGGCCCGGTTCGCCGCCGCCGATCTGGCCGAGCCGGACCGTCGAGGAAGGGCGATCTCCACCGTCATCTGGGCCACCACGATCGGTTCGGTCCTCGGGCCCAACATCGCGGCTCCGGCGGGCCATGTCTTCCGTGGCACAGCCATATCCGAGACGGCCGGACCGTTCCTCATGGCGGCGGCCATCTTCCTGCTCGCCGCCGTGGTGGTCGGGGTGCTGCTGCGGCCCGATCCGCTGCTCACCGCACGTGCGCTGGCGCCGCAGGACGGCCGTTCCGCGGGCGGCCGTTCGCTGCGTGCGGGCCTGGCGGCGGTGCGGGCCTCGCCGATGGCCCGGCTGGCGCTGCTGACGGTTGCCGTGTCGCACACCGCGATGGTCTCGATCATGGTGATGACCCCGGTCCACCTGGGCCACCACGGCGCGGACCTCGAGCTGATCGGCCTGGTCATCAGCGGTCATATCGCGGGCATGTACGCGTTCTCGCCGGTGATGGGCTGGCTCGCCGACAGGTTCGGACGGCTCGCCGTGATCGGACTGGCGGCCGGGCTGCTGTCGTGCGCCGCGCTGCTGGCCGGCACCGCGGGCCCCAGCCACGGCCGGACGGCCGCCGGCCTGTTCGTGCTCGGTCTCGGCTGGTCGGCGGGGCTGGTCGCCGGTTCGGCGCTCCTCACCGACTCCGTACCGCAGCCCGCCCGCGCCGCCGTGCAGGGCCTGTCGGACCTGACCATGAACGCGGCGGCGGGCATCGGCGGTGCGGTCGCGGGGGTGATCGTCTCCCAGGCGGGCTACGGCTGGCTGAACGCGGTCGGCGCGTGCCTGTTGCTGCCGATGGCGGCACTGACGCTGCGCCGCGCGCTGACCCGGCCCGCCGCCGCCTGACCGGGAAGGATCCGCCGGGCGGACATCGCAGGACGAGGTCCGCAGGGCAAGACGTCCCTGGCCAGGCCAGGGACAAACCCCGGGTCTTCAGAGGCTGATGTGGTACGCCTTGCGCAGCGTCTCGTGCACGGTCCAGGTCGTACGGTCGCCCTCGCGCAGGACGCACGCGTCACCGGGACCGATCTGCAGTGTCGCGCCGTTCTCGACCACGACGGTCGCGCGCCCGCTGACGACCACGAACAGTTCGTCGGCCTCGGTGTCGGTGACCACGCCCGGCGTGATCTGCCAGATGCCCCGCACCTGCTTGCCGTCGGCCGACTCCCACAGCACCTTGCCGGTCACCACGGGCTCGCCCGAGACGATCTGCCCGGGGTCGAGCGGCTCCGGTTCGAGCTCGGCGTCGGGGATGTGCACGGCGAAGGAGGCGGAGGCTTGATCAAATGTGGTCATGGCCGGTCACCCTAGCGGCCGCCACAGGACGTCTCGCGATCAGGACCGGCCGGAGGGAGCCGGACTCGTCCGACTGATGCCGCACGGTCCGGCGGCCGTTCGGGTCCCAGGTCACGTTTGAGGGCAGCCCGGCCGCGACAGGGATGTGGACATGTCACTGAATGCGCCGGACAGCGCCCACCCGTACGTACCGGTCCTCTCCGCCGAGGTACAGGAAGCCCTCGCCGCGCACCGCCCCGCCGTGGCCCTGGAGTCGACGATCATCGCGCACGGGCTGCCGCGCCCCCGGAATCGGCGGGTCGCGGAAGAGCTGGAGGAGCTCGTGCGATCCGCGGGCGCCGTACCCGCGACCATCGCCGTACTGGACGGACGAGCCCACATCGGCCTGGACAAGGACCAGTTGGAAAGGGTTGCCGAGGATCCGGCGATGCGGAAGCTCGGGCACCGCGACCTCGCACCGGCGCTGGCGGCCGGTGCGAGCGGGGCGACGACCGTGTCCGCGACCGCGTTCCTCGCGGCCCGCGCGGGCCTGCGCGTCTTCGCGACCGGCGGCCTCGGCGGCGTACACCGGGACTGGACCGCGACCCAGGACGAGTCCGCGGATCTCCGGCTGCTCGCCCGAACCGACATCACGGTGGTGTGCGCCGGCGTGAAGTCGATCCTGGACGTCCCGGCCACACTGCAGCGCCTGGAGACACTCGGGGTCGGGGTGCTCGGCTACGGCACGGAGCACTTCCCCGGCTTCTATCTGAGCAGTTCGGGCGAGCCCGTCGACTGGACGGTGCGTACGCCAGAGGAGGTCGTGGAGGTGATGCGGGCCAGGGAGACCCTGGGCGGGCCCGCCGCGGCGCTGATCGTCGCCAACCCCGTGCCGCGGAAGGATCAGCTGGATCCCGCCCTGCACGACCGGGTGCTGGCCCAGGCCCTGGACGCGTGCCGGGAGCGCGGCATCGTGGGACAGGCCGTCACGCCGTTCCTGCTGGACCACCTGATGCAGCACACCGGAGGGGCCTCACTGGAGGCCAACCTGGCGGCCGTGCGTGGAAACGTATCCCTTGCTGCGCGGATCGCAGTTGCCCGGTCCGCCGTGGGACACGGAACAGCCGGCCCGAAGGCGGCGGCCGCCCGATGACCGACGGCGGTCTTCTCGTCGTCGGGGACGTGGTCACGGATGTGGTGGCGCGGCACGGCGGGCCTCTCGTGCACGGCACGGACACGGTGGCCCGGATCAGCACGCTGCCGGGCGGGGCCGGTGCCAATGTCGCCTGCTGGGCGGTGCGTTCGGGCTGCCGGGACGTACGGCTGCTGGCACGGGTGGGCGCCGACTCCGCCGCCTGGCACGAGGATGTGCTGCGCCGGGCGGGGGTACGTCCGCTGCTGGCCGTGGACGACGAGGCGCCGACCGCCACCGTCGTCGCGCTCGTCGACTCCGCCGCCGAACGCACCTTCCTCACCGACAGCGGCGCCGTGCTGCGTCTGTCCCCCGACAACTGGTCGCCTTCGATGCTCGACGGCATCGCGCATCTTCATGTCTCCGGCTACCTCCTCTTCGCCGCCACCAGTCGCGCCACGGCCCTGCTCGCCCTGCGGGAGGCCCGGCGGCGTTCCATCCCGGCGAGCGTGGACCCCGCCTCCGCGGGCTTCCTCGCCGAACTCGGCGTCGGCCCGTTCCTGACGGCCGTGGAGGGGACGGAGCTGCTGCTGCCGAACGCGGACGAGGCCCGGCTGCTCACCGGCCTCCCCGGAACAGCCGATGCCGCGGCCAAGTTGAGCCTTCTGGTTCCGAAAGTCGTCGTCACCCTGGGCGAGGAGGGAGCCCTGCTGGCCACCGGAGGGACGGTGACCGGGCGCGTTCCGGCCGTCCCGGTGCGGGGAGCGGTGGACTCGACGGGAGCGGGCGACGCCTTCACCGGAGCGTTCCTTGCGGCGCGGCTGGCCGGGGCGGACGATGCCACGGCCGCGGCGGCGGGCTGCCGGTCGGGGGCGGAGGCGGTCACGACGGTCGGCGGCCGCCCCGGTACGTGACCTCAAGGCCCTTTCCCGACGGGACAGCCTCTAACTCTCCTGGGGCAGACCGGTCCAGGCCGGGTGGAGCGGATCGTCGGCCCGGACGACCGCGTCCGCGCGCCCGGCGGGCGCCACCTCGTCCTCGTACCGCGCGAAGGCGGGCAGGGTCCACCGCTCGCTCTCCTCGGTACGCCGCCGCAACGCACCCGGCGAGAGCCGCAGGTGGACGCTCGCGTCGAACGGGAACCAGTGCCCGAGCAGCAACGGCCCATGCACCACCAGCACACCGCCCTCCGGGAGCCGCTGGTACGGGCTGCGGGTGGCCCGGTCCGTCGCCGGGTCCCAGAGATCGGGCAGCACGCGCCCGCTGCCGCCCGCCTCCAGCGGCCCGAAGACCTCACGCCAGAGCGCACCCGTGTCGAACCAGCTGTCGAAGTACGAGTCGGGGTCCTCCTTGCCGTACTCGTACCGCAGACTCGCCGGGCGCAGGAACCCCTCGGTGGGCACGACGAACACCGCACGGCCGCGGATCCGCAGCGCCTCGGCGACTCGATCCGCCAGCTCCCCGGTGCCGGCGGCCGGAGCGCCGTCGACAGCGACCTTGAGCCACGGCCCGCCGTCGGCCGGCCTCAACCCGTCGGCGTGCGCGGCAAACGCTTCGGCCAGCCGTTCCCAGGTGATCGGTTCAAGTCGCACCCGTCCATCATCGCTCCCGGCGCCCGTGCGCCGGTGTCGGCCGTCCCGCCGACGGGGTGCTCGCTCGTCGGGTTCGTCTGCGGCGAAGCGCTCGTCGGGCACGGACCGGACGATGTCGATGTCGCGTTACCGTCCGCCGCTCCTCGGGCGAGGGTTCCCCTCGGTTCCGCTCGGAATCCGGAGCGGCGGGCGCCGGGCGCGCGCAACATGCCCGGATCCGGAGGCGTACGGGAGACGCTCGCCGACCGACGGCCGGCGACGGCAGTGGGCGAGCGTCCTGCGCCACGTCACTTCTTCGCGCCGCAGTCCACCGCATCGGCGTCGTCGGAGAGTGCGCTGCCCTCGGGCAGCAGATAGGTCACCCAGAGCACGACCGGCTCGGTGCCCAGGTTGCGTCCGATGTGGGGGCGGTGGGCGCCGGACGGCTCGATGAACGACGTGCCCGCGGCCATCACCTCGACCGAGCAGTCGTCCAGTATGCGCGTGAGCGTCCCCGACTGGACGACGGCGATCACCTGGCCGCTGTGGGTGTGCCAGCCGGTGGAGCCGCCCGGCTCCACAGTGATCGTTCGGAAAGTCACATCCGTCCGGCCCTTCGGCGTCTTGACCTTCAGCTTCCCGGTCGACGTGCCCTTCGCGACCACCGTGCCGCTCACCCCGCTGCCGGGCGCGGCCGTGGCCGCCGACGGTACGAAGCCGAGCGCCGCCGCACAGCCGCCCCCGACCAAGGCCTTACCGAGTCGCACCTGCTGCCCGTGCTGGTCCTGCCGTTCCTGCCGTTCCTGCCGTTCCCGCCGGTCCTGTTGTCTGCCTATTCTCATGCGAACCCTCCCCGCCCAGACGTCCGGGACATCCCAAATGCCCCAACGCTACCCGGGAGTTGATACGCGGAATCATTCGGACACGACGGTCATGCAACAGTCACATGCCGGCCGTTCACCCCGAAGCTCTCCGGCCAGCGGCCCCTCGCCCACGACCTCGATCCGTCCGTCCTTCACGGCCTCGGCGAGCGTGCACTCGCCCCGCCCGAGCGCGAGACAGACCTCGACGTCGAGCATGATCCGGGCGTCGGCGTGAGCGGCGGGCCCGTCCCCGTACACCCCCTCGCCGTCGGCCGGTCCACCTACCCGCACGTGGAACTCCCCCTCGTCGAGGTGGACTTCGACGACTCCTTCGTGAGCCGGCCCGTCCAGCATCCGCAACAGCGGAAGCGCGAACCAGTGGGCCCGCACCGCATCCGTCGGCCGCCGTTCGCCGATCGCGAGCGCGCCCCACTCGGCGAGCGCGGCGAGCACCGGCAGCAACCCCTGGCCGCGCTCGGTCAGTTCGTACACCGAGGCGGCGGCGGGCGGCGGCAGCCGTCGGCGGGTGGCCAGGCCGCTCTGTTCCATGTCCTTGAGGCGCGAGGCGAGGACGTCCGTACTGACTCCGGGAAGGTCGGCGTGCAGGTCGGTGTAGCGGCGTGGTCCGGCCAGCAGTTCACGGACTATCAGCAGGGTCCACCGGTCTCCGACGGAGTCGAGGGCCCGGGCGGTGGCGCAGAACTGGTCGTAACTTCGGCGGCGCGCGGAGCGTGCGGGCGGCTGCTGCTGACGTGGCATGCGACGCAGTCTAGACATGTTGTTGGACTTTCCAAGCCCGGGCTTGGTAAAACCAAGTATCGCAATCAGGTCGGGGAGGCCACCGCATGGAATTCCGGCAGTCCAGCAAGCTCAACGAGGTCTGTTACGAGATCCGGGGCCCGGTCATCGAGCACGCCAACGCCCTGGAGGAGGCGGGCCACAGCGTCCTCCGCCTCAACACGGGCAACCCCGCGCTCTTCGGTTTCGAGGCGCCGGAGGAGATCGTCCAGGACATGATCCGGATGCTCCCGCAAGCCCACGGCTACAGCGATTCGCGCGGCATCCTCTCCGCCCGCCGCGCGGTGGCGCAGCGCTACCAGGCGATGGGCCTGACCGATGTCGGGGTGGACGACATCTTCCTCGGCAACGGGGTGTCCGAGCTGATCTCCATGTCCGTACAGGCACTGCTGGAGGACGGCGACGAGGTGCTGATCCCGTCGCCCGACTATCCGCTGTGGACCGCGGTGGTCACCCTGGCGGGCGGCAAAGCCGTGCACTACACCTGCGACGAGGCATCGGACTGGAACCCGGACCTCGCCGACATGGCGTCGAAGATCACCGACCGCACCAAGGCCGTCGTGATCATCAACCCGAACAACCCGACCGGCGCCGTCTATCCGCGCGAGATCATCGAAGGCATCCTCGACCTGGCGCGCCGGCACGGTCTGCTGGTCCTCGCCGACGAGATCTATGACCAGATCCTCTACGACGACGCCGAGCACCACAGTGTGGCGGTCCTCGCCCCCGACCTGGTCTGCCTCACCTTCAGCGGTCTGTCCAAGACGTACCGGGTGGCAGGGTTCCGCTCCGGCTGGATGGTGGTGTCGGGTCCGCAGCAGCACGCCGGCAACTATCTGGAGGGCCTGACCATGCTCGCCTCCATGCGGCTGTGCCCGAACGCGCCCGCCCAGTACGCCATTCAGGCCGCGCTCGGCGGCCGGCAGTCCATCCGCGAGCTGGTGGCGCCGGGCGGCAGGCTGTACGAGCAGCGCAACCGGGCCTGGGAGAAGCTGAACGAGATCCCAGGGGTGTCGTGCGTGAAACCGAAGGGGGCGCTGTACGCGTTCCCGCGCATCGATCCGAAGGTGCACAACATCGTCGACGACGAGAAGTTCGTCCTCGATCTGCTGCTGCGCGAGAAGATCCAGGTGGTGCAGGGCACCGGCTTCAACTGGCCGCGTCCCGACCACTTCCGGATCCTGACCCTCCCGTACGCCGACGATCTCGACGCGGCGATCAGCCGCATCGGCCGCTTCCTGAACGGATACCGTCAGTGACCTGCCCTGCCTGCCGGCTGCCCGTCCATACGCAGTTCGCCTCGCCCGGGCTCGTCGGCCCGATCGTCGAGGGCGGACTCGATCCGGCCGACGACCCGGGCTGGGCGGACTCCGGGGCGGACTCACCCGCCGAGTACGCGCGCTGGGCAGGTCACCTGTGCGGTGTGACCTGTCTGCGCATGGCGCTCGGCGCCGGCGCCCCGCCGCTGTTCGCCCTGCGTGACGGGGCGCTCAAGTACGGTGCGTACACGGAGGATACGGAGGGGGCGATCCGGGGCCTGGTCTATGCGCCCTTCGCGGAGTACGTGCGGGAGGTGCACGGCCTCGAAGCCACCGTCCACCGCCACCTGTCGATGGACGAGATCGTGGCCCTGCTCGACGAGAAGCGGACGGTGATGGCGTCGGTGCACTACGGGATCCGGCATCCGGAGCGGCCCGCTCCGGGCCGGGGCGGGCATCTGGTGCTGGTGACGTCCCGTACGCCGGACGGCAACGGCGTCCACTTCCACAACCCGTCGGGCACGACGGCCACGACTCGGGCCGCGGAACTGCCCCTGCCGGACTTCGAGCGATTCTTCGCCGGACGCGGGGTATCGCTCGCCGGCGACACGCGGCAGGCGCCGGAAACGGGAGCGGATCCGGGGGCGTAGCCGGCCCCCGGGCCCTGAGTGATGCCGCCCGTTCGGCACGCCGGCACTTCTAAGAGCCCGGGTCAGTCGTGATGTCGCCGCGTCCTTCCTTTGGACGACCGCAGATCGAAGCTCCGCGGGTTGGAGTCGAATCAACATCTCGACGCGCATGGGCCCGAGCCCGTTTGACCGGCGATCGGCGATCGGCGATCGGCGGCGAATGCTGAGTCCGGAGCAAGAGTCTGAGATCGATCGCGGTCTGCCTCTGCCATTTGGGCCACCCCGGCCCGTGTGACCGCACCGACCGAATCGGTTGATGCCGTCAGCTGCTTCTCCAGGAAGAGCAGATACGACACCGGGACATCGGCGACGAGCACACGGCCGTCGACCCTCACATCCGCGCGGGCCGCACAGTTCACCCAGTCCT
Organism: Streptomyces sp. NPDC051664; assembly: GCF_044453545.1. Classification (NCBI taxonomy): domain Bacteria; kingdom Bacillati; phylum Actinomycetota; class Actinomycetes; order Kitasatosporales; family Streptomycetaceae; genus Streptomyces; species Streptomyces sp. NPDC051664. The sequence continues at coordinate 385,950 of NZ_JBITCU010000004.1, read as the reverse complement.
TCGTGGCGGTCACATCGAAGAGGCGGGTCAGCGTCGCCGCGGTGTCCCGCAGCACGTCCTCGGCCTTGATCTGCACCGGTGTCGATTCCGGCGGAAGCTGCTCACCCTCTTCGTCCTTCGGCTGATAGGTCCGGGAGATCCCGGCCAGCAGCCCGGCCTTCCGGAGGCCGTGATGCGCCGCCGTCAGGTCCTGGTGAGCCTTGGACTTGACGCCTTTCTCCACTGCGATGATCTGATTGAGTTTCGCCACGTCGACGAAGTCAGCACCACCGATCCGCCCCGTACGAAGGGTTTTTGCGGCGGTACTCCGCCTCCCGCGCACCTGCCCTCACCGGTACGGGTGGTTTCCATCCGATGCCCATGTCCTGCCGCTCTCCGGAGGGGGCCACTTGCCACAGTGAGCCGCGCGCAGTCCGCGCCGCCCCCTCCGAAAGGCCCCTCCGTTGCCGCTCCTCCCCCACTCGACCGGCCACCACTGCAACGACAGCGCTGACTCCGGTGACAGCCGGCGCCGCCTGAAGCAGCACACCGCGCTGACCGCGGCGGCCGCCGCCCTCGCCGTACTGGCCGTGGGCACACCCGTCGCCTACGCCACACTGGGCAACGGCTCGCCCACCGCCTCTCAGTCCGCTCCATCGGGCGTCGCCGCCCGCGGCAAGGCCTATATCGAGACCAGGCTGTTCTTCGGTACGGAACGCCCGGACGGCGGACCCGATGTGACCGACCAGCAGTTCCTGGCCTTCGTCGACGAGGAGGTCACCCCGCGCTTCCCGAGGGGCCTGACCATCCAGGACGGCCGCGGTCAGTGGCGGGACTCCCGCGGGGAGATCGAGCGGGAGCGCAGTTACGAACTGATCCTGCTCTACCCGGCGACCGAGGCACGCCTGCGCGACGAGCAGATCGAGCGGATCCGCAACGCGTACGAGAACGCGTACGCCCAGGACTCAGTGGCCCGGCTGGAAGAGCGCACGACCGCAGACTTCTGACGAGACCCGAGCCGCCCTCACGGGCCGCCGCCCACCTGCACGCCGGCTGCTTTCAAGCGGCGAACAGCCCACCCCCAGGTGCTCCTTGTCCGATCCGATACTGTGCCGCGGCCAGGATTCCGGATGCACGGGACACGTGAAGCAGGGAGCAATCACATGGGCACGCCGATACGCCACTTCACTGCCGCACGAGCGGACGGTCAGGTCTTCACGGTCAATATCGAGCGCAATTTCCAGTACAACCCGTACCGCGACTTCGTTGTCTGTGCGCACTGTGACTGGTCGCCGTCGCTTCTCACCATGGAAAGGATCAACGACATGGCCGGGGAGCATCTGAGGTCGGCGCACGGCGCCGACCGCGGCCTGGCCCAGTACGAGAACGAGTCGTTCCGGAAGGGCCGGTTGATCGTTCTGCCGGTCGTCGCGGTGATTCTGATCGCGCTCTTCGTCTATCTGCGGAGCTGACGGCCGGGGTCGAGGACCGATGCGGGGTGGGGCCAGGGGGCGCCGGTGGTCAGCGGCCGAGCAGCGCCGTGAGTGCGCCCACCGGGTCCACATCCGGCATGGCCCGGGGCCACCAGTCGTCCTTGCCCCGGTCCGATTCATAGCCGTACCAGCGGCCGTCGTGACCGAAGCGGAGCTGGAATGTGCCGACGGGGTGGGTGAGGTGGTTGCGCCAGGGCTGGAAGCGGGGGAAGTCGGCGGCCGCGAGGGCGGGGCGGGCCCGGTCGAAGGGGCCGGCCGGGGGGTCCCACGGTGTTTCCAGGACCTCCAGGCCCTCGGCGCCGCCCTGGCGCCAGGCGGCGACGGCGCGGGCCAGATCGGTGGTGGTCCGGCCGGTGGCGAAGGCCAGTTCCCGGTAGAGGGCGCGAGTGGTGGCGGTGAGTCCGGCGGTGGGGCGGGCCGCGGCCAGCCGGACGGCGTCCTGCCAGGGAGTGAGCCCGGAGAGGGGGTCCTGGCCGGTGGTGAGGAGGGCGTGCGCGCGGGCGGCCGCGTCCGTGGCCAGGTGGTCGAGGGAGAGCGGGTCGCGGGCGCCGGGCAGCTGCGGGTACGAGGGTGGCTGGCCGGACTGCGACGGTACCGGAAGCGGGGCGGGCAGCGGCGGGAGGAAGCGATCGGCCAGGGCTTCGCGCGCCGGTACGGAAGGCGTGGCGGGGGCCGTGGGGCGTTCCCGGGCACCGTGCGCCGCGCTGCGCCGGCCCAGCTCCTCGACGAGTTCGCGCTCACCGCGGCCGCGCAGCAGCAGGAGGACGAACGGGTCGGTGTCCAGCAGCCGGGCCATCTGGTAGCAGAGGGCTGCGACGTGCTTGCAGGGCCAGCCGTGGTCAGGACAGGAGCAGCTCGGGTCGAGGTCGTTCGCGGCGGGCAGCAGGCCGGTGCCCGCCTCGGCCGCCGTGTCGACAAGGGTGTGCGGCATCTCCTTGGCGAGCAGCGCGGCGAGATGGTCGGGCCGGGCGGCGACGGCGTCGAGGAAGGTGTCCCAGCCGGTGTCGGTGAGGGGGCGCAGCCGCAGCTCGGCGCGGTACGGACGGGGGCGGCTGCCCTGGACGTAGGCGACGACGCGGCCGGGGGTGACGGTGATCGCGGCGACATGGCCGCTGTCGGCGTAGGTACGGCCGCGGGCGAGCCGGCCCTCGTCCATCGACAGGGACTCCAGCGCCGCCACCCAGGACCGCCCCCACCAGGTGTCCGCGAACGGTTCGTCGCCGTGGGACGTGCGGGGCGGAACCGCCTCGAAGGTGCGCCGCAGGTCGTCGGGGCCGGGGCGGGCCCTGACGTACGACGGGGGCGAGGGCTGGGAGCGGGGGCTCATGAGAGCCTCCGGAGCGAGACGAGATCCGCGAGGTCGCGGTCGCTGAGTTCGGTGAGCGCGGTCTCTCCGGTACCGAGGACCGCGTCGGCCAAGGCCTGCTTGGCCGCCAGCATCTCGCCGATCCGGTCCTCGACGGTGCCTTCCGCGATCAGCCGGTGCACCTGGACGGGCTGTGTCTGCCCGATGCGGTACGCACGGTCCGTGGCCTGTTCCTCGACGGCCGGGTTCCACCAGCGGTCGTAGTGGATCACGTGGGCGGCGCGGGTGAGGTTCAACCCGGTGCCGGCCGCCTTGAGGGAGAGCAGGAAGACGGGTACCTCGCCGGACTGGAAGCGGTCCACCATCCGTTCCCGCTCGTCCACCGGCGTACCGCCGTGCAGGAGCTGGGAGGGGACGGCGCGCGAGGCGAGGTGCGCGGAGAGGATCCGGGCCATCGTCACGTACTGGGTGAAGATCAGCACGGAGCCGTCCTCTGCGAGGATCGTGTCGAGCAGCTCGTCGAGCAGGGCGAGCTTGCCGGAGCGGCCGACGAGGCGGGTCGGCTCCTCCTTCAGATACTGCGCCGGGTGGTTGCAGATCTGCTTGAGCGAGGCCAGCAGCTTCATGATCAGACCGCGACGGGCGATTCCTTCCGAGGCTTCGATGAACGCCATGGTCTCGCGCACCGCCGCCTCGTAGAGCGTGGCCTGTTCGCGGGTGAGGAAGACGGGGTGGTCGGTCTCCGTCTTGGGCGGCAGCTCCGGGGCGATGCCCGGGTCGGACTTCTTGCGGCGCAGGAGGAACGGCCTGACCAGCCGGGAAAGGCGCTCGACCGCGTCGTCGTCACCGAGTCCTGCCGCGGTGCCGGTGCTCTCGACGCTCCGGGCGTGCCGGGCGCGGAACGCCTTGAGCGGGCCGAGCAGTCCGGGGGTGGTCCAGTCGAGCAGGGCCCAGAGCTCGGAGAGGTTGTTCTCCACGGGAGTGCCGGTGAGGGCGATCCTGGCCGGCGCCGGGACGGTGCGGAGCGCCTTCGCCGTGGAGGAGTGCGGGTTCTTCACATGCTGCGCCTCGTCGGCGACGACAAGTCCCCAGCTGTGGGCGGCGAGTTGGGGCGCGCTGGAGCGCATCGTGCCGTATGTGGTGAGGACGAAGCCGCCGTCGGGGTCGTCGAGCGTGCGGCCGGTGCCGTGGAAACGGCGCACGGGGACACCGGGGGCGAAGCGGTTGATCTCACGGTGCCAGTTGCCGAGGAGGGAGGCGGGGCAGATCACCAGGGTGGGTGCGGGGTGCGCGCGGTGCAGATGGAGGGCGATGACGGTGATGGTCTTGCCGAGTCCCATGTCGTCGGCGAGGCAGCCGCCGAGGCCCAGCGATGTCATGCGGTCCAGCCAGGCCAGGCCGCGCAGTTGGTAGTCGCGGAGCGTGGCGTCGAGCCCGGGCGGCGGCACGATGGCCGTGTCGTCGGCGAGGATGCGGGTGCGGAGCTCGGCGAGTGCCCCGACCGGCACCGCCTCGACCTGCTGGCCGTCCACCTCCGCGCTGCCCGTCAGCGCGACGGCGAGGGCGTCCACCGGATCGAGCAGTCCGAGCTCCCGCTTGCGCGCCTTGCGTACGAGCGCGGGGTCGACGACGACCCATTGGTCCCGCAGGCGCACCACCGGCCGGTGGGCCTCCGCGAGGATGTCCATCTCCCGCTCGGTGAGCTGTTCGTCGCCGAGGGACAACTGCCAGTTGAAGGCGAAGAGATGCTCGGCGTCGAAGAACGAGGTGCCGTCGGTGGCCGAGCCGGGTGCGGGCCGGACCACGGCGGCGGCGGTCAGGGAACGGACCAGCTCGCGCGGCCAGTGGACGCTCACCCCGGCCTGCGCCAACCGCGCCCCGGCGTCGCTCAGCAGCTCGTACAGTTCGTCCTCGGTCAGTGCGAGCACATCGGGGACCGGCTGGTCCAGCAGCCGTTCCAACGGCGTCCAGACGCGGGCGGCACGGCGCAGGGCGAGCACGGCGTCGATCCTGGCCCGGGGACCGAACGGCTCTCCTCCGCCGCCGTTCCACAGTGCGGCGGCGTCGATGACGTACGTAGGGTCGGCCAAGCTGTGCACCTGCGTGATCGCCGCGGCGGCGTGCCGGGCGGCGCCCGGGTGGACCTCCACGGAGCTACCGGAGGCCTCGGGCCCCTCGGCGTCGGCAGCGGTTTCGCCGGCCGCGTCCCCGGCTTCGGGGTTGCCGTAGGTGTCGGCCGTGTCGAAGAGCTCGTACGCCGACAGGTCGAGGCGGAGCGATACCCGTACGCCCGCGTCCAGACCGGCCGCGACCTCGACGGCCCAGTCGCGGGCCCGGGGCAGATGCTGGGCCTCGCGGGCCGCGAAGGGGGCACCCGTCGCGTACGCCGCAGCGGGCGTCCGGGGCAAAGTGTCGGCGATCGCGTCGAGGAAGGCGCCGAGCAGCGACTCGGGGTCGGGCAGCCGGAGCGGTGTGCGGTCAGAGAGCGGGACGGCGTAGGCCTCGGGAGGCATGGCGGCGGCGACCGCCCGCAGATGGGCGATGTCCTCTGCGTCGCGCGGTCCGGCCCGCCAGGCGTCGTGGTCGTCGGCCGTCAGGCCGGGGACCAGCCTGCCGCGCGCCACCAGGTTGAGCGCATGGAGTGCGGCCGCGCCCCAGCAGCGCGCGGCCGGGTGGGCGGACTGCTGATGCCGGGCGCGGGCCAGCAGGGGCACGGCATCGGCGACGGGCAGCAGCACGGCGGGTACCGTCCGGCGGCGGACGCCGTCCTGCCCGTGGCGTCGCACCACCGTGATCTCGGTGGTCTCGGCCGCGGTCTGTTCGTGGGCGCCGCCGCTCGCCGGCAGCGGTCCGTCGTCCGGGTCCCAGAAGGCGACGCGTCCCTCTCTCGGCAGTGGGGCGGGCAGGAAGACGGCAGCGCAACGCAGGAGGCGGGCAGTTGCCGCGTCCTGCGTCTGTTGCTGTGCGTGTGGTGCCGAGGTCATCGCTCCCCTCCCGTCCCGCCCTTGATCGTCCGATCCTCTCGATCTCTCTGTCTCTGCGAGTCTAGGCGGGGGGTCCGACAACCGGTCTCGCACCGGTATTCGAGCAGGTCAGTGCCTGGCCAGCGGCTTGGAGCGAGTGCCCCGCGCGGGCCCGGAGGGGGTGGGCGCGGGGGCCGGCGCAGGCGTCAGGGGCGGCTGCTGCTGTGGTTGCTGCGACTGTTGTTGCTCGGGCTGCGGTTGCAGCGACTGTTGTTGCTGAGGCTGAGGCTGGAGCTGCCCTTGCTGCTGCGTCGATACGGGCTGCTGCGCCCGCTCCAGGAAGCGGAGCAGCTCCACCGGGAACGGCAGCACCAGCGTGGAGTTCTTCTCCGCAGCGACCGCGACCACGGTCTGCAGCAGTCGCAGCTGGAGCGCGGCCGGCTGGGAGGACATCTCCTTCGCCGCCTCGGCCAGCTTCTTCGATGCCTGGAGCTCGGCGTCCGCGTTGATGACACGCGCGCGCCGCTCCCGGTCGGCCTCGGCCTGACGCGCCATCGAGCGTTTCATCGTCTCCGGCAGCGATACGTCCTTGATCTCCACCCGGTCGATCTGGACGCCCCACCCCACGGCCGGACTGTCGATCATGAGCTCCAGCCCCTGGTTCAGCCTCTCCCGGTTGGACAACAGATCATCCAGGTCGCTCTTGCCGATGATCGAGCGCAAGGATGTCTGCGCCATCTGCGAAACCGCGAACCGGTAGTCCTCCACCTCCACGACCGCGCTGGCCGCGTCGACCACCTTGAAGTAGATGACCGCGTCCACCCGCACCGTCACGTTGTCCCGCGTGATGCCGTCCTGCGCGGGCACCGGCATCGTCACGATCTGCATGTTGACCTTGCGCAATCGCTCGATACCGGGAAGCACCATGGTGAAACCCGGTCCGCGCACCTCGTTGCGCAGCCTGCCGAGCCTCAGCACGACGCCCCGTTCGTACTGCTTGACGACCTTCGCAGCCGCCGCCACGTAGACCACACCCACGGACGCCGCCGCCACCAGGGCGACCACCAGTTCTTGGACCATGACGGCCCCCTGCCAGCCGGATACATACGATTAATGCCGCTATTACCACGGTATGCCCCATATGAACACCGGGCGAACACGGGTCCGCTCCACGGTCACCCGGCAGGCCGCGCACCGGATGCCGGGGCGGCCGGTAACGGGCAGCGTGACTAGCGGTACAGATGAGCCGGACGAGACAGACGAGGACCCGCCCATGCCTGTGATCGATCACCGACGCCGCCGTTTCGGCATCGCCGCCGGGACCGCGCTCCTGACCGTCACCGTCGCGGGCTGTTCCGGCCTCGGCCGCACCGCGGTCGGGCCGGTCACCTACGTCACCGAGCGGGACGCCGTGATCATGCTGAACAGCCCCTCCGTGAAGGGCTGCCACCAGCTCGCTCCGGCGGGCGCCAAAGAAGTGCTGAACGGGACCGCGATCGACATCATCCTGTACCGCACGCGCGACTGCACGGGTCCGGGGACGACGTATGTCGCCACGACGCTCACCGACGTCAATCCTCCGAGCGCTCTCCCCTGGCGCAGCTTCAGCACGGTCCACTGACAGGCGCTGGACGCAGGCCCCGCCGCTGTCCCCAAGGGCTGTCCCGTAATCCCGGGCGGGCGCACGACGACAGCTACGGCACCTCGCTGCGTTGTCGGAACGCCCGAATACATTCAGTATGAGCACGCCCCTCCGCCTTGCGATGCACCGCATCCGACGCCGCGCGCTTATCCACCAGGGATTACGGCACGGCTCTTAGACCCGCCGACGCACGAGCGCGATCAGCTGTGCCGTACTGTCCTGCCGGTCCCGGGCGATCAGGACGACCAGCACGATGAGCAGCGCCGGCATGATCGCGTTCACCGGGTCGAGCAGCGTGAGCTGGACGATGGACGCTCCGGCCAGCAGCCCGACGAAGGCCATCGCCGCCACCCCGGACAGCAGGGGCACCAGCAGGGCGACGGCGCCCGCCATCTCCAGGGCTCCGATGAGGTACATCGCGCCATGGCTCCAGCCCATCCGGTCGAAGGACTCGATCGCGGACTCATGGGCGATCAGCTTGGCGAACGCGCTGAAGGCGAAGAACAGGGCGAGCACGACCCGTGCGACGGTGAGCGCGACCGCACCCCGGCTGCGTGCCGCGGTCGCCCCGGTGACGGTGTTCGTCGTGGTCTCGGACATCTGGGTCTCCTCGGGAAGCGTCGCGTGGTGTTGCGTACGCAAGGAAAGACCCCACAGCGGTCCGGAACTCATCGCATCCCGGACAGCCGATCTCTCGGTTCCGTTGCCCCGGCGGCTACCTGGGCACGGCCCGTACCCACACCCCGTCATCCGTCAGACAGCGGTCGACGGCAAGTCCCGCCGCCTCCAGGTGCCCCTCGAACTGTTCCTTCGTCAGCTCCCGTGACAGGAACGTCTGGGTCCATCGCGCATCGTCGAAGATGTACTCCGCGTGCACCGAGTTCACCCCGTCGCCCACGGGGTCCGCCGAGACGATCCGCACGGTGTATCCAGCCGGATCGACCCGCTCCCGCGGCAGATCGGTGTGGTAGTCGGCGCCCTCGCGCTGAAGGAGTACGACGCCACCGTCCCTGACGTATCTCCGGCAGGTCCGCAGCATGGCGTCGCGCACCCGGTGCTCGCTCGTGTGCACCAGGAACGACGCCAGCATCACCACGTCGAACGTCTCGTCGCCGAGCTCGAGCGACTCGATGGGGCTCCGCACCGTGCGCGCGCCCCGAATGTGTTCCAGCATCTGCGCCGACTCGTCCACGGCCGTGACCTCGAAGCCGCGTGCGACCAGCGGATGGGTCACCCGGCCCGCCCCGCAGCCGAGCTCCAGAATGCTCGCGCCGGCGGGCACCGCCGCCTCGATCACGTCCGGTTCGGCTCCGACGGACAGCCGCGCGTACAGCTCGACCGCGCAGCCGTCCGGCGTGATCGAGCCGGGCCCCGTCCCCGAATGCCCCTCACGCACCACTGATCCGCTCATGTACAGCCGAACGAACGGCCGTTGGGTGTCGTTCCCGGTCCGGCGGGGCGGTCCCGGGAAAGACCCGTCAGCACACCGGATAGCGCTCCTGCGGCCACTCCACCGCCTGCTCGAACTCCAGACACAGATCGTCGGCCAGTTCGGCGATCACTGCCCGCCCCTCCGTCAGCACCAGCCAGGACGGCGGGAGTTGCACGTCCGCGTGGCGGGCGCCGAGCAGATTTCCGCAGACCGAACCGGTGGAGTCGCTGTCGCCCGAGTGGTTGACCGAGAGCAGCAGCGCCTGTGCCACCTGGTCGGCTCCCGGCAGCACCAGGGCGCAGTACACGGCGATGGCGAGGGCCTCCTCGGCCACCCAGCCCGCGCCCAGCGACTCCACCTTCTCGGCGGTCGGCGCGCCCTGCGCGGCCAGGTCGACGGCCGCGCGCAGCGCCACCGTCGTCTCCTCGTGTCCCGGGTGGCGGGCCAGCAGCTCCATGGCCCGGAGCACAGCGCCCGCCATCGAGTCGCCCTCCATCAGATGGGCGATGACCGCGGCGAACGCACCGGCCGCGTACGCGCCGGTCAGGTGCCCGTGGGTGATCTGCGCGCACCGGTACGCCAGCCCGAAGCCGGTCTCCGCTCCCTCACCGATCAGCCCGAAGGGCGCGGACCGCATCACCGTCCCGCATCCCTTGGACCCGGTGTTGACCGGCCCGGGCCGGCCGAGCGGACCCGTGGGGTCGGGGATGTGCTCGGCCGCGAGCCCGGTCAGGCAGGCGTTGCCGGGGGCCCTGCGCGCGTACAGGAAGCGCTGCTGCCGCAGCCACCCGGTCCGTACGGGGTCGTCCCCGCCGCGGGGTGGTGGTGCGGGGTGGTTCTGGGTGTCGAGCCAGCGCAGATAGGCGTTGCGTACGAGGGCGGTCTCGGCGCCGCCTATGCCCTTCGACATCGCCCGGGAGTGCGCCCTGATCAGTCCTTCGGCGGTGAACAGGGTCATCTGCGTGTCGTCGGTGATCCGGCCGACGGCCCCGTCCGCGTCCGCGACGAGTCCCCGGACGCCGTCTTCCCCGTACGCCCTGCGGATGCCGGCGAGCGAGAGGAACTCCACCGGGTTGCCCAGTGCGTCCCCGATCGCACCGCCCAGCAGCGATCCGCGGACCCGGGCCCTGCGGGCGGCGCTGTTGCGCCATGGTGTGCCGTTCACGGGCGGTCCCCCACAATCTGTCTCGACGTGCCTCAAATCCGCAGTCGTGGGTCCATCCTGGTAGGAGAGGCGATCGCCATGCGTACCGGTAACGAACCGATGACTGCACGCAGCCCCTTGCGACTGCGGCTGTGCCTGAGTCTATGGGGCATGGCCTGGGCTGTTTTCGGCCTGACAGCCTTCTCCCTGGTCGACCGTCCGGGCTGGGCCGTGGCCTGCGGGCTGCTGCTTCTGCTGACGCTGGTGGATCTTGCGGTGATCGTGCACCACATCCACCAGGGACCGCACTACCAGCCGGGCCGCAACGTCCCCCCGTACGAGCCGGACCACGGCGGACGCGGCCGGTACGGACACTGACGCCTCGGTTCGGTTCCGGCGCGGGTACCCGTCGGTTCCGGCGCAGGTACGCGCGACGGGCCGAGGCGGTCAGGCGCCCGTGTCGAAGCGGGCCGCCCGCAGGTACTCCGGGTTCGGGTCGAGGGCGGCGGCCAGCCGGAAGTGGCGCACGGCCGCTTCCGAGCGGCCGGAGCGCTGAAAGGTGCGGGCCAGCGCGAAGTGCGCGAACGCGTTGTCCGGTTCGCGCTCCAGGACGAGTTCGAATTCGAGCTCGGCGGGGCGCAGTTGGGCGGCGGCGAAGAAGGCGCGGGCCCGCAGCAGGCGGGCGGCCGTGTTCTCCGGATGGGCTGCTATCACCGAGTCCAGGAGCTTGACCGCGCCCCGTGGATCGCGCGCGGCCAGCAGGCGTTCGGCCGCGCGGAAGTCGATGACGTGGGTTTCCGGGGTCCTCTTGGGCACGCTCGCATCCTTCCCTTCGCTTCCGGCCTTCCAACGTCCGGCCGGGTACCGGTATTCCGGTCCGGTGGTCAGTCGGCGGCCGCCCGCCGGGTGAGCTCCGCCCAGACCTTGCGGACCTGCGGCTCCAGCGCCTCGAGCGGCCCGTCGTTGTCGATGATCAGATCGGCGACGGCGCTTCGCTGCTCGCGGGTGGCCTGCGCGGCCATCCTGGCGCGGGCCTCGGACTCCGTCATTCCGCGCAGCCGTACGAGCCGGTCGAGCTGGGTCCCCGGGGTGGCGTCCACGACCACGACCAGGTCGTAGAGGGGCGCGAGGCCGTTCTCGGTGAGGAGCGGTACGTCATGGACGACGACGGAGTCGGGGCCTGCGGCCCGCTCCAGTTGGGCGGAGCGGGCACCGACCAGCGGGTGGACGATCGCATTGAGGGTGGCGAGCCGGTCGCCGTCGGAGAAGACGATCGAGCCGAGCTTCGGCCGGTCCAGGGTGCCCTCGGCGGTGAGGATGCCTGTGCCGAACGCGTCGACGACGGCCGCGAGTCCGGGGGTCCCGGGCTCGACGACCTCGCGCGCGATCGTGTCGGCGTCGATCAGCACGGCCCCGTACGACGCCAGCAGCCGTGACACTTCGCTCTTGCCGGCGCCGATGCCGCCGGTCAGGCCCACTTTCAGCATGGTCGGCAGCCTAGTGCGCGACCCCCGGCCGGTCATGCCCCGGTCACGGCGCACCGTCGCCGGTCACGGCATCGCACGCGCCGGTCCGTCAGGCATCGCCTTCCCGCTCGGCGAGGAACCGCTCGAATTCGAGGCCGATCTCGTCGGCGGACGGCAGCTCGACCGACTCCGCGACCAGGTTGCCGCGCGTCTCGGAGCCCGCGATCGCGTCGTACTGGTGCTCGAGCCCCTCGACGAGCGAGACGAGCTCCTCGTCGCCCTGGTCGATCTGGCGGTCGATCTCGGTCTGTGTGCGGTGCGCCTCCGTGCGCAGCGAGTGGGCGATGCTCGGCAGGACCAGTCCGGTCGCGGCCGTGATCGCCTCCAGCGCGGTGAGCGCGGCGTCCGGGTAGGCGGAGCGGGCGACATAGTGCGGCACATGGGCGGCGACACCGAGGACGTCATGTCCGGCCTGCATCAGCCGGTACTCCACCAGGGCCTCGGCGGAGCCGGGGACCTGCGCCTCGTCGAACGGGCTGCGGTGGCCAGGCATCAGGTCCGTGCGGTTGCCGTGCGGGGTGATGCCGACCGGGCGGGTGTGCGGGACGCCCATAGGGATACCGTGGAAGTTGACGGCGAGGCGGACGCCCAGCCGCTCGACGATCTGCTCGACGGCGGCGGCGAACCTCTCCCACTCCACGTCCGGCTCGGGCCCGGACAGCAGCAGGAAGGGCGCCCCGGTGGCGTCCTGGACCACCCGGACGTCCAGCGTCGGGGTCTCGTACGCCGCCCAGCGGTCGCGCTTGAACGTCAGCAGCGGGCGCCGTGCGCGGTAGTCGACGAGCCTGTCGTGGTCGAAGCGGGCCACGACCTGGTGCGGCAGCGATTCGAGCAGGCCGTCCACGATCTGCTCGCCCGTCTCACCCGCGTCGATGTATCCCTCGAGGTGGTAGAGCATGACCAGGCCGGCCGACTCCTGCGCGAGCGCCATGTCGACGACGGCCAGGCCTTTCGGCTCCCATTCGTACAAACTCTGCGGATCAGGCACGGTTACCGCTCCTCCTCGTATTCCATGAGAAGAACGCCCTCCGGGGCACAGGCATTCCCTGCCTGTGCCCCTTCACGGAGGTGGTTACGCCAGAACCCGCGCGTGCAGTGCGGTGACCGCCTTCCGTGCGGAGGTGAAGGCACCGTGCTGCCAGGCATCCGCGTAGCTCAGGTAGTCACCGGCGAAGTAGACGCGTCCGGCGGCCTGGTTGAGCGGTGCGAAGGCCGGCGCGTCGGGCCCTCCCGACAGGGAGTGCCAGGAGGCCTCCAGGTACGGGGTCTGCCGCCAGTGGTGGGAGAACGACGTGGCGAGTTCCGTACGGTACTTGTCGCCGTGGATCTTCACGCCCTGGGCGATGGCCCGTGCCTCCCTCTCGCGCGGGGTGAGAGCGGCGTACCCATCGGCGTTGGAACCGGTGTTGTAGTAGCCGATGATGGTGCCGCGCCGGCCCTGGTGGCCGTAGGACGGGTACCAGATGTGGGAGAGGTCCATGTCGGTCTCGGTGATGCCGCCGTAGATCTGGTGGTCGGTCTCCCACCAGCGGCTCTTGTACTCCAGCCCGATCTTGCCGGCCGAGGACGGCTTGCATGCCTCCAGGGCGCTCTGGACGGCCGGGCCGAGGTTGTGGGCGGTCTTGGCGAGGATGTTGGGCGGCAGGGCGGCGATGCAGTAGTCCGCGTCGACGGTGTGGGTGCGTCCGCCCTGGGTGTACGTGACCGTCACGCCATGGGCCGTGTCGGTGATCTTGCTGACGGCTGCGCCGGTACGGATCCTGCGCTCGCCTATCGCCCGGGTGAGCGCCGCGGGTATCCGGTCCATGCCGCCGACCGGCTGGAACATCAGCATGGCCTGGTCGTACTCGAACTCGAAGGCGAAGTAGCGTCCGACGCCACTGGCGAAGACCTCGGAGGCGGACGGCACGGAGCCGAGTTCCTCGCCGGGGGTTCCGGCAGCCGCAGGGTCGATGCGGTAGCCGCGCCGGGGGCTGCCGGTGTAGTCGAGCGTGTCGCCGATGTCGCCGAACTCCTTGAGGAATTCGAGGAGTCGTTCCTGGTCCTCGGCGGTGATCTGACGGTCGAGGGCGCCCTTGTCGGTGGCCTTGGAGAGGAGTTCGGCGACATAGCCGTATACGTCGGCCTTGGCGGTGCGGTAGCGCACCGGGGCCTTCATGCCGGCCTTCTCGTTGAAGATATAGGCGTTGGCGTTCACGTTGGTGAACATCTCGATGGGGACGCCGAGTTCGCGGCAGTAGTCGAGGGTGACCATCCACTGCGGGATCCGGCCGGGGCCGCAGTTCATGTACTGGCCCTCGCTGAACCGTGCGGTCTGCGTGTTGCCGTTCAGGTCGGTGGTGGAATCTCCGTTGCGTACGGTGAAGTTGCGGCCGCCCGTACGGCTCCGGGCCTCCAGGATCGTACAGTCGTAACCAGCCTTGCCCAGCTCGTACGCGGCGGCGAGTCCGGCGATGCCGCCGCCGACGACGACGACCTTGGCCGCCCCCTTCCCCGTCAGCGTGAAGTCGCCCTTGCTGGGGGCGTGGAAGGCGGGTTCGCGTTGTGCGGCCTGGGCCGTGGGGGCGAGGCCGAGGGCCCCCATGGTCGCGAACATCGCGCCCGCCCCACCGGTGATCCCGACCTGGCGCAGAAAGGTGCGACGGCTCGCGCCCGTCGGCACGGACGTGTTGTTCGAAGTGTGCGTCATGTCCCGGCTCCCGTTCAGATCTTGACGTTGCCGGGATCCTGGCAAGCGCGTGTTACGTCCCGTCAGTTACTCGTGTATCCCGCACGTTTCTCTCTGTTCACGGCGCGACGGCAGTCGGCGAACAATGGTCCAGACCTTGACAGGGGCACGCCCCATCCCTACGGTCACTGGGCAGCACGTTCAGACATGCGCCCCATATTCATGTACGAGAACGTCTCGCACTCCTTCGACGGGAAGGCACCCCCATGCGCACCCGCACGCTGCTCCCCGCCCTGCTGGCCACGACGCTCGCCACCGGAGGCCTGGCTCTCGCCTCCGCCACCGCCGCCGGCGCCGCCACGGTCATCGACGTGAGCACCGCCGCCCAACTCAAGACGGCCCTGGCCGCCGCGGTGCCCGGCGACACGATCCGGCTCGCCGACGGCACGTACACCGGCAACTTCAAGGCGACCGTCCCCGGCACCGCCTCCGCCCGGATCACCCTCACCGGCTCGGCCGGGGCGGTCCTCACCGCAGGCGGCGGCTACGGCCTCCACCTCAACGGCGCCTCCTACTGGACCGTCCAGGGCGTCACCGTCACCGGCGGCCAGAAGGGCATCATGGCCGACGCCGCCAACGGCGTCGTCATCGACTCGGTGACCGTGCACGACCTGGACATGGAGGGCGTGCACTTCCGCAAGTCCAGCGCGAACGGCGTCATCAAGAACTCGCGGATCTACGACACCGGGCACGACGGCCGCGGCATGGGCGAGGGCGTCTACGTCGGCACGGCCGGTGATCTCACCGACCGGAGCGACCAGGTGCAGATCCTGAACAACACGATCGGGCCGGGTGTCGGGGGCGAGAACGTCGACATCAAGGAAGGCACCACCGGATCGAAGATCATCGGCAACACCTTCGACGGCAGCGGACTGACCGGCGCCAACTACGACGACTCCTGGGTCGACGTGAAGGGCAACGACGTCCTGGTCGAGGGCAACGGGGGCACCCGCACGACCAACAACGGGTACGAGACCCACACCCAGCAGGGCGGCTGGGGCTGCGGCACCGTGTTCCGCGACAACACCTCTGACCTGTCCGGTTCCACGGGCGACAAGCGGATCGCCATCAACGTCACCAACTACAGCGCGAGTTGCCCGACCACCGTCTACAGCAGCAACACGGTCACCGGCGGCAACGGCCTGACGAACATCACGGTCACGCCGTAACCCCGGCCGCGGAAACGAGTGAGGCCCGCTCCCCGAAGGGAGCGGGCCTCACTCGTCAGCTACTGCAGTCGATGACCGACCGGAGGGTCAGAGCGTCAGCTCTGGCCGCCCGCCAGCTTCTCGCGCAGGGCAGCCAGGGCCTCGTCCGACGCCAGGGCGCCGGAGTTGTCCGCGGACTCCGAGGAGTACGAGCCGCCACCGGTGCCACCGGAGGCAGCCGGGGCACCGCCGGCCGGGGCAGCAGCGCCCTCGGCCGCAGCGGCCTCGTCGGCCTCGCGGGACTTGATGACCTGGGCCTGGTGCTGCTCGAAGCGCGCCTGCGCCTCGGCGTACTGCGTCTCCCACACCTCGCGCTGAGCCTCGAAGCCCTCGAGCCAGTCGTTGGTCTCGGGGTCGAAGCCCTCGGGGTAGATGTAGTTGCCCTGGTCGTCGTAGGACGCGGCCATGCCGTACAGAGTCGGGTCGAACTCGACCGACGCCGGGTCGGCACCGAAGGACTCGTTGGCCTGCTTCAGCGAGAGGCTGATGCGACGACGCTCGAGGTCGATGTCGATGACCTTGACGAAGATCTCGTCGTTGACCTGGACGACCTGCTCCGGGATCTCCACGTGGCGCTCGGCCAGCTCGGAGATGTGGACCAGACCCTCGATGCCCTCGTCGACGCGCACGAACGCACCGAACGGAACGAGCTTCGTGACCTTACCGGGAACGACCTGCCCGATCTGGTGCGTACGGGCGAACTGCTGCCACGGGTCTTCCTGCGTCGCCTTGAGCGACAGCGAGACGCGCTCGCGGTCCATGTCGACGTCGAGAACCTCGACGGTGACTTCCTGGCCGACCTCGACAACCTCGGAGGGGTGGTCGATGTGCTTCCAGGACAGCTCGGAGACGTGCACGAGACCGTCGACGCCACCGAGGTCCACGAACGCACCGAAGTTGACGATCGAGGAGACGACGCCGGAGCGGACCTGGCCCTTCTGCAGGGTCGTGAGGAAGGTCTGACGGACCTCGCTCTGGGTCTGCTCGAGCCAGGCGCGGCGGGACAGGACCACGTTGTTGCGGTTCTTGTCCAGCTCGATGATCTTCGCCTCGAGCTCCTTGCCCACGTAGGGCTGAAGGTCGCGGACACGACGCATCTCGACGAGCGACGCCGGGAGGAAGCCACGGAGGCCGATGTCGAGGATGAGACCACCCTTGACGACCTCGATGACGGTACCGGTGACGATGCCGTCTTCTTCCTTGATCTTCTCGATGGTGCCCCAGGCACGCTCGTACTGAGCGCGCTTCTTCGAGAGGATCAGGCGGCCTTCCTTGTCCTCCTTCTGGAGAACCAGGGCCTCGATCTCGTCGCCGACCTTGACGACCTCGTTCGGGTCGACGTCGTGCTTGATCGAGAGCTCGCGGCTCGGGATGACGCCTTCGGTCTTGTAACCGATGTCGAGGAGAACCTCGTCCCGGTCAACCTTGACGATGACACCGTCAACGATGTCGCCGTCGTTGAAGTACTTGATCGTCTCGTCGATCGCCGCGAGGAACGCGTCCGCGTCGCCGATGTCGTTGACCGCAACCTGCGGAGTGGTGGCGGTGGTCTCGGTGCTGCTCGTCATGTGGGAAAGGGCTCCGGTACGGACAGTGAGTCGTAGGTACTGCTACGCCGAGAGCCCGTATCGCCTCTGCAGAAGCCGGACAGCCTGGGAAGCGCCCGACCCGCGAGCGGGAGGCGCCTCGTGAACCGAGGGGACATGCAACAGACGCAAGCGCGGCCTGCTAGGTCTGAGGCGCGCAGGCTCGCAGCGCAACTTGTAGCATACGGGGGCAGCCGGGCAGGGTCAATGCGCGAAGGTGCACACCCGGGGCACAAGGGCCCAAACCCGACACAATTCTTGTTCCCCGAGGCCACATCGGCCCCGGCCGTGTTGCGTGAGTACGGTTCCGTACCCACAGCTGCCCCCAAGGTACGTACCGCGTGCAACGGGGTGAAGGCAAACTACAACGACGGACACGATGAGCCAAGAGATCTACGCCGCCGAACCCGAAGCGACACGCCGCAGCGCCGGGAAGGCGGAGAGCAGCCGGGCCAGTCGCGGCTGGTGGGACCGGCATGCCGACGAGTACCAGAGCGACCACGGCGCCTTCCTCGGCGACGACCGTTTCGTCTGGGGTCCGGAGGGTCTCGACGAGGCCGACGCCGGTCTGCTCGGCCCCGCCGAGTCGCTGAGCGGCCTGGCAGTCCTGGAAATCGGTGCGGGCGCGGCGCAGTGCTCGCGCTGGCTGGCGGCCCGCGGCGCCCGCCCCGTCGCCCTCGACCTCTCCCACCGCCAGCTCCAGCACGCACTGCGGATCGGCGGCGGGGTGCCGCTCGTGGAGGCGGACGCCGGGACGCTGCCGTTCCGGGACGGCTCCTTCGACCTGGCCTGCTCCGCCTACGGAGCGGTGCCGTTCGTCGCCGACCCGGTCCAGATCTTCCGCGAGGTGCACCGGGTGCTGCGCCCGGGGGGCCGCTGGGTCTTCTCGGTGACGCACCCGATCCGCTGGGCGTTCCCTGACGAGCCGGGCCCCGAGGGCCTGTCGGTCGCCGCCTCGTACTTCGACCGCACTCCGTACGTCGAGCAGGACGAGCAGGGCCACGCCGTGTACGTCGAGCACCACCGGACCGTGGGCGACCGGGTGCGGGACGTGGTGGCCGGCGGGTTCCGGCTGGTCGACCTGGTCGAGCCGGAGTGGCCGGCCTGGAACGACCAGGAGTGGGGCGGCTGGTCCCCGCTGCGCGGAAACCTGATCCCGGGCACGGCAATCTTCGTCTGCGTACGCGACTGAGCACTCCTGCTGCATGGCGTACGGGACCGACCGTGCGCCGTGCAGGTCGTACGGGACCGAGCGCCCGCCGTGCGGTACCGGGCGCCGGTCGTACGAGACTGGGGGCGTGATCCGTACCGACGCCCTCGACCGGCTGCCCGTCCGTACCGCCGTGCCCGCGCTCCGGCAGGCGCTCGACGACCGGGGTGTCGCGGTGCTCTGCGCACCGCCCGGCACCGGCAAGACGACGCTGGTCCCGCTGGTCCTCGCGGGCCTGGTCGGCGGCGGCCCTGCGCGCCGTGTGGTGGTCGCCGAGCCGCGCCGGATCGCGGCCCGGGCGGCGGCGCGGCGGATGGCGTGGCTACTCGGGGAGCAGACCGGGCGGCGCGTCGGGTTCACCGTGCGCGGGGAGCGTGTCGTGGGGCGCGACACGGTGGTGGAGGTCGTGACCACCGGCGTGCTCCTGCAACGGCTCCAGCGCGACCAGGAGCTCGCCGGGGTCGACGCGGTGATCATCGACGAGTGCCACGAACGGCACCTGGACGCGGACACGGTCGCCGCGTTCCTCCTCGACGTACGGGAGGCGATCCGGCCCGATCTGCGGCTGGTCGCCGCGTCGGCGACGACGGACGCGCAGGGCTGGGCCCGGCTGCTCGGCGACGCACCGGTGGTCGAGGCGCAGGGCGTGTCGCACCCGGTGGAGGTGGTGTGGGCCCCGCCGGTGAGGCCGGTCAGGCCGCCGCACGGGATGCGGGTCGACCCGGCGCTGCTGACCCATGTCGCCTCGGTGGTGCGCCGGGCGCTCGCCGAGCGGGACGGCGATGTGCTGTGTTTCCTGCCGGGCGTCGGTGAGATCGGCCGCGTCGCGGGACAGCTGACGGGGGTACTGGCAGAGGTTCTGCAGGTGCACGGGCGGGCTCCGGCGGCGGTCCAGGACGCCGTGCTGGCAGGTTCGTCGGAGGGCCGCCGGGTGGTGCTCGCGACCTCCGTCGCCGAGTCGTCGCTGACGGTGCCAGGGGTGCGGATCGTCGTCGATTCGGGCCTGGCCAGGGAGCCGCGTACCGATCATGCGCGGGGACTGAGCGCGCTGACGACCGTACGGGCCTCGCAGGCGGCGGGCAGGCAGCGGGCGGGCCGGGCGGGGCGTGAGGCACCGGGGGCGGTGTACCGGTGCTGGGAGCAGGGGGAGGACGGGCGGCTGGCCCGTTTCCCGTCGCCGGAGATCAAGGTGGCCGATCTGGCGGCGTTCGCGCTGCAGGCGGCGTGCTGGGGCGATCCGGACGCGTCGGGTCTGGCGCTCCTGGATCCGCCGCCGGCCGGTGCGATGGGCGCGGCCCGCGAGACGCTGACGGCGGTCGGCGCGGTGGACGCGGACGGCCGGGTGACCGACCGGGGCGTACGGATGTCCCGGCTGGGTCTGCATCCGCGGCTCGCGCGGGCGCTCCTGGACGGTGCGGCCGAGGTCGGCGGCCGCCGGGCGGCCGAGGTGGTGGCGCTGCTGAGCGAGGAGCCGCCGCGGGAGTACGGGGACGACCTGGCGGCCGCACTGCGTACCGCACGACGGGGCGGGGACGGCTATGCGGCGCGCTGGCGGCAGGAGGTACGGCGGCTGTCGTCGTCCATCGAAGGCAGCGGCGAGGGTTCCGGCCGGAGTGGTTCGGACGATGCGGCCGTCGGCCTGGTGTCGGCGCTGGCCTTTCCGGAACGGGTGGCGCGGGCCCGCGGCGAAGGGGCCTTCCTGATGGCGTCGGGGACGGGCGCGGAGCTGCGGGACGGGTCGCGGCTGCGCAGTGCGCCGTGGTTGGCCGTCGCGGTCGCGGACCGGCCGGCGCACGCGGCGTCCGCCCGGGTGCGACTCGCCGCCGTCATCGACGAGGACACTGCGCGGCTGGCCGCCGGGCATCTGCGGTTCTCCGGCGAGGAGGTCCGCTGGGTGGGCGGCGACGTGGTGGCGCGCTCGGTGGAACGGCTGGGCGCCGTCGAACTGTCGGTGCGCGCGCTGAAGCAGCCGGGGCCCGAGCTGGTGCGGGCGGCGCTGGTGGACGGGCTCGAGCGCGAGGGGCTCGGACTGCTGCGCTGGACCCGGGAGACCGGACAACTGCGCGAGCGGCTCGCCTTTCTGCACCGGGAGCTGGGCACCCCGTGGCCGGATGTGTCGGACGGTGCGCTGCTCGCCCGTACCGAGGAGTGGCTGGAGCCCGAACTGTCCCGGGCCCGCCGCCGCTCCGACCTGGCGAGGATCGACGCCGGGCAGGCGCTGCGCCGGCTCCTGCCGTGGGCGACCGGCGAGGCGGCCCGGCTGGACGAGTTGGCACCGGAGCGCATCGAGGTGCCGAGCGGGTCGCGGATCCGGGTGGAGTACGGCGGCGAGCAGCCCGTGCTTGCGGTGAAGCTCCAGGAGCTGTTCGGTCTCGCCGAGACACCGAAGGTGGCCGGGGTGCCCGTGCTCGTCCATCTGCTCTCCCCCGCCGGCCGCCCGGCGGCGGTCACCGCGGATCTGGCGTCGTTCTGGCGGGACGGATACCGGGCGGTGCGGGCGGATCTGCGCGGCCGCTACCCGAAGCATCCGTGGCCGGCGGACCCGACGACGGTGGAGGCGACCCGGTACACGTCGGCGCGGCTCAGGCGGGAGTAGGCACCGGATCCGGTGCGGATGCGGCGGCCGGCTGCGGGCCGCCCGGCCGCCGGGAGCGCGCCTCCAGCCACAGCGCGAGCGCGAGCAGCCCGGCGGCGAGCACCAGGAAGCCCCACGGCAGGTACGAGGTGAGCAGCAGGACCAGCACCCGCTGGGACTTCACCAGGGCGACGGTGTACTCGATGTAGTCCTCGCGCATCTTCACGTGCCCGGCGAATGCGGTGACCGTGTCCTGGGGCATGCCCATCGCCTTCGCGTTGCGCAGCTCCTCCTTGTGGATCTCCTCGCCGTTGACGGGCGCGCCGGTGACCGGGTCGACCCAGAACATCCGCTTGGTGGTGTACCAGCGGGTCATGCCCGTCTTGGCGACCTGCTCGGCGGTGACGCCCTTGATCGGCATCTTCTTCGGCATCGGGACCTCGGTCCACGGGATGGTCTGCTCGAAGTAGTAGACGTCCATGCCGCGGAACTTGCGGGTGCCCTTGTAGTGGATGGGCGAGGTGGTGCGGCTCTGAGCGTCGAAGTACTCGTAGTCGCGTTTCTGGGTGAGGAACGGCCACTTGAACTCGATGCCCTGGCGCTCGACCGGGTCGCCGTCGACCATCTCGCCGGTGGCGTGGACTGGGGCCTGGCTGTGCGCGTCGAAGATGTAGCGCTCGGGGATCTCCGAGACCATCTTGCCGTTCGGGTCGACGACGTAGCTGAGTCCGTCCCAGACGACGACGTCGCGGCCGGCGCTGCGCTCGATCTTCTCGGACGCCTCCACATTGCCCTTGAGGGTCTGCACGATGGTGACCTTGGGGACCTGTTTGACCTTCATGCCGTCGTTGTAGTCGAGGAGGGTGGCGGGCTTCGCCTCCAGCACCATCTCCTGGTACTGGCTCGGGGGGATCTTCGCCAGCCTCGGGAAGGCGTACCAGCGCAGCAGGGGTGACAGGGCGGCGAAGAACACGGCGAAGGCCAGGAGTACGAGGCCGGCTCGGCGGCGCATGGCGCCCTCCCTCTACTTCTTGGGGCCGGGGACGTTGGTCAGCAGGGGTTGGGGCGAGGTCTCGCCGGGGGGTGCGCCGATCGCGCTGATGGTGAACACGAGGGCGAGGGCCGCGGCCAGCCCGATGGCGGCGGCGATGACTGCACGCATGCTCGGCCTCCCGGAGAGCGCTGATCTGATGGGTCGTCAGGGTTGGGGCACCGTAGCAACGCAGGCGCGAGATGAGAACACGTGGAGCAGCCCCTGTGCCGGGTGGTGGCACAGGGGCTGCTCGGTGAAACGCGGTGCGGGGCGTCAGGCGGCGGGGGCCTCGACCGTGAGCTCGATGACGACTGTGGCGCCGCCCTCGGTGGTCAGGCGGAGCTTGTACGTGCCCGCGGTGTCGTCGGCGTAGATCTTCGGGAGCGTCAGCGTGCCGTCGGCGTCGGTCTTCAGCTCCGTCAGGGTGCGGACCGTGTTGCCGTCCGGGTCCTTGAAGTACGGACCCTTGTCGTTCTCGGCCGGAGTGTCCGCGTCGGTGATCATCGTGGCGGTGACGGCGACACCGGACGCGATCGCGCCCTTGTAGGTCGCCTTGACCTCGACGGCGTCGGCGAACTCGGCGCCGGGCGCCGCGGTCAGCGTCTTGTCGTCGGTCCGGGCGATGGCGTCGGCCTGCCGGGCGGTGACGGTCGCGGTGTACATGACGGCCGGCAGCGAGCGGCCGGTGGCGATGGCCCGGACGGTGAACTTCCCCGTCGTCTCGCCCGCTTGCAGCACCGGGGCGGTCACCGTGCCGTCGGATCCGGTGGCCAGGGTGACCGCGCTCTTCCCGCCCTCGAAGCGGGCGTCCGTGTCACCGGCGATGGTGAACGTCACGGACACCTTGGCGAGCGGCCCGCCGAGGCTGTTCTTCGCCCGTACCTTGATCCGCTCGGCGAACGCGTCGCCCGCGGTGGCGGTCAGCGCACCGGTGCCCGCGTTCTCCACACCGGCGAGGGTCTGGGACGGCTTGGGGGGCTGGGTGGCCGGGGGCGTGGGGGGCTTCGGGTCGGTCGAACCGCCGCCCGGTTTCGACGGCTTCGGGTCCGGGTCCGGGTCCGGCTTAGCGGGCGGGGTCGGGGACGGCGAGGTGCCGGGGTCCGGGCTCGGGTCCGAACCACCGTCGAGGGGCGGCGGGACGACGCCGGTGCCGTCGGGGACCTCGTGCGTGCCGCGCTTGTAGTAGTCGAACCAGGAGCGGACCGTACGCAGGTATTCGTTCGAGTGGTTGTAGCTGAGGACCGCCCGGTCGAGATCGGCCGCGAGCGCCAGATCGCGGGAGCCGGCGCAGAGGTAGTGCCCGGCGGCGAGCGCCGCGTCATAGATGTTGTTGGGGTCCTTGCGGCCGTCGTCGTTGCCGTCCTGGCCCCAGGTCGCCCATGTCGACGGGATGAACTGCATCGGGCCGACCGCACGGTCGTGCGTCGAGTCCCCGTCGTACGCCCCGTTGTCGGTGTCCTTGATCATCGCGAAGCCCTGGCCGTTGAGGACCGGGCCGAGGATCGGGGAGAACGTGGTGCCGTTCGCGTCGACCCGGCCGCCCCGGGCCTGGCCGGACTCCACCTTGCCGATCGCAGCGAGGAGTTGCCACGGCAGCCGGCAGGCGGCGTCGCTGCTCGCGATGGACTGCTGGGCCTTCTTGTACGCAGCCAGGATCGAGGCCGGTATGCCGGACTCCGCACTGCCGGTGATCGGCAGATTGGTGGACGTACCGGGCTTGTTGGGGGAAACCAGCGGCGGCAGGTCCGTGTAGTACGGCGAGTTGCCGGTTGCCGCCCTGTCGTCCGAGGGTGCGGACCCGGCTGTGCGCTGGTCACCGCCGCCACCGTCCGATGCGAGCACCGCTCCGGGGCCCTGTGACGCGGAGAGCGCCGCCACAGCAACTGCCGCCACCGCAGTGGTGGTCGCCCCTCGGCGCAGTCGGCGACCGAATTGCGCTGCCATACGTCTGGTCCCTCCCCATCGACGGCCCGCGCTCCCCAGCGCGAGGACTCAGGCGACCCTACGGCAACTTGCGCCGCCCGAACACAGTGGCCTGACCGATTTTTATTGGTATTTCACGTTCCGGACCGCAAGTTGAACGGCAGGTGTCGGGTGTCCATCGGATGCGCACGACCGTGCTCGCGCATACTTGCGGCCATGCCGTTCACCCTCAGCCATGCCGCTGCCGTACTGCCGGTCGTCCGACGCAACGGCACCGCGCGCGGGCCGCTCTTCGCTTCGGCCCTCGTCGCGGGTTCGTTCGCCCCCGACATGACGTACTACGCGGATACGGCTGTCCCGGGCGCAATGGAGTTCGGTCAGGTCACGCATGCCGTGTGGGGCGTGTTCACGGTGGACGTCCTGATCACCGCGGCCGTGGTGGCGCTGTGGCTGCTGCTGCGCGAACCGGTCGTGGCGCTGCTGCCGGGAGCGTGGCAGGGGCGCGTGCACACCTTCGTACGCGGAGAACGGCAGGGCCCGTGGAGGGTGCGGGACGGTGCGTGGTTCGTCGTGTCGGCGGTCATCGGGGCGGGCACGCACGTGGTGTGGGACGCGTTCACCCATCACGACAGGTGGGGCACCCGGCTGGTGCCGGTCCTCAATGAGAACGTCGGCGGCTTTCCGGTGTTCCAGTGCGTGCAGTACGGCAGTTCGGCGGTGGCACTGACCGTGCTCGCCTGGTTCACCGCGTCCGCGCTGCGACGGACCGGGGCGCGGCCCGTCCAACCGTCCGTACCGGTCCTCGACCGCCGGGCACGGTGGTGCGCGGGCGCCCTGCTGAGCGTCTGCGTACTCCTCGGCATCGTCCACCGGTGCGCCCGCTGGTATGCGTACTTCGGGCACATCGACACACCGCTGGACATCATCCCGACCGCCTGCTTCGGCGCCGGAGCAGGCCTTGCGGTCGGCCTGGTGCTGTACGGAACCTGGATACGGCTCCGAGCCCGGCCCCGGGACGAGCCACCCACCGCCACCGCACCACCCGGTCACCGGACAGACCTGATGACAAGCCCGCCGGACAGCCCCTGAGGGTGTCCGGCCGACCGGGCCGGACACCTCTGGGAATCCCTGCGCCCGGGCGGGCGCCGCGTCACTGCCGGGTCAGTGCGCCGCGGACTCCCAGTCCGCGCCGACACCGACCGAGACGTCCAGCGGGGCACGCAACTGCACCGCCGTCGACATCTCGTGGCGCAAGATCTCCTCGACCTGCTTGCGCTCGCCCTTGGCGATCTCCAGCACGATTTCGTCGTGGACCTGGAGCAGCATCCGCGACGTCAGCTTCGCGTCGGTCAGCGCCCGGTCGACGTGGAGCATGGCGACCTTGACGATGTCCGCCGCCGTGCCCTGGATGGGCGCGTTGAGCGCCATCCGCTCGGCCGTCTCGCGGCGCTGCCGGTTGTCGCTGTTCAGGTCCGGGAGGTAGCGGCGGCGGCCGAACACCGTCTCCGTGTAGCCGGTGGCCCGGGCCTCCTCCACCACCCGGCGCAGATAGTCACGGACACCGCCGAACCGCTCGAAGTACGTGTCCATCAGGCCGCGCGCCTCGCCCGCCTCGATGTTCAGCTGCTGCGAGAGACCGAACGCGGAGAGCCCGTACGCCAGTCCGTAACTCATGGCCTTGATCTTGCGGCGCATCTCCGGGTCGACGGCGGACTTGTCGACGCCGAAGACCTGCGACGCGACCGTGGTGTGCAGGTCCTCGCCGGACATGAACGCCTCGATCAGGCCCGCGTCCTCCGACAGGTGGGCCATCACCCGCAGTTCGATCTGGCTGTAGTCGGCCGTCATCAGCGTCTCGAACCCGTCGCCGACGACGAAGCCGCGCCGGATCGCCCGGCCCTCGTCGGTGCGGACCGGGATGTTCTGCAGATTGGGGTCGGTCGACGAGAGCCGGCCGGTCGCCGCCACGGTCTGGTTGAACGTGGTGTGGATACGGCCGTCCGCCGCGATCGTCTTGACGAGGCCCTCGACCGTGACCCGCAGCTTCGCCTGCTCGCGGTGGCGCAGCATGATGACCGGCAGCTCGTGCTCCGTCTGCGCGGCCAGCCACGCGAGCGCGTCCGCGTCCGTCGTGTAACCGGTCTTCGTCTTCTTCGTCCTGGGCAGGCCCAGCTCACCGAAGAGGACCTCCTGGAGCTGCTTGGGCGAGCCCAGGTTGAACTCGCGGCCCACCGCCGCGTGCGCCTCCTTCACCGCCTGCTGGACGGCGCCGGCGAACTGCTGCTCCATCGATTCGAGATGCTCCCGGCCTGCCGCGATGCCGTGCCGCTCCAGCCGGGCCAGCAGCGCGGACGTCGGCAGCTCCATGCCGTGGAGCAGCTCGGCCGCACCGACCTCCTTCAGCCGGGCGGCGAACGCCTCCCCGAGGTCCAGGACCGCGCGGGCCTGCGCCATCAGCGCATCGGCCTCCGCCTGGTCGTCCGCACCGAACGCCAGCTGCCCGTCCGCCGCCGCGGGGGCCAGCTCCCGGCCCAGGTACTCCACCGCCAGCGCGTCCAGTGCGAACGAACGGCGGCCGGGCTTGACCAGATAGGCGGCCAGCGCCGTGTCCATCGTGACGCCCTCGACCTGCCAGCCGTGCTCGGGGAACACCCGCATCGCACTCTTCGCGTTGTGCATGACCTTCGGCTGCCCGGCGTCCGCGATCCACGCGGCGAACGCCCGCTCGTCCGCCTCGTCGAGCCGCGCCGGGTCGAACCACGCCGCCGCCCCGTCGGCCGCGGCCAGCGCGATCTCCGTGACACTGCCGGCGCCCAGCGCCCACGTGTCGACCGAGGCGACACCCAGCGGCTGCCCGCCGTGCTCGGCCAGCCACGGCGCGAGCTCGCCCGCAGCCAGCACCGCACCGTCCAGCTCGATGCCCGCAGCAGGAGCCGGAGCCTCGTCCTCCGCAGCCCCCGGATCCACGGCGAGCAGCCGCTCGCGCAGGCTCGGATTACGGATCTCCAGCACATCCAGCACACCCGTGACCGCCGAGCGGTCGTACGGCGCGCGCTCCAGGTCCTGCGGAGTCTTCGGCAGCTCCACGTCACGGACCATCTCGGTCAGCCGACGGTTCAGCTTCACGGAATCCAGGTGGTCCCGGAAGTTCTGCCCGGCCTTCCCCTTGACCTCGTCCGCACGCGCGACGAGGTCGTCGAACGAACCGAACTGGTTGATCCACTTCGCCGCCGTCTTCTCCCCGACGCCCGGAATACCCGGCAGGTTGTCCGACGGGTCCCCGCGCAGCGCCGCGAAGTCCGGGTACTGCTGCGGCGTCAGCCCGTACTTCTCCTCGACCTTCTCCGGAGTGAACCGCGTCAGCTCCGAGACACCCTTGGTCGGGTACAGCACCGTGACGTTGTCCGTGATCAGCTGGAACGAATCCCGGTCACCGGTGACGATCAGCACCTCGAACCCGGCCGCCTCCGCCTGCGTCGCCAGCGTGGCGATCACATCGTCCGCCTCGAAGCCGTCGACCGCGAAACGATCGGCGTGCATCGCGTCCAGCAGCTCGCCGATCAGCTCGACCTGCCCCTTGAACTCGTCCGGCGTCTTCGAACGATTCGCCTTGTACTCGGGGAACTCCTGCGACCGCCACGTCCGGCGCGAAACGTCGAACGCCACCGCGAAATGCGTGGGCCCCTCATCACGCAACGTGTTCGCCAGCATCGACGCGAAGCCGTACACCGCGTTCGTCGGCTGCCCCGCCCCCGTCGTGAAATTCTCCGCAGGCAGCGCAAAGAACGCCCGGTACGCCAGGGAGTGCCCGTCCATCAGGAGCAGGCGCGGTCGGTTGTCTGCCGTCTTCTTCGATGCCGTCTCAGCCACGCCCCCGATCCTGCCACGGCCCACTGACAATCCGGACCGCAAGCCACTCGCCCGGCACACGCCCCGCGCCGCGTGACACGATCGACGACAGGAACAACCACAGGAACGCATGCAGCGACACCGCGCAGGTTCGCAGCTGGCTCAAAGGGGAGCACAATGGCCACCAAGCCGCCCACCGGTGACCCGGTCCAGGACGCACCGCACGTCGAACCGGCCCGGCGCTCGGCCGCCGGCATCCCCGCCGTCGCCCACAGCCTGCGCATCGCCCAGCAGCAGATGGGCATCCGCCGCACCGCCCGGACCCTCCTCAAGGTCAACCAGAAGGACGGCTTCGACTGCCCCGGCTGCGCCTGGCCCGAGGGCGACAAACGGCACACCGCCGAATTCTGCGAAAACGGCGCCAAGGCCGTCGCCGAAGAAGCCACCCTGCGCCGCGTCACTCCGGACTTCTTCGCCGCACACCCCGTCGCCGACCTCGCCGGCCGCAGCGGGTACTGGCTCGGCCAGCAGGGCCGCATCACCCAGCCGATGTACCTGCCCGAAAGCGCCGACCGGTACGAAGCGGTGACCTGGGAACACGCCTTCGACATCATCGCCGAGGAACTGCGCGCCCTCGACTCCCCGGACGAAGCGCTCTTCTACACCTCCGGCCGCACCAGCAACGAGGCCGCGTTCCTGCTCCAGCTGTTCGCCCGCGAATTCGGCACCAACAACCTGCCGGACTGCTCCAACATGTGCCACGAGTCCTCCGGCTCCGCACTCATGGAAACCATCGGCGTCGGCAAGGGCAGCGTCTCCCTCGAGGACCTCCACCACGCCGACCTGATCATCGTCGCCGGACAGAACCCCGGCACCAACCACCCCCGGATGCTCTCCGCCCTGGAGAAGGCCAAAGCCGCAGGCGCCAGGGTCATCTCGGTGAACCCGCTGCCCGAAGCCGGACTGGAGCGGTTCAAGAACCCCCAGACACCCCAGGGCATGATCAAGGGCACCGCCCTCAACGACCTGTTCCTGCAGATCCGTATCGGCGGCGACCAGGCCCTCTTCCGGCTCCTCAACAAGATGATCCTGGAGACCGAAGGCGCCGTCGACGACACATTCGTGACCGAACACACCCACGGCTACGAAGAGTTCGCGGCCGCCGCCCGCGCCGCCGACTGGGACGAGACCCTCACCGCCACCGGCCTCGACCGCACCGCCATCGAGCAGGCCCTCACCATGATCCTCGCCTCGAAGCGCACCATCGTGTGCTGGGCCATGGGCCTCACCCAGCACAAACACTCCGTGGCCACCATCCGCGAAGTCGTCAACTTCCTTCTGCTGCGCGGCAACATCGGCCGCCCCGGCGCCGGGGTCTGCCCCGTCCGCGGCCACTCCAACGTCCAGGGCGACCGCACCATGGGCATCTTCGAACGCCCCGCACCCGAATTCCTCGACGCCCTCGACAAGGAATTCGGCATCACCTCACCGCGCCACCACGGCTACGACGTCGTCCGCTCCATCCAGGCCCTGCGCGACGGCGACGCGAAGATCTTCTTCGCCATGGGCGGCAACTTCGTCGCGGCGACCCCCGACACCCACGTCACCGAAGCCGCCATGCGCCGCGCCCGCCTCACCGTCCACGTCTCCACGAAGCTCAACCGCTCGCACGCCGTCACCGGCCGCCGCGCCCTGATCCTGCCCACCCTCGGCCGCACCGACAAGGACGTCCAGGCAAGCGGCAAGCAGTTCGTCACCGTCGAGGACTCCATGAGCAAGGTCCACGCCTCACGCGGCAACCTCGCCCCCGCAAGCCCCCACCTGCTCTCCGAACCCGCCATCGTCGCCCGCCTCGCCCGCGCCGTCCTCGGCCCCGAATCCACCACCGACTGGGAAGAGTTCGAGAAGGACTACGCCACGATCCGCGACCGCATCTCCCGCGTCGTCCCCGGCTTCGCGAACTTCAACGCCCGCGTCGCCCGCCCCGGGGGCTTCACCCTCCCGCACCCACCGCGCGACTCCCGCCGCTTCCCCACCACCACCGGCAAGGCCAACTTCACCGCGGCCCCCGTCGAATACCCCGAACTCCCCGAAGGCCGGCTGCTGCTGCAGACCCTGCGCTCCCACGACCAGTACAACACCACGATCTACGGCCTCGACGACCGCTACCGCGGCATCAAGGGCGGCCGCCGCGTCGTCCTGGTCAACCCCGACGACGCCCGCACCCTCGGCCTCACCGACGGCGCATACACGGACCTCGTCAGTGAATGGAAGGACGGCACCGAACGCCGGGCACCCGGCTTCCGCATCGTCCACTACCCCACCGCCCGCGGCTGCGCCGCCGCCTACTACCCCGAGACCAACGTGCTGGTCCCCCTCGACTCCACCGCCGACACCAGCAACACCCCCGCCAGCAAGTCCGTCGTCATCCGCTTCGAGAACATCCAGAGCCGGAGCGTCCAGGAGCAGGACATACCGGAAGAATCCGCACCCACATCCCGCTAAGCGTTCGCTCAGTCGTCTGGTAAGAACGATGCACACAGCAATAAAGCTATGAACCACCGCAGACGATCGGAGCCGGACCCCATGGGCGAGCACACCGCACCCAAGTTCCCCCAGGAGATCATCGACGAGTACGCCGCACTCGGCGTCGACCTGCCCGCCCTCTTCTCCGCCGGCCACCTCGGCGAACGCATGGGCGTCCAGATCGTCGAAGCCTCCGCGGACCGCGTCGTCGGCACCATGCCCGTCGAAGGCAACACCCAGCCCTACGGACTCCTGCACGGCGGCGCCTCCGCCGTCCTCGCCGAGACCCTCGGCTCCGTCGGCAGCATGCTCCACGGCGGCGCCACCAAGCTCGCCGTCGGTGTCGACCTGAACTGCACCCATCACCGAGGGGCACGGAGCGGACTCGTCACCGGCGTCGCCACCCCCGTACACCGCGGCCGCTCCACCGCCACGTACGAGATCGTCATCACCGACGAACAGGACAAGCGCGTCTGCACCGCACGCCTCACCTGCCTGCTGCGCGACGCCCCCAAGCCCGCCGCCGCCTGACGCACCGGCACCGCACCACACCTCTGCCCGGCCCGGACCACAAACCCGGCCGGGCAGCGCCATATCCACCCACAACCACCCGCGCAGAAACGGGCGTTGAGCAACTTCCACCCCCAACGCTCTTGACCGCACAACCAGTTGTATGGCCCACTCAACAGCCACACACACCCCACGGACACCACGGGGCGTGGACCACACCGCCCCCCGGCGTAACACTGCGTAACAGGCGCGCAATACCCGGGCACCGCCGGGCGGCACACAGGACCCGGCCCCTCGGCCGCCGGGCACTTCGACGCGCCCGCACCGCCCCCGCGACGCGACAGCACCAAGATCGCTTCAAGCCCCTTAGCAGAGCTGCGCGTTCTCAGAATGCGGTCACTTCACCGTCCAGCAAAAAGCCGTACATGTCCGCACAGCCACCTCAAGCCTTCCTCAACGTCATAACAAGACAGTCACATCCTCAGCCGACCCATCCCCGACCCCGCCACCTGCGCCTAGAGTCACGGCCAGTCACCGCGCCGCCGGGCGCGTCTGCTGCACGGCCCTGTACCAACCCAGTACGGCCCGGCGAACGACACGGCACCTCAAGCAGAGGAGGCCGCGCCAGGGAAAGGACTTTTCGTGCGACACCGTTCTTTGCTCATCCTCACCACAGTGCTCACCACCGGAGCACTGACGCTCACCGCCTGCGGGTCGCGCGACGACAGCAAGAACAGCAGCGGCGGCGACGACAACCAGACCGTCGTCATCGGCGTCGACGCGCCCCTGACCGGCGACCTCTCCGCGCTCGGTCTCGGCATCAAGAACTCCGCCGACCTCGCCGTCAACCTGGCGAACAAGAACAAGACGGTCCCCGGCGTCACGTTCAAGATTCAGCCCCTCGACGACCAGGCCCAGCCCTCCGTCGGAGGGCAGAACGCCCAGAAGTTCATCGACAACAAGGACGTCCTCGGCGTTGTCGGTCCCCTGAACTCCAGCGTCTCGCAGTCGATGCAGAAGCCGCTCAACGACGCCAGCCTCACCCAGATCTCCCCCGCCAACACGGGCACCGAGCTGACCCAGGGCAACGACTGGAAGACCGGCGACAAGCAGCGCCCCTTCAAGACCTACTTCCGCACCGCCACCACGGACCAGATCCAGGGTGCCTTCGCTGCGAAGTACCTCTTCAACAACGCGAAGATCAAGAACGTCTACCTGATCGACGACCAGAAGACCTACGGCGCCGGCCTGGCTGCCTCCTTCAAGGCGACGTTCACCGAGCTCGGCGGCAAGATCGTCGGCGCCGACCACGTCAACCCCGACGACCGCGACTTCAACGCCGTCGTCACCAAGGTCAAGAAGTCCGGCGCCAAGGCCGTCTACTACGGCGGTGAATACCCCGCCGGCGCACCCCTGAGCCAGCAGCTCAAGGACAGCGTCCAGATCCCCCTCATGGGCGGCGACGGCATGTACAGCGCCGACTTCATCAAGCTCAACAAGAAGGCCCAGGGCGACATCGCCACCTCCGTCGGCAAGCCCGTCGAGGAGCTCGACTCCGCCAAGAAGTTCATCGCGGACTACAAGACGGCCGGCTACAAGGACGCCTACGAGGCCTACGGCGGCGGTACCTACGACGCCACCATGGCCATCATCGAGGCCGTCAAGGCCGTCGTCGCCGCCAACGACGGCAAGCTCCCCTCCGACCCCCGCGCCAAGGTCCTCGACGCGGTCGGCAAGGTCAACTTCGACGGCGTGACCGGCCCCGTCTCCTTCGACGAGTACGGCGACACCACCAACACCATGATGACCGCCTACCAGGTCGACGGCGGCAAGTGGGTCTCCAAGCTCAGCGAGGCCTACAAGTAGGACTGCCAAGCCCTACCGGTCACCCATAGCAAGCAACCAGGCCGCGCGGGGGCGCTACCAGCGCTCCCGCGCGGTGCCATATCCGAACCACTCCACGGAGGCCCTGCGGTGAACGAACTGCCGCAACAGCTGGCCAATGGACTCATCCTCGGCGCGATGTACGGTCTCATCGCGATCGGTTACACGATGGTCTACGGAATCATCCAGCTCATCAACTTTGCCCACGGCGAGATCTTCATGATCGGAGGCTTCGGAGCTCTCACCGTGTACCTCTGGATGCCGGCCGGCTCCAACCTCCTCGCAATCGTCCCTCTCATGATCATCGGCGGCGTCATATGCTCCGTCGCCGTCAGCGTCGCCGCCGAACGCTTCGCCTACCGGCCGCTGCGCACCGCCCCCAGACTCGCCCCGCTGATCACCGCGATCGGACTCTCCCTCGCACTCCAGCAGGCCATCTGGAAGTGGTACCCCAACGCCACGAAGGACCACCCCTTCCCGCAGTTCAAGGGCGACGCCTTCGGTATCTTCGGCGCCAACATCCAACGCGGTGACCTCTTCGTCCTCATCGCCGCACCCGTCTGCATGATCGCCCTCGGACTCTTCGTCTCCAAGACCCGCTCCGGCCGCGGCATGCAAGCAACCTCGCAGGACCCCGACACCGCCAAGCTCATGGGCATCAACACCGACCGCATCATCGTCATGGCCTTCGCCATCGGTGCCGCGTTCGCAGCCGTCGCAGCCGTCGCCTACGGGCTCAAGAACGGCCAGATCGGCTTCCGCATGGGCTTCATCATGGGCCTCAAGGCCTTCACGGCAGCCGTACTCGGCGGCATCGGCAACATCTACGGCGCCATGCTCGGCGGAGTCGTACTCGGCGTCGCCGAATCCCTCGCCACCGGCTACATGAGCGACGTCCCCGGCATGGACCTCTTCGGCGGCGGCGCCTGGAAGGACGTGTGGGCCTTCGTCCTCCTTATCGTCGTCCTGCTGCTCCGGCCCCAGGGCCTGCTCGGCGAACGCGTCGCGGATCGGGCGTGATACGGATGACCACCCAGAGCACACTCATCCCACTGCCCGCACCGATCGCCCGCCTCGCCACCATCGCAGGCGCCGCCATCGCACTCGCCGGCACCTTCCTCGCCTGGACCTGGACCACCGACTTCCCCGGCGACCTCACGGTCACCGGCTACCCCGGCGGCCTTCAGGTCCTCACCCTCACCGGCGCCGCCCTCACCCTCCTCTTCGCACTCAGCGGATACGGCATCCGAGGACTCCGCTGGCTCACCCCCGGCGGCACCAACAGCCCCGTCCGGCTCCTCGCCCTCGGCACCCTCGGCACCACCGGGTACACCATGGGCGCCATCTCCTACGAGCTCGGCGGCGTCGTCAACCTCGAACCCGGCGCATGGGTCAGCGGCATCGGCGCACTCATCGCCATCATCGCCGCACTCGCACTCCCCAGCGACGAACCCCTCTCCCAGCGCGAACCCCGGCCGGGCGCCTGGCAGCGCTTCCGCAACAGCCTCGCCGCACCCGCGGCAACCCGCGCCAAAACACTCCCCGCCTGGGCCGAAATCCTCATCATCACGGCAGCCTTCGGCACCATGCTGTACGTCTTCACCTACGGCATCGGCATCCCCACCGAAGACTCCGAACAGTTCATCGGCTTCCTCATCACCGCAGCCTTCGCGTTCACCGCTGTCACCCGCGCGGGACTCATCTCCCGCATCACCGCGCTGACCACGAAGCACCGCAACGTCGCCCTCACCGCAGCCCTGGTCGCAGCACTCTGCTTCCCCTTCACCCAGGACACCGCGGAATACACCCTCATCGGCGCGAACATCCTCATCTTCGCGACCGTCGCCCTCGGCCTCAACGTCGTCGTCGGCCTCGCCGGCCTCCTCGACCTCGGCTACGTCGCCTTCCTCGG
The DNA here is from genome assembly GCF_044453545.1 of Streptomyces sp. NPDC051664. Classification (NCBI taxonomy): domain Bacteria; kingdom Bacillati; phylum Actinomycetota; class Actinomycetes; order Kitasatosporales; family Streptomycetaceae; genus Streptomyces; species Streptomyces sp. NPDC051664. Next base: position 351,521 of record NZ_JBITCU010000004.1, on the reverse strand, counting down.
TGTCGGCGCCTACACCGCGGCCCTCGTCTCCGGCGCACCCCTCGCCGCCATCGGCGTCCACTTCCCCTTCTGGGCCGCTGTCCTCACCGGAGCCGCAGTCTCACTCGTCTTCGGCGTCCTCATCGGCGCCCCGACCCTCCGACTGCGCGGCGACTACCTCGCCATCGTCACCCTCGGCTTCGGTGAAATCTTCCGCGTCACCGTCAACAACCTCAACGGCAACAGCGGACCCGACCTCACCAACGGCTCCCAAGGCATCCCCAGCATCCCGGACCTCAACCTCTTCGGGATCGACTTCGGACTCAGCCACGACATCGGCCCCTTCACCCTCAGCAGGCCGGCCAACTACTACCTGCTGATGCTCGTCGTCACCGCCGTCGTCGTCCTCGTGTTCCGCCGCTCCGGTGAATCCCGCATCGGCCGCGCCTGGGTCGCCATCCGCGAAGACGAAACCGCCGCCACCGCCATGGGCATCAACGCCTTCCGGCTCAAGCTGCTCGCCTTCGCCCTCGGCGCCACCCTCGCCGGCCTCGCCGGCACCGTCCAGGCACACGTCAACTACACCGTGACGCCCGAGCAGTACCAGTTCGCCGGCTCCGTACCCCCGAACTCCGCGTTCCTCCTCGCCGCCGTCATCCTCGGCGGCATGGGAACCCTCAGCGGACCCTTCGTCGGCGCAGCACTGCTCTACCTCATCCCGGCCAAACTCCAGTTCATGCAGGACTACCAGCTGTTCCTCTTCGGCATCGCGCTCATCCTCCTGATGCGCTTCCGCCCCGAAGGCCTGGTCGCCGACCGCAGGAAGCAGCTCGAATTCCACGAGAACGACCCCATCGACGTACCGGAACCACGGCAGTCCGAAGAAACCGGCGCCGGCATCGCCAAGGCGGGGGCGTGACCACCATGACCACCACCACACAAACCGCCACCACCGTCCTCGACGCAAGCGGCGTCACCATGCGCTTCGGCGGCCTCACCGCCGTACGCAACGTCGACCTCACCGTCAACGCAGGTGAAATCGTCGGCCTCATCGGGCCCAACGGCGCCGGCAAAACCACCTTCTTCAACTGCCTCACCGGGCTCTACGTCCCCACCGAAGGCACAGTCAGCTACAAGGGCACCGTCCTGCCGCCCAAGCCCCACCTCGTCACCCAGGCAGGCATCGCCCGCACCTTCCAGAACATCCGGCTCTTCCCCAACATGACCGTCCTGGAAAACGTTCTTGTCGGACGCCACACCCGCACCAAAGAAGGCCTCTGGTCCGCCCTCCTGCGCCTCCCCGGCTTCACCAAAGCCGAGAACGCCAGCCGAGAACGCGCCATGGAACTCCTGGAGTTCATCGGCCTCCGCGCCAAGGCCGACCACCTCGCGCGCAACCTCCCCTACGGAGACCAGCGCAAGCTGGAAATCGCCCGCGCCCTCGCCAGCGACCCCGGACTCCTCCTCCTGGACGAGCCCACCGCAGGCATGAACCCCCAGGAAACCCGCGTCACCGAAGAGCTCATCTTCGCCATCCGGGACCAAGGCATCGCCGTCCTCGTCATCGAGCACGACATGCGCTTCATCTTCAACCTCTGCGACCGAGTCGCCGTCCTCGTACAGGGCGAAAAGCTCGTCGAAGGCACCTCCGCCGTCGTCCAGAGCGACGAACGCGTCGTAGCCGCCTACCTCGGCACCCCCTTCGAAGGCGCCCCCGGTGCCGAAGAAGTCGCCGAAGTAGAAGCAGCAGAAGCCGGAGCACACGCCGAGGCCGAAACCACGGAAGCGGAGCCCGCCGAAGCGGAAGCCGCCACCGACGACGACACCAGCACCACCCGCACCGAAGAGGAGGACACCCGATGACCGCACTGCTCCAGGTCGAAGACCTCCGCGTCGCCTACGGCAAGATCGAAGCCGTCAAAGGCATCTCCTTCACTGTCGAAGCCGGCCAGGTCGTCACCCTCATCGGCACCAACGGCGCAGGAAAAACCACCACCCTGCGCACCCTCTCCGGCCTCCTCAAGCCCATCGGCGGCCAGATCCTCTTCGAGGGCAAACCACTCACCAACATCCCCGCCCACAAGATCGTCTCCCTGGGCCTCGCCCACTCCCCCGAGGGACGCCACATCTTCCCCCGGCTGACGATCACCGAGAACCTCCTCCTCGGCGCCTACCTCCGCAACGACAAAGCAGGCATCGAAAAGGACATCCAGCGCGCCTACGACCTCTTCCCCATCCTCGGAGAACGAAGGAAGCAGGCCGCCGGAACCCTCTCGGGCGGCGAACAGCAAATGCTCGCCATGGGCCGCGCCCTCATGTCCCGGCCCAAACTGCTCATGCTCGACGAACCCTCCATGGGCCTCTCCCCGATCATGATGCAGAAGATCATGGAAACCATCGTCGAGCTCAAGGCCCAGGGCACCACCATCCTGCTCGTCGAGCAGAACGCCCAGGCCGCACTCTCCCTCGCCGACCACGGCCACGTCATGGAGGTCGGCAAGATCGTCCTCTCCGGCACCGGCCAGAACCTCCTCCACGACGAATCCGTCCGCAAGGCATACCTCGGCGAGGACTGACCCACCCCTGCACACCGAAGAGGCCCGCACCCCGAACGATCCGGGATGCGGGCCTCTTCCATACACACCTACACGACTACGCGCCGTCCTTCGCCGCCCGCCGCTTCTCCTCGGCATCCTCGATCAACGCCTCCGCAAGCTGCTGCATCGACAGCCGACGATCCATCGACGTCTTCTGAATCCACCGGAACGCAGCCGGCTCCGACAGCCCGTAATCCGTCTGCAGAATGCTCTTCGCCCGATCCACCAGCTTCCGCGTCTCCAACCGCTGCGAAAGATCCGCAACCTCGGTCTCCAACGCCTTCAGCTCCGCGAACCGCGACACAGCCATCTCGATGGCCGGCACCACGTCGCTCTTGCTGAACGGCTTCACGAGGTACGCCATCGCCCCGGCATCCCGGGCCCGCTCCACGAGGTCACGCTGCGAGAACGCCGTGAGCATCAGAACGGGCGCGATGGACTCCTCGGCGATGCGCTCGGCGGCGGAGATGCCGTCGAGGATCGGCATCTTCACATCGAGGATGACGAGGTCGGGCCGGTGCTCCCGGGCGAGCTCGACCGCCTTCTCGCCGTCACCGGCCTCGCCGACGACCGCGTAGCCCTCTTCTTCGAGCATCTCTTTGAGGTCGAGGCGGATGAGAGCCTCGTCCTCGGCGATGACGACGCGGGTCGTCAGCGGCGGGACGTGCGACTTGTCGTCGTCGGCGACGGGCTGGGGCGACTCGGGCGTGGTCACGGGGCTCCTCGTTCAGGGCAGGTACAGCTCCCTTGAGCCTACCCACCTGCGGTATGGTGGTCGCGCAGGGGGTCGAAGGGAACCTTCGATTCTGCGAGCCCCGGTAGCCCAATTGGCAGCAGGCAATGGATTCAAAACCCATACAGTGTCGGTTCGAGTCCGACTCGGGGCACTTTTCCTTCGATTCCAAGATCACATAGGAATATCAGAACTTCACGTGAACGTGTGAATGCTGATCTATTCCAACTCGAGGCCATCAAGATCCGGACAGGCTCGGCCTTGTGTACGACCTTGATACGCGCAAGCGCGCTCTGGATCTCATCGCCCAAGGCTTCAGCCAGAACTCGGTAAGCAAACAGACCGGCATCTCCCGGGCTGCCATCCGTTCGTGGCAAACACGAATAGAACCCCTCGGCTGGAACCGCGCCGCTGACTGCCCAAGGTGCGACGGCCTGCCGAGCGATCCCGAAGACCCCGCCGCGTACGCCTATTTACTCGGCCTCTATCTCGGTGACGGCTGCATCACCCACGCGAGAAGGGGCGTGTACTTCCTGCGTATTGCCTGCGCCGATGCCTGGCCCGGCCTCATCGACGCCTGCGCCGAGGCCATGCAGCTCGTGCGTCCTGGCAACAAGGTATTCCGGGTTCAGCGTCAGGGCTGCCAGAACGTGACCTGCTACAGCAAGCACTGGCCCTGCTTCTTTCCCCAGCACGGCCCGGGCAGGAAGCACAACCGCAAGATCGCTCTCGAGCCCTGGCAACAGAAGATCGTGGATGCCCACCCGTGGGAATTCATCCGCGGTCTGATCCACTCCGACGGATGTCGCATCACCAACTGGACCACCCGACTCATCGCCGGCGAGCGGAAGCGTTACGAGTACCCCCGGTACTTCTTCACCAACAAGTCGGACGACATCCGCAAGCTGTTCAGCGACACCCTCACCGCTGTCGGGGTCGAGTGGACGACCCTCTCACGCGGGGGCAACCCGCTCAACATCTCCGTCGCCCGACGGGCGTCCGTCGCGCTCATGGACGCTCACGTCGGGCCGAAGCACTGACGACCGGATTACTTGGGGCTGTCGTCCTCGCCGATGTGGTGCACGCGTACCAGGTTCGTCGATCCCGCGACGCCGGGCGGGGAGCCGGCCGTGATGACCACGACGTCGCCCTTCTCGCAGCGGCCGATCCGCAGGAGTTCCTCGTCGACCTGGGCGACCATCGCGTCCGTGGAGTCGACGTGCGGGCCGAGGAAGGTCTCGACGCCCCATGTGAGGTTCAGCTGGGAGCGGGTGGCCGGGTCCGGGGTGAAGGCCAGCAGTGGGATGGGTGAGCGGTAGCGGGAGAGTCGCTTGACGGTGTCGCCGCTCTGGGTGAAGGCGACCAGGAATTTCGCGCCGAGGAAGTCGCCCATCTCGGCGGCTGCGCGGGCGACCGCGCCGCCCTGGGTGCGGGGCTTGTTGCGGTCGGTGAGCGGGGGCAGGCCCTTGGCGAGGATGTCTTCCTCGGCTGCTTCGACGATGCGGGACATCGTGCGGACCGTTTCGATGGGGTATTTGCCGACGCTGGTCTCGCCGGAGAGCATGACGGCGTCGGTGCCGTCGATGACGGCGTTGGCGACGTCGGAGGCTTCGGCGCGGGTGGGCCGGGAGTTGTCGATCATCGAGTCGAGCATCTGGGTGGCGACGATGACGGGTTTGGCGTTGCGCTTGGCGAGTTTGATGGCGCGCTTCTGGACGATGGGTACTTGTTCGAGGGGCATTTCGACGCCGAGGTCGCCGCGGGCGACCATGATGCCGTCGAATGCGGCGACGATGTCGTCGATGTTCTCGACGGCCTGGGGTTTTTCGACTTTGGCGATGACGGGGAGGCGGCGGCCTTCTTCGTCCATGATGCGGTGGACGTCGTCGATGTCTTGTCCGCTGCGTACGAAGGAGAGGGCGATGATGTCGGCGCCGGTGCGCAGGGCCCAGCGGAGGTCTTCGATGTCTTTGTCGGAGAGTGCGGGGACGGAGACGGCGACGCCGGGGAGGTTGAGGCCTTTGTTGTCGGAGACCATGCCTCCTTCGATGACGGTGGTGTGGACGCGGGGGCCGTCGACGTGGGTGACTTCGAGGGTGACGCGGCCGTCGTCGACGAGGATGCGTTCGCCGGTGGTGACGTCGGTGTTGAGGCCTTCGTAGGTGGTGCCGCAGGTGTTGCGGTCGCCTTCGGTGGGTTCGACGGTGATGGTGAAGGTGTCGCCGCGTTCAAGGAGTACGGGGCCTTCGCGGAAGCGGCCGAGGCGGATCTTCGGGCCTTGAAGGTCGGCGAGGATGCCGACGCTGCGTCCGGTTTCGTCGGAGGCTTTGCGTACGTGGCGGTAGCGCTGTTCGTGTTCGGCGTAGGAGCCGTGGCTGAGGTTGAAGCGGGCGATGTCCATTCCGGCTTCGACGAGTGCCTTGATCTGGTCGTATGTGTCGGTGGCGGGGCCCAGGGTGCAGACGATTTTTGCTCGGCGCATGGTTTGAGCCTAGACCTTACCTACGGGTAGCGATTTGGGTCTGCGTGTCGACTCAACAACCTTTGGGTGAAGGGTTATTGACAAGGGTTGAATTGTGCACGGGGGTGCTCTGATGAGCATTCTGATCAGAGTTTTCGGGGGTGCCTTGGTGAATCGGGCGTTCACCTGGGCGTGGACGGTCTCTCGTTGGGGTTCGAGGTCGGGGGCGGGGGGTGTTTCGGGTTCTGCTCCGTATGCGGCGCGGCTGCGGTGGCTGCCGGGTGTGGTGGGCGTGGGTGGTTTGGGGGTGGTGTTCTCGGCGCCGGGGTCGGGGAGGGCGACGCGTGGGTGGTCGGGGGTGCCGCAGGGGGTTGGCGTGTGGGGCATGGGGCCGCTGTCGCATCGGGGTGTGACGCGTGTGGTCATCAGATAGAAACCTGCGAGGGGTGTTGCTGGGTGGGGCTGGTGGGTCATTATCTACGCGCGTTGTGTAGTACGAGATCTGATCTGTGGGAGACAAGATGCCGCTGAACCGTAGGACGTTCCTGGGCACATCGGCTGCGGCCGGGGCCGGTGTGGCGATGGCTGGGGGTGTGGCTGTGCCTGCCGAGGCTCACGGTCGTGGTCATGGGCGTCCGCCGAAGCGGTACTCGTTCACGGTGATGGGCACGACCGATCTGCACGGGAATGTCTTCAACTGGGACTACTTCACGGACAAGGAGTTCGACGACAAGGCGCACAACGATGTGGGTCTGGCGAAGATCTCGACGCTGGTGGATCAGGTCCGAGCGGAGAAGGGCCGGCACAACACCCTGATGATCGATGCGGGTGACACGATCCAGGGCACGCAGCTGTCGTATTACTACGCGAAGATCGATCCGATCACGGCGAAGCGTGGTCCGGTCCATCCGATGGCGCAGGCGATGAACGCGATCGGGTATGACGCGGCGGCGCTGGGCAACCATGAGTTCAACTACGGCATTCCGGTGCTGCGGAAGTTCGAGGAGCAGTGTGATTTCCCGCTGCTGGGTGCGAATGCGCTGGATGCGAAGACGTTGCGCCCGGCGTTCGCTCCGTATGTGATCAAGCGGATGCGTACGCCGCACGGTCCGGATGTGAAGGTGGCGATTCTGGGTCTGACGAATCCGGGGATCGCGATCTGGGACAAGGTGAATGTCAGCGGCAAGATGGTGTTCCCGGGGCTGGAGGAGCAGGCGGCGAAGTTTGTGCCGCGGCTTCGGTCCATGGGTGCGGATGTGGTGATCGTGTCGGCGCACTCGGGGACCAGTGGGACGTCGTCGTACGGTGATCAGGTTCCGTATGTGGAGAATGCGGCGGCTCTGGTGGCGGAGCAGGTGCCGGGTATCGATGCGATTCTGGTCGGCCATGCCCATCTGGAGATCCCCGAGTACTTCGTGGAGAACAAGGAGACGGGTAAGAAGGTGGTGCTCTCCGAGCCGTTGAAGTGGGGGCAGCGGCTGACGCTGTTCGACTTCGATCTGGTGTGGGAGAAGGGCCGCTGGGTGGTGGAGCGTGCGGGTTCGCAGGTGCTGAACTCGAACACGGCGGCCGAGGACCCGAAGATCACTGGTCTGCTGGCGGATGAGCACAAGAAGGTCGTGGCGTACGTCAATCAGGTCATCGGTACGTCGACGGTGGCGATGACGACGGCGGAGGCGGCGTGGAAGGACGAGCCGATCATTGATCTGATCAATGTGGTTCAGGCGGAGACGGTGAAGGCTGCTCTGGCTGGTGGCGAGTATGCGTCGCTTCCGGTGCTGTCGCAGGCGTCGTGTTTCTCGCGTACGGCGCAGATTCCGGCCGGCGATGTGACGATCAAGGACGCGGCGGGGCTGTATCCGTTCGAGAACACGCTTGAGGCCCGGCTGTTGACGGGTGCGCAGATCAAGGACTATCTGGAGTTCTCGGCGCGGTATTACGTGCAGACGGCGGCTGACGTTCCGGTGGATACGGCGAAGTTGACGAATGCGGACAACACGCCGGACTACAACTATGACGCGGTGTCGGGTCTGACGTATGACATCGACGTTGCGAAGCCGAATGGTTCGCGGATCGTGAATCTGTCGTTCGAGGGCAAGGCGATCGATCCGGCGGCTCAGTTCGTGCTGGCGGTGAACAATTATCGGGCGAGCGGTGGCGGTAATTTCCCGCATGTGCCGGGCGCGAAGCAGTTGTGGGCGAATTCGGAGGAGATCCGCAACACGATCATTGCGTGGGTGCAGTCGAAGGGTTCGGTGGACGGTTCGCAGTTCGCTTCGGTGGACTGGCGGCTGACGCGGGATGGTAAGCCGGTGTTCTAGCGGTTCTTTGGTTGAGCGGCCGTCTCCTTTCCGGGAGGCGGCCGCTTTTGTTTTGGGTGGGGTGGGTCAGTTGCCTTGTACGAGGGGGATGAGGCCGGGGTGCTGGTGGGGGATTTTGGGGGTGTTCTGGGGGGTGAGGCCGAAGGTGGTGAAGGCGGTGCGTTGTGGGAGGGGGTAGGCGTTGGTGTCGGTGAGGTTGTTGAGGATGGTGGCGCTGCGCCAGGCGGCGAGTCCGAGGTCGGGGGCGCCGACGCCGTGGGTGTGGCGTTCGGCGTTCTGTACGTAGACGTTGCCGGTGACGGTGGGGTCGAGTTCGAGGCGGAAGTGGTCGTCGATGCGGGGGCGTCCGCCGGTGTCGCGGCGGATGTGGGGGGCGAGGCCGGTGAGGAGGCGGTCGAGGGGGCGTTCGCGGTAGCCGGTGGCGAGGACGACTGCGTCGGTGGTGAGGCGGGTGCGGGTGCCTTGTTGGGTGTGTTCGAGGTGGAGTTCGACGCGGGTGTTGGCGAGGCGGCCTGCGGTGCGTACGTGGACGCCGGGGGTGAGGGTGGTGTCGGGCCAGCCGCCGTGGAGGGTGCGTCGGTAGAGCTCGTCGTGGATGGCGGCGATGGTGTCGGCGTCGATGCCTTTGTGGAGTTGCCATTGGTGGGGGACGAGTTCGTCGCGTACGTGTTCGGGGAGTGCGTGGAAGTAGCGGCTGTAGTCGGGGGTGAAGTGTTCGAGGCCGAGTTTGGAGTACTCCATGGGGGCGAAGGCGTGGGTGCGGGCGAGCCAGTGGAGTTTTTCGTGTCCGGCGGGGCGTGCGCGGAGGAGGTCGAGGAAGATTTCGGCGCCTGACTGGCCGGAGCCGATGACGGTGATGTGTTCGGCTTCGAGGAGTTGTCGGCGGTGGTGGAGGTAGTCGGCGGAGTGGATGACGGGGACGGTTTCGGCGTCGGCGAGGGGTTTGAGGGGTTCGGGGATGAAGGGTTCGGTGCCGATGCCGAGGGCGATGTGGCGGGTGTAGGCGCGGCCGAGGGCTTCGGCTTCGCCGTGGGTGTCGAGTTGGGTGAAGTCGACTTCGAAGAGCTGGCGTTCGGGGTTCCAGCGGACGGCGTCGACCTGGTGGCTGAAGTGGAGGCCGGGGAGTTGGTCGGTGACCCAGCGGCAGTAGGCGTCGTATTCGGCTCGTTGGATGTGGAAGCGCTCGGCGAAGTAGAAGGGGAAGAGGCGGTCGCGGCTGCGTAGGTAGTTGAGGAAGGTCCAGGGGCTTGCGGGGTCGGCGAGGGTGACGAGGTCGGCGAGGAAGGGGACTTGGAGGCTGGCGCCGTCGATGAGGAGGCCGGGGTGCCAGTGGAAGGCGGGGCGTTGTTCGTAGAAGGTCGCGGCGAGGGGGTGGGGGTTGCCGGGGATGCCGTGGGCGAGGGCGGCGAGGGAGAGGTTGAAGGGGCCGATGCCGATGCCGACGAGGTCGTGTGGCTGGTCGGGGTTGGGGCTGGGTCGGTCGGTCATCGGGGTGTGTTGCCTTTCTTGAGGTGGTGGGTGAGGTGGGTGACGTGGTCGAGGAGGGTTTGGAGGTCGTTGGGGGTGGTGTGGGGGTTGAGGAGTGTGGCTTTGAGCCAGAGGCCGTTGTGGGTGTGGGCGCGGCCTAGGACGGCTTGGCCGTTGGTGAGGAGGGTGCGGCGGATGGTGGCGACGGTGTGATCGTCGGTGTGGGTGGGGCGGAAGAGGACGGTGGTGATGGTGGGGCGGTCGTAGAGGTCGAGGGTGGGGGTGTGGGTGATGAGGTCGGCGAGGTGGTGGGCGGTGTTGATGGTGCGGTCGATGAGGTCGGCGAGTCCGGTGCGGCCGAGGGCTTGGAGGGTGACGGCGATTTTGAGGGCGTCGGGTCGGCGGGTGGTGCGTAGGGAGCGGCCGAGGAGGTCGGGGAGGCCGGCTTCGGTGTCGTCGTGGGCGTTGAGGTAGGGGGCTTGGTGGTGGAGGGCTTGGAGGTGGTGGTGGTCGGGGACGGCGAGGATGCCTGCGGGGGCGGGTTGCCAGCCGAGTTTGTGGAGGTCGAGGGTGACGCTGTGGGCGCGGTGGAGGCCGTGGAGTTTGGTGCGGTGGGTGGGGCTGAAGAGGAGGGGGCCGCCGTAGGCGGCGTCGATGTGTAGTTCGGCGCCGTGGGTGGTGCAGAGGTCGGCGATGTGGTCGAGGGGGTCGATCTGGCCGGTGTCGGTGGTGCCTGCGGTGGCGGTGACGAGGAGGCGTTGGTGGTGGTGTCGGGTGAGGGTTTCTTCGAGTGCGGTGAGGTCCATGACGCCGGTGGGGGCGGGGATGGTGAGGGGTTCGGGGAGGCCGAGGAGCCAGGTGGCGCGGTTGATGCTGTGGTGGGCGTTGGTGGCGCAGATGGTTTGTACGGGGCCGTGGCGTTCGCGGGCGAGGAGGAGGGCGAGTTGGTTGGCTTCGGTGCCGCCGGTGGTGATGAGGGCGTCGGGGTGGGGGTGGTGGGGGTAGATCTCGTGGGCGAGTGCGGTGGTGGTGGCGGCTTCGAGGGTTGAGGCGGCGGGTGCTTGGTCCCAGGAGTCCATGGAGGGGTTGAGGGCGGAGGCGGCGAGGTCGGCCGCGGTGGCGAGGGCGAGGGGTGGGGTGTGGAGGTGGGCTGCGCAGTGGGGGTGTGCGGGGTCTGCGGAGCCTTGGGTGAGTGCGGTGACGAGGGTGCGTAGGGCGTGGTGGGGGCCGGTGCCGTGGTCGGGGATGACGGGGTGGGTGGCGGCGTGTATGCGGGTGGTGGTGGTTGGGGGTCCGCCGGCGGGGATGGGGCCGTTTCGTTGGTGGGCTCCGTCGTGGAGTGCGGTGAGGACGGTGTCGAGGAGGGGGCGGAGGGCGTCGGGTCCGGTGGTGGATCCGGCGAGGGGTGGGGTGGGCATGGTGGTGGGGCCCTTCGGGTGCGCGCATGGGTGGACATGCCAGCTTGTCCGGGTTTCTGGTGGCGCGGCCGGTGAGCGTGGTGATCTGAACTCGAAAGGGGGATGGGCGGTGGGGGGTGGGGGGTTGTCGGGGGTGCTGGTGGTATGGGTGTGCCCGGCGTCTCCCCTTGGGGTGGGTGGCGCCGGGCACGGGTGCTGCGGTGTGTGTGGTGTCGGTGTGGTGGGTCAGTGGGCGTTGCGTACGGCGAGGGCTCGGCGCAGGTCGTCGATCTGGTCGGTGAGTTTGCGGTGGAGGGCGGGGATGAGGGTGGGGTCGTTCAGGGCTTGTTCGCCGTGGTGGAGGTTGTCGGTGTCGATGGCGTAGTGGGGGAAGGCGTAGCGGCCTGCGGCTTCGGCGATGGCGGGGCCGCGGCGGGCGGCGAGTGCGGTGGCTTCGGGGTAGTAGCGGGGGACGTAGGTGTGGACGAGGTCGGCCTGTTCGGGTTGCCAGAAGCCTTGGGCGGTGGCGCTGAAGAGGTAGTTGGAGAGGGTGTCGTCGTTGAACAGGCTGTGCCAGGCGGTGGCTTTGGCTTCGGGGGTGGGGAGGGCGGCGCGGCAGCGGGCGGCGCCTTCCTGGCCGGTGGCGCTGGGGTCGTGTTCGAGTTCGGTGGCGATGGTGGTTTCGTCGGTGGCGCCGAGGACGGCGAGTCGGGTGAGGATGCGCCAGCGGAGTTCGGGGTCGAGTTCGGGGCCGCCGGGGACGCTGTCGTTGGTGAGCCAGTCCTGGATGGTGTCGGGTTGGGTGGCGGCGTCGATGTAGTGGCGTACGGCGGTGAGGCGGAGGCCGGGGTTGGTGCCGTCCTCGGTGCGGCGGATGAGGTCGCGGCAGAGGTCGGTGAGGGTGGCGTGGGCGGCGGGGCGGTTGTCGGGGGTGGTGTAGCGGCGGGTGACCTGGGTGTCGGCGAAGGTGAGGACGCCTTGGACGAGGGCGAGGTCGGTTTCGTGCGGGAGGTGGGTGCGGGCTGTGCGGAGGTAGGTGGTGGGGTGGAGTTCGCCGTCGCGGACCATGTCGCGGGCGGTGTTCCAGATGACGGCTCGGGTGAGGGCCTCGGGGATGCCGGAGAGGGTGTGGAGTGCGGTGTTCCAGGATTCGGGGTCGAGGCGGACCTTGGCGTAGGTGAGGTCGTGGTCGTTGGGGACGACGAGGGCGGGGCGGCGTCCGGTGTGGTTCTTGGCGGTGTTGTTGTGGGGGACGTCCAGTTCGAAGCGGTCGCGCAGGATGAGGCGGTCGGGTCCTGGCTGGGTTTCGATGGCGTGGTCGTAGGCGCCGACGGCGATGCGGTGGGGGCGGTGGCCGTGCTGGTCGATGGTGATGGACCAGGCGCCGTCGGATTCGTCGATGTGGGGGGTGAGGGTGTCGACGCCGGTGGTGCGGAGCCATTGTTCGGCCCAGGCGTGGACGTTGCGGTCGGTGGCGGAGGCGAGGTTGTCGATGAAGTCGGCGAGGGTGGCGTTGGCGAATTTGTGTCGGGCGAAGTGGGTGTTGATGCCGGTGAGGAAGTCCTTTTCGCCGAGCCAGGTGACGAGTTGGCGCAGGGCGGATGCGCCCTTGGCGTAGGAGATGCCGTCGAAGTTGAGCATGGCGGATGCGGTGTCGGGGACGGCGGCGGGGTCGGGGGCGACGGGGTGGGTGGAGGGGCGTTGGTCGGCGTCGTATCCCCAGCCCTTGCGGGCTACGCCGAAGTCGACCCAGGTGTCGGTGAAGCGGGTGGCTTCGGTGAGGGTCTGGTAGCCCATGTATTCGGCGAAGGACTCGTTGAGCCAGATGTCGTCCCACCAGGCGAGGGTGACGAGGTCGCCGAACCACATGTGGGCCATTTCGTGGGCGATGACCATGGCGCGGGTCTGGCGTTCGGTGTCGGTGACGGCTGAGCGGTAGATGAATTCGTCGCGGAAGGTGACGAGCCCGGGGTTCTCCATGGCGCCGGCGTTGAATTCGGGGACGAAGGCCTGGTCGTAGGAGTCGAAGGGGTAGGGCTCGTCGAATTTCTCGTGGTAGCGATCGAAGCAGGCGCGGGTGATGTCGAGGATTTCGTCGGCGTCGGCGTCGAGGTGGGGGGCGAGGGAGCGGCGGCAGTGGATGCCGAAGGGCAGTCCGGCGTGCTGGGTGGTGACGGAGTGCCACGGGCCTGCGGCGACGGCTACGAGGTAGGTGGAGATCAGTGGTGTGGGGGCGATGGTCCACCGGCCGTTGCCGGTGTGTTCGGCGATGCCGTTGCCGAGGACGGTCCAGTCTTCGGAGGCGGTGACGGTGAGGGCGAAGACGGATTTGAGGTCGGGCTGGTCGAATGCGGCGAAGACGCGTTGGACGTCTTCCATGAAGAGTTGGGTGTAGAGGTACGTTTCGCCGTCGGTGGGGTCGGTGAAGCGGTGCATGCCTTCGCCGGTGCGGGAGTAGCGCATGGCGGCGTCGATGCGCAGTTCGTGCGGGCCGGCGGTGAGGGCGGTGAGGGGGTACCGGTTCTCGGTGAGGTCGGCGGGGTCGAGGGGGTGTCCGTCGAGGCTGATGGAGCGCAGGGTGGCGGGCTTGAGTTCGACGAAGGTGTCTCCGGCCGCGAGTGCGGTGAACTGGATGACGGTGCGGGAGTCGAAGGTGTCCTCACCCGTGGTCAGATCGAGGTCGATCGTGTATCGGTGTACGTCGAGGAACTGGGCTCGGGTCTGCGCTTCGTTGCGCGTCAGTACGGACATGGATCCATGCTGCCGCATGGCGTAGGGGGTGCGCAGTGGGGTTCTCGCAGGGCTGAGTGCGCGGTGGGCCGGGTGCGGTGCAGGTGGGTGGCTGCGCGGCTGCGGGTGGCCGTTGAGGGCTAAGATTCTTACCCATTGTGTTCCTGCACGGAGGGTGCCCGGGATGGCGAAGAAGACGGCTTCCGCGACGCGGCAGGACGCGGTGGCGTCGATCGTCGAGGACTGGCGGCGGGAGCGGCCGGAGCTGGATACGGCTCCGCTGGAGGTGTTCGGCCGGCTGCATCGGGCGTTCTTGCGGTACAGCGCGGCGATTTCGCGACCGGTGGAGCGCAAGGGCCTGTCGATGGCGGGGTTCGATGTGCTGACCGCGCTGCGCAGGGCGGGTGCGCCGTTTCGTCGTACGGCGGGTGAGCTGGCGGATTCCGGGCTGATCAGTTCGGCCGGTGTGACGTTGCGGATCGACCGGCTGGAGAAGGACGGGCTGATTCTGCGGGAGCGGGATCCGCAGGACCGTCGGGTGGTGCATTCGCGGTTGACGGACGAGGGTCTGTCGACGATCGACGAGTTGTTCTCGGAGCATCTGGAGAACGAGCGGCGGATGCTGGCGGGGCTCACTCCTGCGGAGTGCCGGCAGTTGGCGCGGTTGTTGGAGAAGTTGGAGCGGTCCGTGCTGGCGGCGGAGGAGGGTGCGGGCGAGGAGGGGTAGGGCGGTGTCGCCCGGTGGCCGCTTTGTCCTCGATCGCCGGACTCGCTCGATCTGCCGGACGGGCTCGGAGTCGCCTGGCCCGGACGGTGCGTGAACCTCGATCGCCGGGCGGGCTCGGTGGTCGAGCCCGTCCGGCGGTCGGGGACATCTTTGTGTTCGAGGCGGCTCAGCGGGTGGTGTCCGCCTTGGCCTGGGCCTCTGCTTCCGTGCGGTACATGCGGCGGACGCGGACGACGCCCAGGTCGTGCTGGTACAGGTTCTCCGCCTGGTCGGCGTCGCTGCGGAGTTCTTCGAGCATGATCCGGTCCTGTTCGAGGACGTCCCAGTGGCGGTCCTCCAGCACGGTCTTGTAGAGGAAGCGCCAGGTGTCGCGCTGCCAGTCCGTGACGCGGCGGTAGCGCCAGAAGAAGACGGCGCAACGGTCCTCGTCGATGGGGGTGGCCATGCCGACGATGCCGAACGGGCCGCCGGGGCCTGCGGTGGGCGGGTACGGGATGGTCAGGTCGACCCAGTCGATGCCGGTGCGGCAGAGTTCGACCCAGTCGAAGTTCACGCCGCTCTGGTCGGTCTTCTCGAAGAAGAATCCGCGTTCGGTCTCGCGGATCCGGAAGCGGGCGGTGGTCTGCCCTTCGGACATGCTGTGCGAGTCGCGGTGCAGGAACGATCCGTGCATGGGGTCGAGGAGGTTCTCGACGGCGTAGCGCCAGTTGACGTTCCACTCCGCGTAGCAGAGGAAGGCCGAGACGTCGGGGTCGGTGAGCTGTTCCGGCAGGACGAGGGGGGCGGGTTCGGGGTGTTCGTTGTCGCCGAAGTAGGCGAGGACCGCGCCGCCGGTCTCGATGACGTGGGGTGCGGCGACGAGCTGTTTGCCTTCGAGGTTGCAACCGGGCAGGCCGGGTACGGCGGCGACGGTGCCGGTGCCGTCGACCTGGACGCCGTGGTACCAGCAGGCGATCCGGTCGCCGAGGTGTTTGCCGAGGGAGAGCCGGGCGCCGCGGTGGGGGCAGCGGTCCTCGAGCATGTGGAGGGTGCCGTCGGCGCGGCGGAAGAGGAGCCATTCCTCGCCGAGGAGGGTGAGGCGCTTCATGCCGCCGGCGGGGACGGAGCCGGAGGGGCAGACGGCGTACCACTGGTTGCGTATGCCGGTGGTGAAGAGGCGGTCGGCGGTGCGGTTGCCGGGGCGGGCGACTTCGGAGGGCCGGGTGGTCTCGCCGGTGTGTGTTGCGGTGTCGGTGGTCATGGTCGTTTCACGCTCCCAGTCGTCGCATCTCGGTGCGGAAGGTGTCCTCGGTCCACGGGTTGCCGTCGGGGGCGGGCAGGTCGCGGGCGTTGAGTCCGGCGACGAGGCCGGGCAGGTCGTGGGTGCCGCTGCCGAAGACGTCCTCGATCACCGCGGCGAGTTTCTTCTCGTACGGGGTGGGGTCGGCGGTGCGTGCCTGGTGGGGGTTGAGGTACTGCGGGGTGGTCATGTCGGCTCCCTTCGGGGGTGGTTCAGAGGTCGAGGACGAGGCACGGGGTGCAGGCGCGGGAGACGCAGAGCATCATCGAGGCACCGGCGGCCTTCTCGCTGTCGGAGAGCAGGAAGTCCCGGTGGTCGGGGGTGCCTTCGAGGACTTTGGTCTCGCAGGTGCCGCAGATGCCGTCGCGGCAGGAGGAGGGTACGGAGATTCCGGCGCCTTCGAGTGCGTCCAGGACCGAGGTGTCGGGGCCGACCTGGACGGTGGTTCCGGTGCGGGAGCAGACGACGTCGAAGCCGGTGTCCGCTGCGTCGCGGGGGGCTGCCGTCGGGGCGGCGAAGCGTTCCGTACGGGCGGTGGGGCAGCGTTCCTCGACGGCGGCGAGGAGCGGTTCCGGTCCGCAGCAGTAGACCTGGGTGTCTGCGGGGAGGTCGCCGAGGAGGGTGTCGAGGCCGATGTGACCCTGCTCGTCCTGGGGGACGAACTCGACTGATCCGCCGGGGAGTTCGGCGAGTGCGGTGAGTTCGGCACCGAAGGCCATGGAGGCGCGGGTGCGGCCGCCGTGGACGACGCGCCAGGGGATGGCGCGGCGGGTCGCTTCGCGGGCCATGGCGAGGATCGGGGTGATGCCGATGCCGCCTGCGATGAAGAGGAAGCTGCCGGCGTTGTTGTCGGCGTCGAGTTCGAAGTGGTTGCGGGGGCCTTGGACGCGGAGGGTCTGGCCGGGCCGCAGCTGGGTGTGGACGTGGGCGGAGCCGCCGCGGGATGCGGGTTCCTTGAGGATGCCGATGCGCCAGTGGGTGGGGTCGGCGGGGTCTGAGCACAGGGAGTACTGGCGGATGTGGCCGCCGGTGTGTACGTCGATGTGGGCGCCGGGGGTCCAGACGGGGAGGGGGGTGCCGTCCGGGTGGGTGAGTTCGATGCCGAGGACGCCGTCGGCTTCCCAGGTCATGCGGTGGACGAGCAGGTCGAGCTGGGGTTCTTGTCCGGTGGTGTTCATCGCGGGTCGCCTCCTTGTCCGGTGGCGGTCGAGGGGAGCTTGACGGGCGGGGTGAACGGCGTGTTCATCGGGCCGAGTGCGGTGAGGTCGATCTCGACGAGGGTGGGGCCGTCCGAGGCGGTGGCTTCCTTGATGACGGGGCCCGCGTCGGCTTCGGTGGCGATCCGGGCGTACGGGAGTCCGACGGCGGCGGCGAGCGCGGCGAAGTCGGGGGTGGTGAGGTCGACTCCGGAGCGGCGGGGGAAGTGGGTGTCCTGCATGTTGCGCAGGACGCCGTAGCCTCCGTCGTTGAAGACGAGGAGGGTGAGGCGGGGCCTCTCCTGGGCGAGGGTGAGGAGTTCGCCGAGGTGGACGGCGAGGCCGCCGTCGCCTGCGATGACGACGGTGGGGGTGTCGGGGCGGCCGAGTGCGGCGCCGATGCCCATGGCGAGGCCTTGTCCGATGCCTCCGCCGCGGGGGAAGACGTTGGTCGCCGGGTCGGTGATTTCCAGCAGCCGGTTTCCCCAGGTTGAGGAGGGGATGGTGACGTCGCGGGCGATGACGGATGTGGGCGGGCAGGCGTCGCGGATCGCGTCGTTGACTGCGGCCTGCGGGCCGATCGCGTGACGCTGTGCGCTGCGGGCGTCGTTACGGGCCTTGCGTACGCGGGCCGGCCAGTCCGTCTCCGTACCGCTGCTGCAGATGCGTTCCACGAGGGCCGTGAGGACGGCGGCCGCGTCGCCGTGCAGGGCGCAGGTGGCCGGGTAGACGCGGCCGGGGGCGGCCGGGTCGAGGTCCAGCTGGATGTGCACCGAAGGCAGTTCGAGGCTGTAGTCGGCGGTCTCGTTGGAGCGGAAGTGGGTGCCGATGGAGAGCAGCACGTCGGCTTCGGCGAGGAGGGCGCGTCCGGCGGGGGCGGTGGCGTAGTTGCCGAGGACGCGTTCGTCGGACTCGGGGACGGAGCCACGGCCGGAGTTGGAGGTGACGAGTCCGGCGTTCAGCGCGCCGAGGAGTGCGGCGAGTTCGGGGCGGGCGTTGTTGGCTCCGCCGCCGGCCCAGACGAGGGGGCGGTGTGCGGCGGCGAGGAGCGCCGCGGCCTCGTCGAGGAGTGCCGGGTCGGGCAGGGCCGGGGGTGAGCTGACGGGTACGGGGGTGCCGGTCAGCTGCTGGGGGGCGAACTGCAGGTCGATGGGCCATTCGACGCTGACGGGGCCGTGCGGGGCGGTGAGGGCGCGGGCGGCGGCATCGCGGAGGATGTCGCCCGCGTCGGCGGCGTCGGTCACGGTGACGGCGTGGGTGGAGACCGCGCGGAGCATGCCGAGCTGGTCCTTGGTCTCGTGGATGAAGCCGCGTCCGGAGCCGAGATATTCGCTGTCGATCTGGCCGGTGATGTGGAGGACGGGGGTGCCGGAGCTGAGGGACTCGATGAGGGAGCCTGCTGCGTTGCCCGCTCCGGTGCCGGTGCTGGTGAGGGCGCAGCCGAGGCGTCCGGTGGCGCGGGCGTAGCCGTCGGCCGCGTTGACTGCGGCGGCTTCGTGGCGCACGGGGACGAAGCGCAGGTCGCGGTCCACGGCTTCGACGAGCGGCAGGTTGTGCACGCTGACGATGCCGAACACCGTGTCGACGCCGAGTCCGCGCAGCGTCTCGACGAGCAGGTCGCCGCCGTTGGGTTGGGTCATGTCGTTGCGCTCCTGAGGTACGTGAACGGGGGTGGGGGGTGGGTGTTATGCGATGGATCGGTTGACGCCGCCGCAGACGTCGACGGTGGTGCCGGTGATGTACGAGGCCCGGGGTGACAGGAGGGTGGTGATGGCGTACGCGACTTCGTCGGCGTTGCCGAGGCGGCCGAGTGCGATGCCGCGGTCGGCGGCGAGTTCGGCCTGCCAGGCGGCGTAGTCGAGGGGGCTGCCGGATGCTGCGTAGCGGCGTTCCCACTGTCCGGTGTCGACGAGGCCGAGGCAGACGGAGTTGACGCGGATGCCGTCGGGGGCGAGTTCCTTCGACAGGGACGTCGAGAGGTTGAGGATGCCGGCGCGGGCGGCGCTGGTGGTCATGAGCCGGGTCTCGGGCTGTTTGGCGAGTACGGCGTTGATGTTGACGACGGAGGCGTTGCCGGACTTGCGCAGGTGGGGCAGGGCGGCGTGGAGGGGGTTGAGGACGCCGAAGAATTTGAGTTCGAGTTCGTCGCGCCAGTCGTCGGCGGTGGTCTCGGCGAAGGGTTTCATCCGGGAGGCGCCGGCGTTGTTGACGAGTCCGTCGAGGCCGCCGAAGCGGTCGGCGGCTTCTTCGGTGAATGCTTTGACTGCCGCTTCGTCGCGTACGTCGCAGGGGGCGTGGTGGAGCCTGTCCGGTCCGGCGAGCCCGTCGAGGGCGGTGGTGAGGCCGTCGGCGCGGCGGCCGCAGGTGGCGACGCGGGCGCCTTCGGCGAGCAGCATGCGGACCGTGGCGAGGCCGACGCCGGAGCTGCCGCCGGTGACGAGGATGCTGCGGTCGGCGAGGCCGAGGTCCATCTCGTACTCCTTGGTGTGAGGGGGTGTCCTGGGGCGGTCGCCGCACCGGGGCCCCCGTGGGGGTGGTCCGGTGCGGCGGGGTGCCCGCAAGGTCAGTGCATGGTGAAGCCGCCGTTGACGGCGAAGGTCTGGCCGGTGATGTAGCCGGACTCGTCGCCGACGAGGAAGGCGATTAGGCCGACCAGGTCCGCCGGTTGCTGGGGCCGGGAGATCGCCCGGTTCAGCCGGTACAGCTCGTGCCGTTCGACGGGGATGTCGACGGAGGACTCCCCCTCGGTCAGTCCGGGGGCGACCGCGTTGACGGTGATGCCGAGCTCTCCGGTCTCGCGGGCCATGGCCCGGGTCAGGGAGATGACGGCGCCCTTGGAGGCGATGTAGTGGGCGAGGCGGGGCGAGCCGTACAGCGCCGCGTCCGAGGCGAGGTTGACGATCCGGCCGCCACCGCTTGCCTTCATGAGCGGCAGGAGGGCGCGGGCGACGAGCCAGGGACCGCGGGCGTTGACCGTCATGATGCGGTCCCACGCCTCCACGTCGATCTCGTGGAACGGTTTCCCGCCGACCGCGTTGGCCAGACCGGCGTTGTTGACGAGGCCGTGGAGCCTGGTGCCGTCGCCGGCGAGGGTGGCGGCGAGGGCGTCGACGGAGTCCGGGTCGGCGACGTCGAGCGGGTGGAAGTCCGCGGTGATGCCGTCGGCGCGCAGGTCGTCGGCGGCCTGTTTGCCGGTCCGTTCGTCGAGTTCGGCGATGACGACGCGGTAGCCGTCGGCGCCGATCCGGCGGGCCGCGGCCAGTCCGAGGCCGCGGCCGGCGCCGGTGACGACGACCGTACGGGAGCCGTCCGCTGTACGGGGGGTGTCGTCGGCGGCCATCAGTCGCGGGTGATGCCGTGCATCGGGGAGTGCTCGGGGTACGTCGGGACCTGCGGCTTCTGCGTGCCGATGATGACGCAGAACAGGGCGTCGGTGTCGCCCTCGTTCTTCAGCGAGCGGGCCACTCCGGCAGGCACGACGATCATGTCGCGGTAGCCGAGGGTACGGTACTCGACCTCGTCGGCGCCGCGGTGGATGCCGACCCTGACCTGGCCCTCGAGGACGAAGAAGGCTTCCTCGACGTCGTGGTGGGTGTGCTCGGGGCCCTCGGCGCCGGGCGGCAGCAGCATGTTGGAGAAGGTGAAGCCGCCGGACGGGATGATGCGGTTGTCGTTCTCGTGGTTGCCGGTGGCGCCGGAGCCGACGTAGCGGATCTGGGCGCGCTTGTACTGGTCGCCGGCCTTCGCCTGGAAGGAGAGGGTGTTCCAGTCGGGCTCGCGGGAGTCCTTGGTGGCGATGAGCGAGTCGGTGTACTTCGCGAGGTCGCCGTCGGTCTCGTAGGGGGTGTTGTCGATGGGCACGGGTTGCTCCTCGGTTCGTTGGTGCGGGTGGGGGCGGGCCGTCGTCACGCGGGGGTGCGGGCGACGACGTGGAGGTGGGCGCGGACCCAGGCGTTGAAGGCCTCGGGCCGTTCCTGGTTGGAGAGGTGTCCGGCGCCGGAGAGGGTCACGTACACGGACTTGGTGAGGCCGCCCGCGATGGCTTGGGACTCCTCGGTTCCGGTGACGGTGTCCTGTTCGCCGCAGAGGACGAGGGCCGGTGCGGTGATGGCGGGCACGTCGTCTGTGAGGTCGGCCTCGGCCATCGCGTCGGCGGCGTAGCCGTATCCGGGGGTGCGGATGGAGGCGGCCATGGTCGCCACGACGCGTTCGACGAGTTCGGCGGGGGCGTCGGCGGAGACGAGGCGCGGGCCGCGGGCGGCGGCGAAGGCGTCCGGGCCTTCGGCGGCGAGCTGTGCCGCGCGGGCGCGCATGGCGGCTGCCTTGTCCGGGTGGGTGCCGGAGCCGCGGCTGGAGTCGGCGACGATCAGGGACTCGACGAGGTCGGGGTGGCGGGCGGCAAGGCGCAGGGCGATGACGCCGCCCCAGGAGACGCCGAGGACATGGGCGCGGCCGCCGCGGTCACGGATCAGCGCGGCCGCGGTGTCGGCGTAGCCGTCGAGGCCGGGGGCCCGGCCGGGGTCGGCGGAGGCCGCGTACCCGGGGGCGTCCCAGGCGACGACCCGTACCTGGTCGGAGAGTCCGGCGAGTTGCGGGGCGAAGGCGGCGGAGGAGGAGCCGATGCCGTGCAGGCAGAGCAGCAGCGGTGCGTCGGGGTTCCCGGCCTCCTGGGTGTGGACCGCGGTGGTGAGGGTGGCGGTCACAGGATCTGTCCTGCCCGGCCGGCGACGGCTGCGAGGCTGCGCAGTACGGCGTGCGGCACGACCTGGCTGGTGGCGGGGTTCGTGGCGTCGGGCCGGTGGGCGACCTCGAAGCGGTAGGTGCCGTGCGGGCCGTCCGCCTCGATGACGTGCCGGGTGAGGGTGGCGGCCGGGTCGGCGACGACGACGACCTCGACGAGGTCGGGGTCGCCGGTCGCGAGGGCCACGGATGCGGCGACGTTGGTGGACTTGGGGAACTTCACCGGGACGTCGCGGGCGGTGCCGCGCATCACTTCCACCGGTTCGGTGGTGGTCCGCAGCCGTTCGGTGAGCTCGGCGTCCATCCACGGTTGGTGGAGGGTGGCGGGCAGTTTGGTGGTGGTCAGGCGTACGGAGGTGAGGGCGCCCAGCCCCGTGACGGCCTGGAGGAGGTCGAGTCCGCCGACGGCGCCGCCGGTGAAGTAGACGCGTCCGGGGCCGGCTGTGCGCAGCCGGTCGACGAGTTCGGGGTCGACGAGTGCTCCGGTGGAGGCGATCAGCAGGTCGGCGCCGCTGTCGAGGACCCGCTCGGCCCACTCCCGTACGACGGCCTGGCCTGCGGCTTCGACGATGAGGTCGCAGACGGTGAGGGCGTCCTCGAAGGACAGTTGGGGTGCGGGGGCGTCGACGAGGGGCCGGTTGTCGACGATGCAGGTCAGTTCGGCGCCGGGGATGTGGCCCTCGGCGAGGGCGGTGCCGACGACACGGCCGATGGCGCCCCAGCCGACGAGTCCGATGCGTCGCGCGGGTCGCGCGGGGCGTGCGACGGGAGTGGGGCGGGTGGTGGTGGCGGTCATGCGGACACCTCGTCGGTGGCGGGGGCCAGTGGCCCGGGGTCGGGTTCGCCCGCCATGTGGCAGCGGATCTTCTGGGACGGCGGACCTGCTGTCCCCCACAGGTCGGAGAGGTCGGGGGTGCGCCGCCAGACCTTGGCGATCCAGGCGTCCTCGACGATCTGGGCGACCTCGGAGGTGTATTCGCAGACGAGTCCGGCGGGGTCGGTGAAGTACGAGAAGGTGTTGTTGCCGGGTCCGTGCCGGCCGGGCCCCCACTGAGGGTTGATGCCGTGGTGGCGGAGCCGGCCGAGGCCGCGCATGAAGTGGTCCACCGATGTCATCTCGTACGCGACGTGGTTCAGTGACGCCCATGCGGCCTGGTTGAAGGCGATGCAGTGGTGGTCGGCGTTGCAGCGCAGGAAGGCCATCTGGTGCTCGGACCAGTCGGAGACGCGCAGCCCGAGGATCGAGGTGTAGAAGGCGACGGCGGCGTCGATGTCGGTGGTGTTGAGGACGGTGTGGGTGACGCCGACGGGGACGGCGGCGTCCTGGCCGCGCGGGGTGACGGCGTGCGTCTGTGCGCTGAGTTCGATGAGCCGGCCCTCGGGGTCGGTGAAGCGGAGTCCGTATCCGCCGCCGACCTGGTCGAGGGGGCCGGGACCGGCGACGGGGACGATGCCCCTGGCGAGGAGGCGGCGGGCGGCCTCGTCGATCTCGGCGGGGGTGGCGACGGCGAAGGTGATGCGGCCGAGGCCGTTGCGTTCGCCGCGGGTGAGGGCGAGGACGTGGTGTTCTTCGCCGGTGCCGCGCAGCCATGCGGCGTCGCGGTCCTGCTCGACGGGTTCCAGGCCCCACACCTCGGTGTAGAAGTCGGTGGACTCGGTGAAGGCGGGGGTGTGCAGCTCGACGGAGCGCAGGGCGCGCAGCCGGGCGACGGGTTCGAGCGGGACGGCGGCGGGGCGGGCGTGGAGGTTCTCGTACGCCGTGCGGTTCTCGTGAGTCATGTGGTTCTCCGGCTCCTCGTCTGTCGGCATCAGTGGGTGGCCCAGGGCAGCGGGGCGGTGCCGGTGCCCCAGTAGAGGGACTTCTGCCGCTGGTAGCCGCGGATCAGGTCGCGGCCCTTCTCGGTGCCGATGCCGCTGTCCTTCAGCCCGCCGAACGGGGTGGAGATGCTGAACTGCTTGTACGTGTTGATCCAGACCGTTCCGGCGTCGATACGGCGGGCGACCCGCCAGGCCTTGGTGTGGTCCCGGGTCCACAGTCCGCAGGCGAGGCCGTACACGCTGTCGTTGGCCTGGGCGACGAGGTCGTCCTCGTCGTCGAAGGGCAGGGCGACGAGCACGGGTCCGAAGATCTCTTCCTGGCAGACCCTGGCGGTATTGGGGAGGCCGTCGAGGACGGTGGGGAGGTAGTAGGCGCCGTCGCGGTAGGAGTCGCCTTCGGGGGCCGCTCCCCCGCACCGGACGGTGGCGCCTTCTTCGCGGGCCAGGTCGACGTAGGCGGCGACGCTGTCACGGTGCTTGTGGTGGACGAGTGGGGCGACCTGGGTGTCCGGGTCGGTGCCGGGTCCGACGCGCAGCTTCTCGGTGCGGGCGACGAGTTCGCCGACGAATTCCTCGTACCGCGAGCGGGCGACGAAGAGCCGCGATCCGGCGATGCAGCTCTGGCCGCTGGAGGAGAAGACGCCGTACATGACGCCTGCCAGGGCCTGCTCGAGGTCGGCGTCGTCGAAGACGATCGTCGGCGACTTGCCGCCGAGCTCCAGCGATACAGGGATCAGCTTGTCGGCGGCGGCGTGCGCGAGAGTGCGGCCGGTGTTCGTGCCACCGGTGAAGGTGATCTTTCCGACGGCCGGGTGGCGGACGATCGCGTCGCCGATGACGCTGCCGCGGCCGGGCAGCACGGAGAGCAGTGCGGCGGGCAGTGCGGCCTCGGTCAGTGCCTGGTGGACGAGGCGGCCGAGGGCGAGGGCGACGAGCGGGGTCCACTCCGCGGGCTTGAGGAGGACCGCGTTGCCCGCGGCGAGTGCGGGGGCGAGCTTCTGGGCGTCGCTGGCGATGGGCGAGTTCCACGGGGTGATCGCGCCGACGACGCCGATGGGTTCGTGGACGCTCATCGTGATGTACGGGCCGCGGGCCGGGGTGATCGTGTCCTCGGCGGTCTCCAGTGCGGCGGCGGTGTAGCGGAAGGTGCCCGCGGCGCTCAGCACGAGGGCACGGGTCTCGGTACGGCACTTGCCGGTGTCGGCGGTCTGCAGGGTGGAGAGCCGGTCGGCGTCGCGCTCGACGAGGTCGGCGATGCGGTGCAGCAGCCGGGCCCGCAGATGGGCGGGCAGCTCACGCCAGGCGGGGTCGTGGGCCGCGTGGACGGCGGCGGTCACGGCGTCCTCGACGTCGTCGAGGGATGCGGCGTGCACGGTGGCGATGACCTGGCCGGTGGCGGGGTCGACGGTCTCGATGGGGGCACCGCGGCCCTGCCGCCACTGCCCTGCGACCAACACTTCGTCGGCAAGCATCAGTTGGCCTCCTGCAGTCGATACGGTTACCTCAGAGCTAAAAATCTAAGTGCTTAAGTAATTCACCGCAAGGCCTCTTCGTAAAAACTCTTTTGCCCTGGAGGTCTTGACGACCTCCACCCCCCGACCGATAAAACTTAAGACCTAAGAAGCTAGGCACTTCAGAGAGCAGCCGACGACAGTGGTGGGCGGTCTCACAAGCTCACGAGCCCGCACCGCCACGCCGTCCCCGTACGCTCAGCTCACTCCCGTACGCCCCTGCTCTCCCGCACACCTGGCTCCCCAACCGCTCCGCCCCCACCCGGAGCAGGAGGAACCCTCGATGACCCGGCCCACCGCCGCCACCCGCGAAGCCGTCACCGCCCGTGACGCCATAGCCGCCCGCTTCGAGCGGCTGCCGGCCTCCCGCTGGCATGTCACCGTCCGCCTCGTCGTCGGCGTCGTCACCTTCTTCGAGGCCTTCGACCAGCTGCTGATCGCGTACGCACTGCCAGAGCTCCGGCAGGAGTGGCACCTGACCGACGGCGATGCCACGTCGGTGCTCACCGTCGGCTCGGTCGGCATGCTCATCGGCGCGCTGCTGTCGGGCCGGCTGGCCGACAGGTTCGGCCGGGTCCGGGTGATCGCGTACTGCGTGGCCGCCTCAGGACTGGCCGGCCTCGCCCTCGTGGCCTGCACGTCGCTCACCCCGTTCCTGGCGCTGCGCTTCGTGCAGGGGCTCGCGATCGGCGGCGAGGTACCGGTGGCCGCAGCGTTCATCAGCGAGATCACCCGGAGCTTCAAGCGGGGCCGCTTCGTCCTGCTGTACGAACTCGTCTTCCCGGCCGGACTGACCGTCGGCGCCCTGGCCGCCGCGTGGCTGGTGCCCGCGGCCGGCTGGCGCGTGATGTTCGCGGTCGCGGCCGTCCCCGGACTGCTCGCGTTCCTCGTCCAGCGCACGGTTCCCGAATCGCCGCGCTGGCTGGCGGACCGGGGGCGGACAGCGGAGGCCGAGGCGGTCATGGACGAGATCGAGGCGAAGGTGTCGGCCGCCACGGGCGAACCGCTGCCGCCGGTCCGGTACTCCCCCGGACCCCCGGTGCACCCCGGGTCCCCGGCGGCGAAGGCGGCCACCGACGCGGAGCGCACCGCCACCGGGCTGCGTTCCCTGTTCACCGGCCGCTACCGCCGCCGCACCCTGGTGGTGGGCGCGATCTGGTTCACCGGCTACTTCGTCAACTACGGCGTGACGTCCTGGCTGCCCAGCATCTACAAGGACGGGTACGGCCTCACGCTCTCCGACGCCCTGCTCTACTCCACGGTCACCTCGGTCGCCGGACTGCTCGGCTGCCTGCTGGTGGCGCTCACCGTGGACATCCTCGGCCGCCGCAAGATCTTCGCGATCTTCCTGGGCGGCTCCGCCGCGCTCCTGCTGGCCCTGGCCGCGCTCGGCGCCCACACCCCCGCCCAGGTCCTGATCTGGACCTCGCTGTCGGCCGTCGGCTTCTTCGGCTCCAACATCTGCCTGTACCTGTACACGCCGGAGCTGTACCCGACCCGGATGCGCGCCCTCGGCTGCAGTGTCGGCGGCGCGGTCAATCGCCTCGGCGTGATCCTGGGCCCGATCCTGGTCGGCGCGGTCTACAGCGCCGGGAACAACGTCGCCGCGGTCTTCGTGATGCTCGGTGCGGTGGCGCTGGTCGGCGCGGTGGTGGCAGGCGCCCTCGCCGAGGAGACGGCCAACCGACCACTGGAGGAGATCTCCCCCTGACCGCCCCGCGCGCTCGCGACGTCGCCGGCGGCCCGCCCGGTGCAGTGCATTGCAGTGCGATCAGCGTCCGGGCCGCCGTGCCGGTGGGGGTGTGTGGCCGCAGTGCCGGTGCGCGGCGTGTCCCCGAAGACGGGAGTCCGCGCGGGAGGTCATCGCCCTGCCGCGGAGATCTCCTCGGGACGCCGGTAGTGGAGCAGGACGACCCCGTTGCCGAAGCTCCGGGTCCCGGCGAGTCGCAGATCGCTCTTCGCGTCCGCCGGCCGGAACAGCGGCTTGCCCCGCCCGATGAGGACCGGATGGACGTAGACGCGGTACTCGTCGATCAGATCGTGCTTCCTGAAGGCCGCGGCGAGATCGGCGCCACCGAGGGACAGGTCCCCACCCGGCTGTGCCTTGAGCGCCATGATCTCCTCGGGGACGACGTCCCGCACGACGGTGGTGTTCCAGTCGGCCCGCTCCAGGGTCCTGGAGAACACGATCTTGGGCATGTCCCGCCAGATACCGGCGAACTCCGCCATCGGCCCGGTATTCGAGGGGTCGGCGTCGGCCGTCGGCCAGAACTCGGCCATCAGCTCATGGGTGACACGACCGCTCAGAAAGCCGCCCATCGCTGCGAGTTCGTCGTTGAAATGGCTGTGCAGCTCGTCGTCGACCAGGTGCCAGCCGATGTCGCGGTCCGGCCCCTCGATGAATCCGTCGAGGGACACCGACATCATCAGGATGACTTTCCGCATCACGGTCCTCGCCAACACGATCGGGATTCGGGGGTCCAACAGCCCGGGCCGGAGGTACGCCGACCGGGCCCTTCCGGGCAGTCGGTCGGCTGCCGGCTGCCTCGACACGAAGGTCCCCCTCGACAGCCTCGGCGGCCCGTTCCGTGTCGTACGCGACGAACGCCGTCAGCACCCCTCGAAGACTGCGTCGCCGGCCGGAGGATCGCCGGCGATCCGCTCGTGGTGCCTGATCACTTCAGCGATGATGAAGTTGAGGAGCTTCTCCGCGAAGGCCGGGTCCAGTTTCGCGTTCTCCGCGAGGCGGCGCAGGCGGGCGATCTGTTCGGCTTCGCGGTCGGGGTCGGCCGGGGGCAGCTTGTGGTTCGCCTTGAGATGGCCGACCTGCTGGGTGCACTTGAAGCGCTCGGCGAGCATGTGGACAACAGCAGCGTCGATGTTGTCGATGCTTTCGCGGAGCCGGTTCAGTTCCGCGCGTACGGACTCGTCGGTGTCGCTGGTGGTCATGGTCGACGAGCTTAGACGGCCGGGTCCGGGGCCCTGCTACGGGACAGCCCTCAGGGGCTGATCATCGGTGGGTGGTCCGGGTCGGGGATCGTGTCGCTCCAACCGCCCGGTACGGCGCGGCCCTGCTGTTCGCGGAAGCGGACCGGGGCGGTGCCGACGCGGCGGGCGAACAGGCGTGAGAAGTAGGCGGGGTCGTCGTAGCCGACGCGGCGGGCGACCGCGGCGACCGGCAGTTCGGTCGCGGCGAGGAGTTCCTTGGCGCGGCCGAGACGGATGCCCAGGAGGTAGTCCTTGGGGCTGCAGCCGGCGCCGCGCCGTACCGCGGTGCGCAGTTCGGCGGGCGTCATGTTGTGCCTGGCTGCGTGTTCGGCGACCGAAAGCGGCTGGAACGCATCGCGGGCGAGGGCCTTCAGGACCGGGTCGCCGTCGGGGCTGACATCGGCGCGGGCCCGGCGCAGGGCGACGAGGAGTTCATGGACGGCGGCGCCGGTCTCGACCTCCAGCAGCGGGTTGCCGCGTCGGGCCGCGCGGACGATCCGGCTCACCGCGGCGCGCGGGCCCGCCGTGTCGGCGAGGGGGACGAGGGGGCGGTCCGGTTCGATGTAGCCGAGTTCGGTGTACGTGGCGGTGGCGGGGCCGGTGAAGTCGACGAAACTCTCGTCCCAGCCGGTGCCCGGGTCGGCGCCGTAGTGGTGCGGGGTGCCGGGGGTCAGCCAGATCAGGCTGGGGGCGGTGACGGGCAGCCGGCGGCCGTCGGGGCTGCCGAACCAGCCACTGCCCGAGTGGATCACGACGGCCACATGGTGGTCCAGGGTGCGGGGACCGACCGTGGGCAGCGCGCCGTGCTGCAGGCCGACGCCCAGGCAGACGAGGCCCAGCCGGTGGTGGAGCGGGCTGGGCGTGAAGAAGCGCATCCAGGTGTGGTAGGTCGACATCGGCTTCCCTTCCTCCGCTCCGCTCGGCCGGGGTCGGTTCGGTGATCTGCGCATTGTGTCCAAACAGCAGCGATCTTTGTCCATGGACCGGCCGCACGCCAGGGGGCGAAGGTGGCTGCAGCATTCCTCCCGGGTCCGCCCGCTCCGTGGTGCGTACCGTCGTGCGGCCTCGGGACGCGCGGCTTCGGGGGTGGGACCGGCGCAACAGGAGAGTACGAGCACGATGGCTGACTTCACCGTGGGGGACGACCACTTCCGGCTCGACGGGAACCCCGTACGCCTGCTGTCGGGGGCCCTGCACTATTTCCGGGTGCACGAGGCACAGTGGGATCACCGGCTTTCGATGCTTCGGGCCATGGGCCTGAACTGTGTCGAGACGTACGTTCCATGGAACGTCCATGAGCCGGAGCCCGGCGTGTTCCGGGACGTGGCGGCGCTGGGCCGGTTCCTGGACGCGGCGCACCGGGCCGGCCTGTGGGCGATCGTCCGCCCGGGGCCGTACATCTGCGCCGAGTGGGAGAACGGCGGGCTGCCGGTCTGGGTGACGGGGCGGTTCGGGCGGCGTGTGCGAAGCCGTGATGCCGGGTATCTGGGGGCGGTCGAGCGGTGGTTCGCGCAGTTGCTGCCGCAGGTGGTGGAACGGCAGATCGACCGCGGCGGCCCCGTGGTCATGGTCCAGGTGGAGAACGAGTACGGCAGCTACGGCACCGACGCGGTCTATCTGCGACGACTGGCGGACATGGTGGGCGAACAGGGGGTGAGTGTGCCGCTGTTCACGTCCGACGGGCCGGAGGACCACATGCTGACGGGCGGATCCGTGCCCGGTCTGCTCGCCACGGCGAACTTCGGGTCGGGGGCGCGTGAGGCGTTCGAGGTGCTGCGCCGGCACCAGCCGAAGGGTCCGCTGATGTGCATGGAGTTCTGGTGCGGCTGGTTCGCGCACTGGGGTGCTCCGCCGGTCGTACGGGAACCCGCGCAGGCCGCCGACGCGCTGCGGGAGATCCTGGAGTGCGGGGCGTCCGTGAACATCTACATGGCGCACGGGGGGACGAACTTCGCGGGCTGGGCGGGGGCCAACCGGTCCGGTTCGCTGCAGGACGAGGACTTCCTGCCGACCGTGACGTCGTACGACTACGGCGCCCCGATCGACGAGTACGGGCGGCCCACGGAGAAGTTCTGGCTGTTCCGGGAGATCCTCGCCGAGTTCTCGGACGGTCCGCTTCCTGATCTGCCGCCGGAGCCGTCCGGGCTCGCGGCGCCGGTGCGGGTGGAGCTGACCGGGTGGGCGCCGCTGTCCGGCGTGCTGGAAGCACTGGGCGACCCGGAACCGGCGGAATCCGGTGTTCCGCCGACGTTCGAGGAGCTGGGCGTCGACCGGGGTCTGGTGCGCTATCAGGTGGATGTTCCGGGTCCGCGGCAGCCTTACACGCTGGGGGTGACGGGGCTCCGGGACCGGGCTGTGGTGTACGTGAACGGCGTCCGGGAAGGCGTGCTGGGCGACGGGAGTGCCACCCTCGACACGCCCGTGGCCGGGCCTGCGTCCGTCGAGCTGTGGGTGGAGTCGCTGGGCCGGGTCAACTACGGGCCGCGACTGGGTGAGCCGAAGGGCATCACGGGCGGGGTGCTGCACGAGCGGCAGTACCTGCACGGTGTACGGGCCAGGGCGCTGCGGCTGGCCGCGTTCGAGGAGCCGGGCGCGGTGGCCGGGGTGCCGTTCGGGGATGTCGCGGAGGGACGCACCGGGCTGTACCGGGGGTCGTTCGAACAGACGGAGCCGGGTCACCCGGATCATGTGGGTCTCGAACTTCCGGGCTGGACACGCGGGTTCGTCTGGGTGAACGGCTTCTGCCTGGGCCGCTACTGGTCGGCGGGCCCGCAGCAGACGCTGTACGTGCCGGGTCCGGTGCTGCGGGAAGGCACCAATGAGGTGTGGGTGCTGGAGGTGGAGGGTGCGGGAGCCCCGTACGCGGAGCTGGGCCCGGGTGTGCCCGTCGGCATGGGCACACCCGGGGTTGATCGGAGCTGATACTGCGGCGTCAGAGCGTGGCTGCCGCGGAGGCGATATTGGCGGCGAAGGTCGAGACCTCGCTGTACACACCGGGGTAGCCGGGCTCGGCGCAGCCCTGGCCCCAGCTGACGATGCCCACCTGGATCCAGGCTCCGGCGTTGTCCTTGCGGAACATGGGGCCGCCGGAGTCGCCCTGGCAGGTGTCCACACCGCCGGTGTCGACGTATCCGGCGCAGAGCTCGTCACCGGGGACGAGGTCGCTGCCGTACGCGTCCTGGCAGTCGGCGTCGGAGACGAACGGAACGGTGGCCTTCAGCAGGTACCGCTGCTGGCCGCCGCCCTCGGTGGCGGCGCCCCAGCCGGCGATGGTGAAGGTGCCGCTGTTGTACGTGGTGTCGGTGGCGATCTTCAGGGTGGGCAGGTCGATGGGCTTGGCGAGCTTGATCAGCGCCCAGTCCTTGCCCATGCCGTTGTAGCCGGGGGCCTGCAGGACCTTGGTGGACTTGACCTTGATGGCACCGGCGGACTGCAGGTCGACGACGCCGGCCGTGGCGGTGATGGAGGTGTTGTTGCCCGAGCCGTTCACGCAGTGTGCCGCGGTGAGCACGATGCTCTTGGTGTAGAGGGCGCCGCCACAGCCCATGGAGAGCCGGACCATGAAGGGGAACTCACCCTGGGCGGCGCGGGTTCCGCCGACGACGGGCGTCGGGGCGGCGGACGCTCCGGCGGGCTGCAGGCTGACGGCGGCGAGGACCACCGCGGCTATGACGGAACATCTTTTCAGGGTGCGCAGAAGCTGCTTCAACGAAGTGCCTTCTTTCGTGGGGGGGTGCGTGGGGGGTGGGTCGACACGTGCCCGATGTCGTCATGCACCCGACAAGGGCATGAGCCGGATTATCGGGAAGCGATCACAGACCCCACAAGGTCCACTTTTCGGCCAATGTCGCGGACGCCCCTCGCTCCCGTACTCGCCACCGATCGGCCCGCATCCGCTTACAGTGGAGGCCGGTTGAGCGTCACGGAGGGGGTGCGGACGTGACAGGCGACAGTCCGGTGGTACACGGCTTCCCTCATCTCGACACCGTCCGGTCCGCGATCACCGCGCTGTACCGGAGGCTGTCGTACGACGGTGTCCGCAGTTACGGCCCGAGCCTCGTGCCCGCCGACGCAGCCTTCTCCGATCAGGACGATCTGCATCTCGGCGCGCAGCGGGTGGCGCGGGCGATGGTCCAGCACCTGCATCTGCCGGACGCCCGCATGATCGTCGCGTTCCGGGCGATGGAGCATGCGGGAAGTGTCGAACTCGCGGCGGGCCCCGAGTACTTCATCGAGCTCAACGACCGCTTCCGCACCCACCGCAGGGACATCGGCGCCGCGCTCTCGCACGAGGTCATGCATGTGCTGCTGCACCGGCTCGGCCTGGAGTTCCCCGGCACGCGCGACAACGAGATCCTCACCGACACCGCGGCGGCATATCTGGGCGCGGGCTGGCTACTGCTCGACGCGTTCCGGGAGGACGCCACGTCCAGCCAGAAACTCGGCTACCTCACCCCCGAGGAGTTCGGGTACGTCCTGGCCAAGCGGGCGTTCGCCTTCGACGAGGATCCCTCACCGTGGTTCACCAGCCCGCAGGCCTACGAGGCGTTCGCTGCGGGGCGGGCGCGGGCGGAGCAGGACGCCCGGCAGCCACCGCTCGCGGCGGCGGGGTGGGCGGGCCGGCGGCGCTACGCGAAGGTCCGCCGGTACGCCCGGGACCATCCGGGCACGGCCGCGGCGCCCGTCCCCGGTGTTCCGTACGCCTTCGAAGACGGTCCGGACGGGCTGCGGGTCTCGTTCGCGTGCCCGACGTGTCTTCAGCGGATCCGGGTTGCGGTGCGGGGGCGAGTGCGGGTGCGGTGCGGGCTCTGCCGCACGGTGCTGGACTGCGACACGTGAGCGTGGGTGGTGGGGTCGGGTCGGTGCGTCCGCGGCGGGCGGTGTCCCCACCGCCTCTTCCCGAAACCCGGGTGTGCTGCCACCGGACCCCCACTCCTCGATCGCCGGAGAAGCTGGTTCTCCCGCCGTTGCCGGCACCTTTCCGCGCGTCACCGCGCCCCGTACACCGGCCGCCCCGTCCCCGCCTCCGCCAGCAGCTTCCGTGTGGCCTCCCCCGCCTCCGCCGGCGCCCACCGCGCGCCTCGCTCCACGGACGGGCCCTGGCGCCAGCCCTCCATCACCGTGATCCGGCCCGCCTCCGCCTCGAAGACCCGTCCGGTCACCCCGTCGCTCGCGGCCGAGCCCAGCCACACCACCAGCGGTGACACGTTCCCCGGCGCCATCGCGTCGAACGCCCCCGCCCCCTCCCCCGGCGCCGCCATCGTCTCCGCGAAGGTCTGCTCGGTCATCCGGGTGCGGGCCGCCGGGGCGATCGCGTTGACCTGGACCCCGTAGCGTCCCATCTCCGCCGCGGCGACCAGTGTCAGTCCGACGATCCCGGCTTTCGCGGCGGAGTAGTTGCCCTGGCCGACGCTGCCCAGCAGCCCCGCACCCGAGCTGGTGTTGATCACCCGGGCTACGGGGGTGCGGCCCTCCTCGGTCTCGGCCCGCCAGTGCGCCGCCGCGTGTTTCAGCGTGAGGAAGTGGCCCTTGAGGTGGACGCGCATCACCGCGTCCCAGTCGTCCTCGTCCAGGTTGACGAGCATCCGGTCGCGCAGGAAGCCCGCGTTGTTGACCAGCGTGTCCAGCCGCCCGTAGGTGTCCAGCGCGGCCCCGATCAGCGAGGCCGCGCCCGCCGCGGTCGCGATGTCACCGCCGTGGGCCACCGCCTCGCCGCCTGCCGCCTCGATCTCGTCGACCACCTGCCGGGCGGGTCCGCGGGACGACCCGCCGGCCCCGTCGAGTCCTACACCCAGGTCGTTGACCACGACCTTCGCCCCCTCGGCGGCGAACGCGAGGGCGTGGGCCCGGCCGAGCCCCCGCCCGGCCCCCGTCACGATCACCACACGGCCCGCGCAGAGCCCCGTGCCGTGTCCGTCGCTGCTTGCGGTCATCTCACATCTCCTTGTTGGCGATGCGGGGGCAGGCTGCTACCTTCCACACCTAACAAATGTTTGGTGGAAAGGTAGCTGATCCGCTCATGGGTGTCTCCACCGCAAGCCCCGTCAAGGGCGTATCCGTCGTCACCGTCGACCACCCGCCCGTCAACGCCCTGCCCGTGCAGGGCTGGTACGACCTCGCGGACGCACTGCGCGCGGCGGGCCGTGACCCCGAGGTCCGCTGTGTCGTCCTGACCGCCGCCGGGCGCGGGTTCAACGCGGGCGTCGACATCAAGGAGATGCAGCGCGACTCCGGGCACGACACCCTGATCGGCGCCAACCGCGGCTGCTTCGAGGCGTTCGCCGCGGTGTACGAGTGCGAGGTGCCGGTCGTCGCCGCAGTGCACGGCTTCTGCCTCGGCGGCGGCATCGGCCTGGCCGGCAACGCCGACGCGATCGTGGCGAGCGACGACGCGACGTTCGGCCTGCCCGAGCTGGACCGGGGCGCACTCGGCGCCGCGACGCATCTCGCCCGGCTCGTCCCGCAGCATCTGATGCGCACGCTGTACTACACCTCGCGCACCACCACGGCCGCCGAGCTGCACGCCCACGGTTCGGTCTGGAAAGTCGTCCCGCGCGCCGAACTCCAGGACGCGGCACTGGAGCTGGCGGGCGAGATCGCCCGGAAGGACGGGTATCTGATCCGGCTCGCCAAGGCCGCCATCAACGGCATCGACCCGGTGGACGTCCGTCGCAGCTACCGATTCGAGCAGGGCTTCACCTTCGAGGCCAACCTCGGCGGAGCCGCCGACCGCGTCCGTGACACCTTCGGCAAGGAGGCATGACGGTGACCGACAAGACCATGACGGCCGACGAGGTCGTCTCCCGGCTCAGCAGCGGCATGACGATCGGCATCGGCGGCTGGGGCTCGCGCCGCAAGCCGATGGCGCTGGTGCGTGCGCTGCTCCGGTCCCGGATCACCGATCTCACCGTGGTCTCGTACGGCGGCCCCGACGTCGGACTGCTCGCCGCCGCCGGCCGGATCCGCAAACTGGTCGCGGCCTTCGCCACTCTCGACTCGATCCCGCTCGAACCACACTTCAGAGCGGCCCGCCAGCGCGGCGACCTCGAGCTGACCGAGGTGGACGAGGCGATGTTCATGTGGGGACTGCACGCCGCCGCGAACCGGCTGCCGTTCCTGCCCGTCCGGGCCGGCATCGGATCGGACGTCATGCGGGTCAACCCCGGTCTGCGTACGGTGCGTTCGCCGTACGCGGACGGCGAGGAGTTCGTCGCGATGCCGGCCCTGCGGATGGACGCGGCACTGGTCCACCTGAACCGCGCCGACCGGTCCGGAAACGGCCAGTACCTCGGGCCCGACCCGTACTTCGACGACCTGTTCTGCGAGGCCGCCGATACCGCGTACGTCTCCTGCGAACGACTCGTCGAGACGGCCGAACTGACTGCGCGGGCCACCCCGCAGACCCTGCTCGTCAGGCGGCACTCGGTCACCGGCGTCGTCGAGACCCCGAACGGCGCGCACTTCACCTCCTGCGCCCCCGACTACCCGCGCGACGAGGCGTTCCAGAAGGCATACGCCACCGCGGCCGCCGACCCGGCCGCCTGGGCGGCGTTCACCGCCCGCTTCCTGGCCCCCGACGGCAGCGAGAAGAGCTATCAGTCGGCCGTCCAGACCTGGCACGAGGAGCAGAAGTGACGACCCCTGAGACCACGCCGCCCGGCACCCGGCCCGCCACCCGCGCCGAGTACTGCGTGATCGCCTGCGCCGACGCCTGGCGCGACAACGGCGAGGTGCTCGCCAGCCCGATGGGCCTGATCCCGTCCGTCGGCGCCCGCCTCGCCAAGCGCACCTTCTCGCCCGATCTGCTGCTGACCGACGGCGAGGCGATGATCGTGGGCCTCGACGGCACGCCCGAGGGCTGGCTGCCGTACCGTCTGCACCTCGCCATGGTCACCGGCGGCAGGCGCCACGTGATGATGGGCGCCGGCCAGATCGACCGGTTCGGCAACCAGAACATCTCCTGCATCGGCGACTGGGAACAGCCCGCCCGCCAGCTGCTCGGCGTACGCGGCGCCCCCGTCAACACCCTGAACAATCCGGTCAGTTACTGGATCCCCAAGCACTCCCTCCGGGTCTTCGTCGAGCGCGTCGACATGATCAGCGGGGTTGGTTACGACAGTGCGGCGGCCGCCGGCCCGTCGGCGACCCGCTACCACCGCATCCCGCGTGTCGTCACCGACCTCGGCGTCCTCGACTTCGCGACCGCGGACCGCTCGATGCGCCTCGCCTCGCTGCACCCGGGTGTCACCGCCGACCAGGTCCGCGAAGCCACCGGCTTCACGCTGACGATCGCGGACGACGTCCCGTACACCCGCGAGCCGACCCCCGAGGAGCTCCGGCTGATCCGCGAGGTCGTCGACCCGGAGGGCACCCGTGACCGCGAGGTCAGGGCCTGATGGATCCGATGCGCACGCCCCTCACCGAACTGGTCGGCGTCCGGTACCCGATCGTGCAGACCGGCATGGGCTGGGTCGCCGGGCCTCGGCTGGTCTCCGCCACCGCCGAGGCCGGCGCGCTGGGCATTCTGGCTTCCGCGACGATGACCGTGGAGCAGCTGCGCGCGGCGGTACGGGAGGTCAAGTCCCGTACGCAGGCGCCGTTCGGGGTCAATCTGCGCGCCGACGCCGGTGATGCGCGCGAGCGCGTACGGATCGTCGTCGACGAGGGTGTGAAGGTCGCGTCGTTCGCGCTGGCCCCGTCGCAGGAGCTGATCGCGGAGCTGAAGGACGCGGGAGTGGTCGTCGTTCCTTCGGTCGGCGCGCGGCGTCATGCCGAGAAGGTCGCGGCGTGGGGCGCGGACGCGGTGATCGTGCAGGGCGGCGAGGGCGGCGGGCACACGGGCGAGGTGGCGACGACGGTACTGCTGCCGCAGGTGGTGGACGCGGTGGACATCCCGGTGATCGCGGCGGGCGGCTTCCACGACGGCCGCGGGCTGGTCGCGGCGCTGGCGTACGGGGCGGCGGGCATCGCGATGGGCACGCGGTTCCTGCTGACGTCGGACTCGACGGTCCCGGACGCGGTGAAGGCCCGCTATCTGGCGGCGGGTGTCAGGGACGTCACGGTCACCACGGCGGTGGACGGGCTGCCGCACCGGATGCTGCGTACGGAGATGGTCGCTGCGCTGGAGCGCGCGGGCCGCACCAGGGCCCTGGTCCAGGCGGTGCGCCGGGCCGCGGGCTTCAAGCGGATCTCGGGGCTCAGCTGGTCCCGGATGGTGCGCGACGGGCTCGCGATGAGGCACGGCAAGGATCTGTCCTGGAGCCAGGTGCTACTGGCGGCCAACACCCCGATGCTGCTCAAGGCATCCATGGTCGACGGCCGGACGGACCTGGGGGTGATGGCGTCGGGCCAGGTGGCGGGCGTCATCGAGGACCTGCCGAGCTGTGAGGACCTGGTGGGCCGGTTGATGAAGGAGGCACAGCGGACGTTGGAGGCACTGGCCTCGATCGCCGGACAGGCGGATACATCGAGCCTGTCCGGCGATTGAGACCGGCGTCCGGGGCAGCGCCCCGGTGCGGTGACCCGGTCGTCGCCCTGTCACCGCACCGCGTACGCCGCTACGCCGCCCTGCGGCCTCGCGCGGCCGCGCTGCCGTTGCTGCGCCCGGAGCCACCCGCACGCCCCGCACCCGCGCCCGAACCGTTGCCACGGCCCGAGCCGCCGGCCCGAACCGCTCCGCCGGCCCGAGCCGCGCCGCCCGAGCGAATCTCGCCGCCCTGAGCGGACCCGGTGCCGGAGCCGGCACCGCCGCGACGGCCACGGCCCCGGCTGCCCGCGCGGAACGTACCGCCGGTACCGGCACCCGCACCGCCCGACCGCGTGCGCGGCTTCGGCTGCGTCGGCTGGGGGACCTCGACCACGACCGCGATGCCGGACGGCTCACGGGCCCCGGTGATCCGGGTGAGTTCCTCGTCGCTGGACTTGATCCGGGTGGTCCGCGGAGCGATGCCCGCGTCAGCCATCAGCCGGGTCATCTCCCGCTTCTCCTCCGGCAGCACCAGCGTCACGACGCTGCCGGACTCCCCGGCGCGCGCCGTGCGCCCACCGCGGTGGAGATAGTCCTTGTGGTCCGTCGGCGGGTCCACGTTCACGACCAGGTCGAGGTCGTCGACGTGGATGCCACGAGCCGCGACATTGGTCGCCACGAGCGCGGTGACCTGGCCGTTCTTGAACTGGTCGAGTGTCCGGTTGCGCTGCGGCTGGGACCGTCCGCCGTGCAGGGCGGCAGCCCGTACACCGCTGGCCAGCAGCCGCTTGGCGAAGCGGTCGGCAGCCCGCTTGGTGTCCACGAACATGATCACCCGGCCCTCGCGGGCGGCGATCCTGGTGGCGACTGCCTTCTTGTCCGTCTCGTCGGCCACATGCAGCACGTGGTGCTCCATGGTGGTGACGGCGCCCGCGGACGGGTCGACCGAGTGCACGACCGGGTCGGTCAGGAACATCTTGACCAGCCGGTCGATGTTCTTGTCCAGGGTCGCGGAGAACAGCATCCGCTGACCGTCCGGCTCGACCTGCTTGAGCAGCGCGACGACCTGCGGCATGAAGCCCATGTCGGCCATCTGGTCGGCCTCGTCGAGGACGGTGATGGAGACCTGGTCGAGGCGGCAGTCGCCGCGCTCGATGAGGTCCTTCAGCCGGCCGGGTGTGGCGACGAGCACCTCGGCGCCGCGTCGCAGCGTGCCGGACTGCTTGGTGATCGACATGCCGCCGACGACGGTGGCGAGGCGCAGGTTCACGGACGTCGCGTACGGCGTCAG
This sequence comes from Streptomyces sp. NPDC051664, assembly GCF_044453545.1. NCBI lineage: Bacteria > Bacillati > Actinomycetota > Actinomycetes > Kitasatosporales > Streptomycetaceae > Streptomyces > Streptomyces sp. NPDC051664. The sequence goes on along the minus strand of NZ_JBITCU010000004.1, from coordinate 312,820 downwards.
CGCGTCGGTGACCTGCTGGGCGAGCTCGCGGGTCGGGACGAGGACGAGCGCCAGCGGGGCGCGCGGCTCGGAGCGCCGGCCGGCGGTGCGGGCGAGGAGCGCGAGACCGAAGGCCAGGGTCTTGCCGGAGCCGGTGCGGCCGCGGCCGAGGATGTCCCGGCCGGCGAGCGAGTTCGGCAGGGTGGCGCCCTGGATCGGGAACGGGTCGGTGACGCCCTGCGCGGCAAGGGTCTTCAGCAGGGCGGCGGGCATGTCCAGCTCGGCGAACGCCTCGACGGCGGGCAGTGCGGGGGTCATGGATTCGGGCAGGGCGAATTCGCCCTGCGGCGGCGTGGCCCTGCGACGGGGCGACGCCTTGCCGGATCCCTTGCCGGAACCCTTGGCGGTTGCCTGTGCCGGGGCCGTGCCGCGCCCCCTCGACGGGCGAGTGCGGGCGGGTCGGTCCTGGCGTTCGGAGCGGGTCATACGGAATTGCCCTCCTGGGGATTCCTGGGAACTACTGGGGACTGTCCGGGACTTTCGGCGCACCCCCGGACAGCACAAGCCGGGACCCGCACCTTCACGGTGCGGGCCCCGGCTGCGAGGTACGCGTCGCGGCAATTAGGCCGGGACGATGTTCTCCGCCTGCGGGCCCTTCTGGCCCTGCGTGACGTCGAAGGAGACCTTCTGGCCCTCCTGGAGCTCACGGAAGCCCGAGGTGGCGATGTTGGAGTAGTGGGCGAAGACGTCGGCGCCGCCGCCGTCCTGCTCGATGAAGCCGAAGCCCTTTTCCGAGTTGAACCACTTCACGGTTCCAGTAGCCATGTCATTCTCCTAAAGAGGTGCAGTGCCGGAAATCCGCACTTTACGAATTCCAAGTCGCCGCATTGAGCCCCATCCGGAGAAAGCCGGAAAACAATAATGCGCCTGAGGAAGCATTCCCGTCAGGCGCACATAAAGTTCATGGGTACCAAAACTGCAACTCGGCAACCGTAGCACGTTCTGCAGATCCGCGGTGTGATCCACCCCACCGCCAGGCGGCGCGGTCACCCAGGAGCCTTGGCGCGCCCGGCTCAGAGCCTTTCGATGATCGTCACGTTCGCCTGTCCGCCGCCCTCGCACATGGTCTGCAGGCCGTAGCGGCCGCCCGTGCGCTCCAGCTCGTGCAGCAGCGTCGTCATCAGTCGGGTGCCGGTGGCGCCGAGTGGGTGACCGAGCGCGATCGCCCCGCCGTTGACGTTGACCTTGTCCGGGTCGGCGCCGGTCTCCTTCAGCCACGCCAGCACCACCGGTGCGAACGCCTCGTTGATCTCGACCAGGTCGATGTCGTCGATGGTCATGCCGGCCTTCTTCAGCGCGTACGCGGTGGCCGGGATGGGCGCCGACAGCATCCGGATCGGGTCCTCACCGCGTACCGAGAGGTGATGGATGCGGGCGCGCGGGGTGAGGCCGTGTTCGGCGACGGCGCGTTCGGAGGCGATGAGCATCGCGGCGGCCCCGTCGGAGACCTGGGAGGAGCAGGCGGCGGTGATCGTGCCGCCGTCCAGGACCGGCGGGAGTGCGGCCATCTTCTCCAGGGTGGTGTCGCGGCGCGGGCCCTCGTCGACGGTGACGTCCGCGTACGCGACGGTCTCACGTGCGAAGCGCCCCTCGTCGACGGCGCGGATCGCCCGCCGGTGGGAGCGGAGCGCGAACTCCTCCATGTCGCGGCGGCTGATGCCCCACTTCTCGGCGATCAGCTGGGCCCCGTGGAACTGGTTGACCGGCTGGTCCCCGTACCGGGCGCGCCAGCCCTCGCTGCCCGCGTACGGGCCTTCGGTGAGGCCGAGGGGTTCGGCGGCCTGACGGGAGGCGAAAGCGATCGGGATCTGCGTCATGTTCTGGGTGCCGCCCGCGACGACCAGGTCCTGGGTGCCGGAGAGGACGCCCTGGGCGGCGAAGTGGACGGCCTGCTGCGAGGAGCCGCACTGGCGGTCGATGGTGACGCCGGGGACCTCTTCGGGCAGTCCGGCGGCCAGCCAGCAGGTCCGGGCGATGTCGCCGGCCTGCGGCCCGACGGTGTCGAGGCAGCCGAAGACGACGTCCTCGACGGCCGCCGGGTCGATGCCGGTGCGCTCGACGAGGGCCCGCAGGACATGGGCGCCGAGGTCGGCCGGGTGGACGGTCCCGAGGCCACCCTTACGGCGGCCGACGGGGGTGCGTACCGCTTCGACGATGTAGGCCTCGGCCATGGCTGCTGCTCCTCGGTGAGCTCGAGTGTGGTCAGGTGTCGAGGGCGATGCCGTCCAGGACCATCGAGAGGTACTGGCGGGCGATCTCCTCGGGGCTGTGCTGTCCGCCCGGCCGGTACCAGGAGGCCGCGACCCAGACGGTGTCGCGGACGAACCGGTACGTGAGCCGGATGTCGAGGTCGGCACGGAAGACCTCGGCGGCGACGCCGCGTTCCAGCGTGCCGAGCCAGGCCTTCTCGAACTTCTGCTGGGAGTCGACGAGATACGCGAAGCGCGGCTGGGTGGCGAGGTGCTTGGACTCCTTCTGGTAGATGGCGACGGCTGCGCGGTGCCGGTCGATCTCCCGGAAGGACTCGGTGACGAGGGCCTCGATCGTCTCGCGTGGGCCGAGGCCGGCGGCGAGCACCGCGTCGTACCCCTCCCAGAGTTCGGTGAGGAAGGTCGAGAGGATCTCGTCGATCATCGATTCCTTGGAATCGAAGTGGTAGTAGAGGCTGCCCGCGAGCATGCCCGCCTCGTCCGCGATCCTGCGGACGGTGGTGGCGTTGTATCCCTGCGCGGCGAAGACCTCGGCGGCGGTGTCGAGCAGTTCGCGGCGCCGCTCGGGAGAGGGGGTCACCTGGGGCTTCTTCTTGGTAGGCACCCGCCCATTCTCCGCCCGTGCGCCGCCCGCCGCGGACGCCCCGGCGGGTGCCCGGTCAGGCATGTTGGCTGCTGACGGGGACCACTTCGCCCGTCATGTACGAGGAGTAGCCGCTGGCCAGGAAAACGATGACGTTGGCGATCTCCCAGGGTTCGGCATGCCGGCCGAAGGCCTCCTTGCGGGTCAGTTCGTCGAGGAGTTCGGCGGAGGTGACCTTCACCAGGTGCGGGTGCATGGCGAGGCTGGGGGCGACGGCGTTGACCCGTACGCCGTACGCGGCGGCCTCGACGGCGGCGCACCGGGTGAGCGCCATGACGCCTGCCTTCGCGGCCGCGTAGTGGGCCTGGCCGGTCTGGGCGCGCCAGCCGACGACCGAGGCGTTGTTGACGACGACGCCGCCGCGGCCCGCGGACCTGAGGGAGCGCAGGGCGGCACGGGTGCAGCGGAAGGTGCCGGTCAGGGTGACGTCGAGGACCTTGGACCACTGTGCGTCGGTCATCTCGGTGAGCTCGGCGGTTCCGCCGAGTCCGGCATTGTTGACGACGATGTCGAGGCTGCCGTGGGCCTGTTCGGCGTGGGCGAAGAGGGCCTGGACCTGGGTCTCGTCGGTGACGTCGCAGGGCAGCGAGGTGACGTTTGCGGCGCCGAACTCCTCGGCGAGGGCCTGCTCGGTCTCCTTGAGCCGGCGGGCGTGGGCGTCGCCGATGGCGATGCGGGCGCCTTCCTCCAGGAACTTACGGGCGGTGGCGCCGCCGATCCCGGCGCCGGCGGCCGCGGTGATGACGGCGGTGCGGCCGGTCAGCAACTGGTGTCCCGGTATGTACTGCGGTGCGCTCACGCCCCTGCCTCCTCGGGTGCCCGGCTCCTCGACGGCCTCGTGCTCGTACGTTAACCTACCAAACACTTGTTAGGGAAGCTGGGTCCGATGACGACAGAGAGGGCGGGCGTCCGATGGATCTCACCTTCACCCCTGATCAGGACGCGTTCCGGGCCGAGGCCCGGCAGTGGCTCCGGGCCCATGTGCCCGCCGAACCGCTGCCCTCCCTGGAGACCGCGGAAGGCTTCGCCGCGCACCGGGAGTGGGAGGCGCTGCTGCACGCGGACCGCTGGTCGGTCGTCTCCTGGCCGTCCGCGTACGGCGGCCGGGACGCCGACATCTTCAAGTGGCTGATCTTCGAGGAGGAGTACTACGCGGCGGGCGGCCCCGGCCGGGTCTCGCAGAACGGCATCAACCTGCTCGCCCCGACCCTCTTCGACCACGCCACGGACGAGCAGCGGGCCCGGGTCCTGCCGCCGATGGCCAGTGGCGAGGTGATCTGGGCGCAGGCCTGGTCCGAGCCGGAGTCGGGCTCGGACCTGGCATCGCTGCGGTCGCGCGCGGTGCGCACGGACGGCGGCTGGCTGCTGTCGGGGCAGAAGACCTGGTCGTCACGGGCCGCGTTCGCGGACCGGGCGTTCGGGATCTTCCGTACGGACCCCGAGGCCGCGAAGCCGCACCACGGGCTGACCTATCTGATGTTCGACCTGTCGGCGCCGGGCGTCTCCGTCCGGCCGATCGGACGGCTCGACGGCAAGCCGGCCTTCGCCGAGCTCTTCCTGGACGAGGTGTTCGTACCGGACGAGGACGTCATCGGCGAGCCGGGCCAGGGCTGGCGCATCGCCATGTCGGCCACGGGCGACGAACGCGGACTGACGCTGCGCTCCCCCGGCCGCTTCCTGGCCGCCGCGGACCGGCTGGCCGAGCTGTGGCGTACCCACGGTGACCCGACGGACACGGCGATGCGGGACCGGGTGGCGGACGCGGTGATCGGGGCGCGTGCGTACCAGCTGTTCACATACGCCCATGCGTCGCGCTTCGCGGCGGGCGAAGCGGGTCCCTCCGCCCGGACGGGGCTGAAAGCGGGGGGCACCGGCGCCGAGTCGAGTCTGAACAAGGTGTTCTGGTCGGAGTACGACATCGCGCTGCACGAGACGGCGCTCGATCTGCTCGGCCCGGACGGCGAGCTCGCGGAGGGCGAGTGGGCGCAGGGATACGTCTTCTCCCTCGCGGGCCCGATCTACGCCGGCACAAACGAGATCCAGCGGGACATCATCGCCGAGCGGCTGCTCGGCCTGCCGAAGGGACGGCGCTGATGCGATTCCTCCTCGACGACGGGCAGCGGGATTTCGCCCGCTCGCTGGACTCGATGCTGTCGGCCGCGCAGACGCCCGCGGCCGTCCGGGCGTGGGGCGCCGGGGACCACGGACCCGGGCGGGCCCTGTGGGCGCGGCTCGCGGAGGCGGGGGTGTTCGCGCTCGCGGTACCGGAGGCGTACGAGGGCCTCGGACCGCTTCCGGTGGAACTCGCGGTGGCCTTCCTGGAGCTGGGCCGGCACGCGGTGCCGGGGCCGCTGGTGGAGACGGTTGCGGCGGGGATACTGCTGAGCGGGGTGGGGGGTCCGGTCGCGAAGGAGTGGCTGCCCCGGATGGCGTCGGGGGTCGTGTCGGCGACGCTCCTGCTCGACGGCGGGGCGTTCGCGCTGGACGCGGACGCCGTGGACGCCGTGTTCGCGGTGTCGGGGGACGAGCTGCGACTCGCGTCCGGACACGGCCCGCTCCGCGCTTCGTCCGATCCGGCGCGGCGGCTGTTCCGGGTCGAGCCCGGCGGACAGGTGCTCGCCTCGGGACCGCGGGTGGTGGAGGCGGCCGGCGCGGCCGCGGACTGGGCGGCGTTCGCCACGGCGGCGCAGGCGCTCGGGACGGGCGAGGCGCTGCTGCGGGCCACGGTCGCGTATGTGAAGCAGCGCACCCAGTTCGGGGTGGCGATCGGATCGTTCCAGGCGGTCAAGCATCGGCTGGCGGACACGCTGATCGCCCTGGAGTTCGCCCGCCCGCTGCTGTACGGGGCTGCGGCGGCGCTCGCCGAAGGGGCGCCGCACGCGGGAGCGGATGTGGCGGCGGCGAAGGTCGTGGCGGGCGAAGCGGCATACGCGGCGGCGCGGGCGGCGCTGCAGCTGCATGGGGCGGTGGGGTATACGGAGGAGCTGGAACTCTCGGTGTGGGTGCGGAAGGCGGGGCCGTTGCGGGATGCCTGGGGGGCGCGGGGGGATTGCCGGGAGCGGCTGGTGACCGGGGGCGCCCGGTGGCCGCTTCGCCCGTGATCTCCCGCCATGGCGCGAAGTCCGAAGCGCATGGGACCCCCTCGACGGGCTTGATTCTCCCGCTCGGCGGACCAGACATGGCCCGGGCCGGTGGCTTCGCCTGGCCCGGCCCCCCGGCCCGGTCGATTCAGGTTGCCTCGCGCGGGGTGCTGTCGTCATTGCCCCGTTGGAGCGTGCGCAGTGGAGTGCCCGGGCGCCAGGTCTGGACGATCAGTTCCTCGCCCTTCAACCCCGTGCGGACCACCTCCGTCAGTTCCGTGCGGAACAGGTGGAACGGCTCCGGTGGCTTTGCCTCCTCGACGAAGCGGGCCAGGACGTCGGGGTCGGTCTCCTCCACCGCGCGGCCGGAGATCCGGACGTCGGCGTCGGCCATCGTGTCGTCCGGTCCCGGGTTGGCCTGCACCGCAAACCGCGGATCGCGCCGCAGGTCCAGTGCCTTGCGCGAGTTCGGCATCATGCCGAGCCACAGCTCACCGAAGCGGAAGTCCACCTCCAGTCCGGTCACACGCGGCGAGCCGTCCTTGCGCAGGGTGGCCAGGACGTGGTGCTTGTACAGCCCGAAGCGGGCCTGAACGGTCTCGGCGAAGTCCGGCTCCGCCGACTGGAACGCTGCCCAGGAAGTCGATGTCATGACTCCATCGAACCCTTGAATCCCGACATCTTCTGTCCGGTTTTCCAGGTGGCCACCCGATCGGATGCCGTCCTGGGTCGATCGTGTTCTGCTGTACGAGGCACCTGGCCGTCACCGTGGCGGCGGGGAGGGACTGATCCCGTGAACCCGAGGGGATTGACGATGGCGATCTTGGTGCATGCCACTCTGTCGGGCGTCACGGCCGACCAGTACGACGCTCTCCAGAGGGAACTTCAGGCACTGCCCGGAGACCCCTTCGCCGGCTGCCTGTCGCAGGTCTGCACTTTGACCGATTCGGGCGTGGAGCTCTTCGACCTGTGGGAGTCCTCGGAGGCCGCGGAGAAGTTCGGCAGCGTGATGCTGCCGGTCGCCGAGAAGCTGGGCCTGCCCATGACGTCCGGACCGCCGAAGATGTCGCAGGCGCACCGCTACCGGGTTCCTGGCGCGTGACCGCGGCTCACCTGGCGGACAGCGTGACCAGGAGCGCCCAGCCCTGGGTCCGGAGCACTCCGGGCGACGCGCTGTCGGCCACCAGTGCGTCGTAGCGGTCGAGTTCGATGTCCTGGCCTTCGAGCACCGCACCGTCCTCCAGCGCGACGGCCAGGACCGTACCGCTCGGCGGCGCCGGCAGCCGGACGGTGCCGCGTACGACCGCCACCTCCGCCGTCGTACGTTCTCTGCGGTACATCACATTGAGGTTCACGACCGGGCCGCCGAGCAGCCGGCCGTCCGTCTCCAGGTCTCCGGGGAAGTCGTGCGGCCAGTACTGCTCGTCGACGATGTGGTGTTCGCCGCCCACCATCAGATCCATCCCGGCGCCCTCGACCACGGTCAGCGTGCGGTCGACGCCCGGGAACGAGGAGAACGGCCCGTCCGCGGACACATCGGCGAGACTGACCCGCCAGTCGAAGTCGTCCAGCGGTGCACCCTCGGGGGACGCGGCGATCTCCCGGGTGACTCCCCCGCCGTTCTTCCAGGGCACGACCGTGCGGTCGGCCGCCCTCAGCACTCGTAGCGTCACTTGGCGATCCTCTGCGCTCGGGCCGCGGCCAGCCAGTGCGGGAATTCGGCGACTAGCCGGTCGTACAGATCGGCGTCCGGGACCTGCCGCGGGTCGAGTCCGGCGTGGAAGAAGCCTGCGTTGTCGACGGGACGCTGTGCGGGAACTGCCAGTTCGTCGAGCTTGTGCAGGAAGTTGAACTGCGAACTGCGCTTGTTGCCGAAGCCGATGAACTGCCAGAACATCGGCAGTTTCGCCGCCTTGCAGAGATAGCGCTCGGCCGCCATCTTGTTGATCGGACCGCCGTCGGTCTGGAAGACGACGAGTGCGGGCGCGGTCGAGCCACTGTCGATGTAATGGTCGATGACCGCGTCCATGGCCAGGTGATAGCTCGTCTTCCCCATGTGGCCGAGGCCCGCCACGATCTCGTCGACGCGCCCGCGGTGGTTGTCCAGGGCTATCTCGGTGACCGCGTCGATGTCCGTGGAGAAGAAGAAGACGGGCACACGGCCGTCGTCGTCGAAGTGGGCCGACAGACCGAGCACCCGGTCGGCGAGCGCCTGGACGCTGCCGTCCTTGTAGTACTCCTTCATGGAGCCGGAGTAGTCGAGGACGAGATAGACCGCCGCACGCTCCCCGCTCAGCCCGTGCTTCTGCAGCGATACCCCCGCGCTCTTGTAGAGGCTGACCAGCGCGGGCGCCGTCTCCTCGACCTTGCGCAGGCTGATGGCTGCCATCCGGGACTCCGTTCCTGGTACGGGAGTTACGAGGTTACGTCACCGTGGCCGACCTGCTCTTATCCACTCGTACCCGGCTGCGGCGTCCTGCGCGGTGTTCGCTATCTTGTTCGCCACCGCCCCACCGGCCCTTGTGACCGCCCACCAGTGAAGGAGCCGGCCATGGAGGCCGCCGTCACCACGTGCTATCGCCATCCGTCGTACGAGACGTATGTGCGCTGTACCCGCTGCGACCGCTACATCTGCCCCGACTGCATGCGTGAGGCCGCTGTCGGCCACCACTGCGTGGAGTGTGTGAAGGAGGGACAGCGCTCGGTCCGGCAGGCGCGCACGGTGTTCGGCGGCGCGGTGCCGAGGACGGCGGTGCCCGTCGTGACGTACGTACTGATAGGCCTGAACGTACTGGCGTATCTGGGCGAGCTGATCCGTCCGGACATCGTCGACAGGTTCGGGATGCTCGGCGCGGGCCTGAACGGTTCGGACGGCAGTCAGTACGTGTACGAGAGCGGGAACATCCCCGGGTTCGACGCGGTCGGTGTGGTGGACGGCGAGTGGTACCGGCTGCTGACCGGGGCCTTCCTTCACCTTCCGCCGGGCGGCTCGTCGTTCGGTTCCATGCCGTTCGGGGTGCTGCACATCCTCTTCAACATGTACGGGCTGTGGAATCTGGGCCGGGTCGTCGAGGAGCAGCTCGGCCGGGGGCGTTATCTCGCGCTGTATCTGCTGTCCGCGCTGGGCGGTTCGGTGCTGGTGTATCTGATCGCGCCGGGCGGCACCGCGGTGGGCGCATCGGGGGCGATCTTCGGGCTCGCGGCGGCTTTCTACGTCATCAACCGGCGGCTCGGAAGGGACATGCAGGCGGTCAACCGGTTCCTGGCCGGGTTCCTGATCTGGATGCTGATCTCCGCAGGGTTCACCTCGTGGCAGGGGCATCTGGGCGGCCTTCTCACGGGCGGCATCGTCATGGCCGTGCTCGCCTACGCTCCGGCGAAGCGCCGTACCGCCGTGCAGATCGCCGGGTGTGCGGTGCTGTTCGTGCTGCTGGTCGCCCTGGTGGCGCTCAAGACATCACAGCTGACCGGTGGAGCAGTGGCCTGAGCTGTCCGGCCGGCGGGTACGGGGCGTCCCCGGACGCGCCACGGCGCCTGCCGAATCGTCCGGTCGGGGACGGGCAGGCGCCGCGTTCAGTTCCGTACGCCGTTGTACGGGACGTCTGTTGGTGGTGGTGCTGGTGCTCAGACCGTGAGGGAACGGTCCGTCGGGCGGATCGGGGCCGGCAGTGCGCTGGCCCCGGTCAGGAAGCGGTCCACACCGCGCGCCGCGGAGCGGCCCTCGGCGATGGCCCACACGATGAGGGACTGGCCGCGGCCCGCGTCACCGGCGACGAAGACACCTTCGACGTCGGTGGCGTAGTCCGCGTCGCGCGCGACATTACCGCGCTCGTCGAGCTCCACACCGAACTGCTGGACGAGACCGTTGGACTGGTCGGTACCGGTGAAGCCCATGGCGAGCGTGACCAGCTGCGCCGGGATCCGCCGCTCGGTGCCGGGCTTCTGCTCCAGCTTGCCGTCCTTGAACTCCACCTCGACGAGGTGCAGCGCCTGGACGTTGCCGTCCTCGTCGCCCTCGAAGTGGGTGGTGGAGACGGCGTAGACCCGCTCGCCGCCCTCCTCGTGCGCCGAGGTGACCTTGTACAGCATCGGGAAGGTCGGCCAGGGCTGGTTGGCGTTCCGCTCCTCGCCCGGCCTCGGCATGATCTCCAGCTGGGTGACGGAGGCCGCGCCCTGCCGGTGGGCGGTACCGACGCAGTCGGCGCCGGTGTCGCCGCCGCCGATGACGACGACGTGCTTGCCCTCGGCGGAGATCGGGGAGACCGTCAGGTCGCCCTCCTGCACCTTGTTGGCGAGCGGCAGGTACTCCATCGCGAAGTGCACGCCGTTCAGCTCACGGCCCGGGACGGGCAGGTCGCGGGAGACGGTGGCACCGGCGGCGATGACGACCGCGTCGTACCGGCGGCGGAGCTTGGCGGCATCGAGGTCCTTGCCGATCTCCACCTCCGTACGGAACTTGGTGCCTTCCGCGCGCATCTGCTCGATGCGGCGGTTGATGTGCGACTTCTCCATCTTGAACTCGGGGATGCCGTACCGGAGAAGGCCTCCGATGCGGTCCGCACGCTCATAGACGGCGACCGTGTGACCGGCCCGGGTCAGCTGCTGGGCGGCGGCGAGACCCGCCGGGCCCGAGCCGATGACCGCCACGGTCTTGCCGGACAGGCGCTCGGGCGGCTGCGGGGTGACGTCGCCGCTGTCCCACGCCTTGTCGATGATCGAGACTTCGACGTTCTTGATGGTGACGGCCGGCTGGTTGATGCCGAGGACGCACGCCGACTCGCACGGAGCGGGGCACAGGCGGCCCGTGAACTCCGGGAAGTTGTTCGTCGCGTGCAGGCGCTCGGACGCGGCCGTCCAGTCCTCGCGGTAGGCGTAGTCGTTCCACTCGGGGATGAGGTTCCCCAGCGGACAGCCGTTGTGGCAGAACGGGATGCCGCAGTCCATGCAGCGGCCGGCCTGCTTGCTGATGATCGGGAGCAGCGAGCCCGGAACGTAGACCTCGTTCCAGTCCTTGACGCGCTCGCCCACGGGACGGGTCTTGGCGGCCTCGCGCCCGGTGGTCAGGAAGCCCTTGGGGTCAGCCATTGGTCGCCGCCTCCATCATCTTCTCGGTGGTCTCCTGCTCGGAGAGACCGGCGAGCTCAGCGGCGTCCTTGGCGGCGAGCACTGCCTTGTAGGTGGACGGGATGATCTTGCTGAAACGGGCCACCGCGGTGTCCCACTCGGCAAGCAGCTTCTCGGCGACGGTGGAGCCCGTCTCCTCCTGGTGGCGGCGCACGACGTCGTGCAGCCACTGCTTGTCGGTGTCGGAGAGTTCCTCGATCGCACCGAGGTTGCCGACGTTGACGTTGTCGCGGTCCAGGTCGACGACGTACGCGACACCGCCCGACATACCGGCGGCGAAGTTGCGTCCGGTCTCGCCGAGGACGACGGCGTGACCACCGGTCATGTACTCGCAGCCGTGGTCGCCCACGCCTTCCGAGACGACGGTCGCGCCGGAGTTACGGACGCAGAACCGCTCACCGGTGCGGCCGCGCAGGAACAGTTCGCCGCCGGTCGCGCCGTAGGCGATGGTGTTGCCCGCGATGGTGGAGTACTCGGCGAGGTGGTCGGCGCCGCGGTCCGGGCGGACGATGACGCGGCCGCCGGAGAGGCCCTTGCCGACGTAGTCGTTGGCGTCGCCCTCCAGGCGCAGCGTCACACCGCTCGGCACGAACGCGCCGAACGACTGGCCGGCGGAGCCGGTGAAGGTGATGTCGATGGTGTCCTGAGGCAGCCCGGCACCGCCGAACTTCTTCGTCACCTCGTGACCCAGCATGGTGCCGACGGTCCGGTTGATGTTCCGGATCGCGATCTGGGCCCGGACCGGCTGGGCGTCCTCGGCCCTGTCCGCGTTCAGGGCGTCGGCGGCGAGCTTGATCAGCTCCTTGTCGAGGGCCTTGGCGAGACCGTGGTCCTGCTCGATCTGCTGGTGGCGGGCCGCGCCCTCGGGCAGCTCCGGGACGTAGAACAGGGGCTCCAGGTCGAGGCCCTGCGCCTTCCAGTGCGTGACCGCACGGTCGGTTTCCAGCAGCTCGGCGTGGCCGACGGCCTCTTCGATCGTACGGAAGCCGAGCTCGGCGAGGAGCTCGCGGACTTCCTGGGCGATGAACTCGAAGAAGTTGACGACGTACTCGGCCTTGCCGGAGAACCGGTCGCGCAGGACCGGGTTCTGGGTGGCGATGCCGACCGGGCAGGTGTCGAGGTGACAGACCCGCATCATGACGCAGCCGGAGACGACGAGCGGCGCGGTCGCGAAACCGAACTCCTCGGCGCCCAGCAGCGCGGCGATGACGACGTCGCGGCCGGTCTTCAGCTGGCCGTCGGTCTGCACGACGATGCGGTCGCGCAGGCCGTTGAGCAGCAGGGTCTGCTGGGTCTCGGCGAGACCCAGCTCCCAGGGGCCGCCCGCGTGCTTCAGCGAGGTGAGCGGCGAGGCGCCCGTTCCGCCGTCGTGGCCGGAGATCAGGACGACGTCCGCGTGCGCCTTGGAGACACCCGCGGCGACCGTGCCGACGCCGACCTCGGAGACCAGCTTCACGTGGATGCGGGCCGCCGGGTTGGCGTTCTTGAGGTCGTGGATCAGCTGAGCCAGGTCCTCGATGGAGTAGATGTCGTGGTGCGGCGGCGGGGAGATCAGACCGACACCCGGGGTGGAGTGCCGGGTCTTGGCGACCCACGGGTAGACCTTGTGGCCGGGCAGCTGGCCGCCCTCGCCGGGCTTGGCGCCCTGCGCCATCTTGATCTGGATGTCGTCCGCGTTGACCAGGTACTCGCTGGTCACACCGAAGCGGCCGGAGGCGACCTGCTTGATGGCCGAGCGGCGCGCCGGGTCGTGGAGCCGGTCAGCGTCCTCGCCGCCCTCACCGGTGTTGGACTTGCCGCCCAGCTGGTTCATGGCGATAGCGAGCGTCTCGTGCGCCTCGCGGGAGATCGAGCCGTACGACATGGCGCCGGTGGAGAACCGCTTGACGATGTCGGAGACGGACTCGACCTCGTCGACCGGGATCGCCTCGCGGTCCGACTTGAAGCCGAACAGGCCGCGGAGCGTCATCAGGCGCTCGGACTGCTCGTTCACCCGGTCCGTGTACTTCTTGAAGATGTCGTACCGGCGGTTGCGGGTGGCGTGCTGGAGGCGGAAGACCGTCTCCGGGTCGAACAGGTGCGGCTCGCCCTCGCGGCGCCACTGGTACTCGCCGCCGATCTCCAGAGCGCGGTGCGAGGCGGAGATGCCGGAGGCGGGGTAGCCCTTGGCGTGCCGGGCGGCGACCTCCTTGGCGACGACGTCGAGTCCGGCGCCGCCGATCTTGGTCGCGGTGCCGTTGAAGTACTTCGAGACGAAGGCCTCGTCGAGGCCGACGGCCTCGAAGACCTGGGCGCCGCGGTAGGAGGCGACGGTCGAGATGCCCATCTTGGACATGACCTTCAGGACGCCCTTGCCGAGCGCGTAGATCAGGTTCCGGATGGCCTGCTCGGGCTCGATGCCCTCGATGAACGTGCCGGCCCGGACCAGGTCCTCGACGGACTCCATCGCCAGGTACGGGTTGACCGCGGCGGCGCCGTAACCGATCAGCAGCGCGACGTGATGGACCTCGCGGACGTCCCCGGCCTCGACCAGCAGACCCACCTGGGTGCGCTGCTTGGTACGGATGAGGTGGTGGTGGACGGCCGAGGTGAGCAGCAGCGACGGGATCGGCGCGTGCTCGGCGTCGGAGTGCCGGTCGGACAGGACGATCAGGCGGGCGCCGTCCTCTATGGCGGCGTCGACCTCGGTACAGATCTGCTCGATCCGGGCGGCGAGGGCCTCACCGCTGCCGCTGACCCGGTAGAGACCGGAGAGCGTGGCGGCCTTCATGCCCGGCATGTCGCCGTCGGCATTGATGTGTATCAGCTTGGCCAGCTCGTCGTTGTCGATCACCGGGAACGGCAGTGTGACGCTGCGGCACGACGCGGCGGTCGGCTCCAGCAGGTTGCCCTGCGGACCGAGCGTGGAGCGCAGCGAGGTGACGAGCTCCTCGCGGATGGCGTCCAGCGGCGGGTTGGTGACCTGCGCGAACAGCTGGGTGAAGTAGTCGAAGAGCAGCCGGGGGCGCTCGGAGAGGGCCGCGATCGGCGAGTCCGTGCCCATGGAGCCGAGCGGCTCGCCGGCGGTGCGGGCCATCGGCGCGAGGATGACACGGAGCTCTTCCTCGGTGTAGCCGAAGGTCTGCTGGCGGCGGGTGACCGAGGCGTGCGTGTGCACGATGTGCTCGCGCTCGGGGAGATCCTCCAGCTCGATCTCGCCGGTCTCCAGCCACTCCTGGTACGGCTGCTCGGCGGCGAGGCCCGCCTTGATCTCGTCGTCCTCGATGATGCGGCCCTCGGCGGTGTCGACGAGGAACATCTTGCCGGGCTGGAGGCGGCCCTTGCGGACGACCTTCGCGGGGGCGATGTCCAGGACACCGACCTCGGAGGAGAGGACGACGAGGCCGTCGTCGGTGACCCAGTAACGGCCCGGGCGCAGACCGTTGCGGTCGAGGACCGCGCCGACCTGGGTGCCGTCGGTGAAGGTGACGCAGGCCGGGCCGTCCCAGGGCTCCATCATCGTGGAGTGGTACTGGTAGAAGGCGCGCCGGGCCGGGTCCATCGAGTCGTGGTTCTCCCACGCCTCGGGGACCATCATCAGCACCGAGTGCGGCAGCGAGCGGCCGCCGAGGTGGAGCAGCTCCAGGACCTCGTCGAAGGAGGCGGAGTCGGAGGCGTCCGGGGTGCAGACGGGGAAGATCCGGTCCAGCTGCTCCGTACCGAAGAGGCTCGACGCGAGCTGGGACTCGCGGGCCTTCATCCAGTTGCGGTTGCCCTTGACCGTGTTGATCTCGCCGTTGTGCGCGACGAAGCGGTACGGGTGGGCGAGCGGCCAGCTCGGGAACGTGTTCGTGGAGAAGCGCGAGTGGACCAGCGCGACCGTGGTGGCGAGACGGCGGTCGGAGAGGTCGGGGAAGAACGGCTCCAGCTGCCCGGTGGTGAGCATGCCCTTGTAGACGATCGTGCGGGCGGAGAGCGAGGGGAAGTACACCCCGGCCTCACGCTCGGCGCGCTTGCGCAGCACGAAGGCCTTGCGGTCGAGCGCGATGCCGGCGCTCTCGCCGTCCGCGACGAAGAGCTGGCGGAACTCGGGCATGGTGGCGCGGGCACCGCTGCCGAGGAGGCCGGGACTGACCGGGACCTCACGCCAGCCGAGGACCTTCAGGCCCTCCTCGGCGGCGATCTTCTCCAGCTTCTGGACGGCCTCGGTGGACTCGTCCGAGGGCAGGAAGGCGATTCCGACGGCGTAGCCACCGGCCTCCGGGAGGTCGAAGGGGACCTCCGCGCGGAGGAAGACGTCCGGTACCTGGAGCAGGATTCCGGCGCCGTCGCCCGAGTCGGGCTCGGATCCGGTTGCACCGCGGTGCTCGAGGTTGCGCAGTACGGTCAGCGCCTGCTCGACCAGCTCATGGCTGGCCACACCGGTAAGAGTGGCCACGAACCCGACACCACAGGCGTCGTGCTCGTTACGGGGGTCGTACATCCCCTGCTGGGCGGGGCGACCGTCCATGGGCGACCAGGCGTCGGAACGCATTGGCTCTCCCGTCGTCGTCGTGGCATATGCAGTGCCGAGGGACGACGTTGGCCCTCTGCGAAATTTCGTGCAGGTTACATGATGGGCCGCTTCTCAAGAAGCGGATAGTCCGTTCCAACATGCGGACACCGCGCGGAGCGGTGGAGCGGGTCGCAGTCGGAGGATCGGCGCCCGGGGGACCACAGAGAGCAGGCGTCGTTGCCTGCGGTGTCTACGGCTCATGCCCAGTGGTAAAGGAAACGAAACCGCCGAGTAACGGCTACTTATGTGGAGCCTTGTATAGAGACTCATTTTACGTCCGTCGGGGTGGTTCCGCCCAGGGGCGGAACCCAAGACGTACGTCACACGGATTGCAGGCAGATTGCTTGCAGGCGCATTGCGCGGGCGGCGCGGGCGCGGTCAGCCGCCGACGGCCACGCCGAACAGGGTACCCAGGCCGTACGTGATCGCAGCGGCCGTGCCGCCGAGCACCAGCTGCCGCAGCCCGCTGAACCACCAGCTGCGGGCCGTCACCCTCGCCACCACCGCCCCGCAGCCGAAGAGGCCGACCAGCGCGAGCAGCACCGCAGGCCACATCGCGCTCGCACCGAGCAGATACGGCAGTACGGGCAGCAGCGCGCCCATCGCGAAGGCGCCGAACGACGAGACGGCGGCGACGAGCGGCGACGGCAGATCGCCCGGGTCGATGCCCAGCTCCTCGCGGGCGTGTATCTCCAGGGCCTGCTCGGGGTCGCGGGACAACTGCCGGGCGACCTCGCGGGCGAGCCCGGGCTCGACGCCGCGGGACTCGTAGAGTGCGGCGAGCTCTTCCATCTCGTCTGTCGGGTGCTTGCGCAACTCGCGCCGCTCGACGTCGAGTTCGGCCTCGACGAGCTCGCGCTGCGAGGCCACGGAGGTGTATTCGCCGGCCGCCATGGAGAACGCACCGGCGGCCAGTCCCGCCAGACCGGTGATCACGAGCGTCTGCTGGGAGACCGAGCCACCCGCGACGCCGGTCATCAGCGCCAGGTTCGAGACCAGCCCGTCCATCGCACCGAAGACCGCCGGACGCAGCCAGCCGCCGTTCACATCACGGTGGGTGTGGTTATCGCGGTGCGCCTCGTGCAGTACGGCGTCGGTCTCGATGATGGCCACAGCTCTCCCCTTCTCCGGCAGCGGGTTCTGCTCGCCCCACCCCCGCTCAACACCTCCGAAAGTACGCACGAAAGGAATCTGCCGCCAGCAAGCCAGGCCGTACTTACCTGCCCTCTGACCAGGTAAGTACGGCCTGCCTTACGAAGGGGATCCCGTCATCCGAGTGGCCCTTTTGTTGCGTTTATCGGCCTCTGTCGGTGCTCCGCGTGGCACAGATCGGACAGGTACGAGAACTGGCTCGGTACGAGCGAAGGGTCGACGCGATGGAGTTGATTGCAGGCAATCCGGCAGAACCGCGCACCGGCGGGGGCATGGCGGAGGCAGCCCGGCACGACGCGCACCGTCTCGACGCGCTCGACGCGAGCCACGCCGACGGTCCCGGCCGCCCCGACCGGGCCGACCGGGCCAGGGGTGCGCTCCTCGGCCTTGCCGTGGGCGATGCGCTGGGCGCACCCGCGGAGAACCTGCGACCCTCCGAGATCCGCCGCCGCTGGGGCCGGATCGAAGGCTTCGTCAGCGACGACCCGGCCGGTACCGACGACACGGAGTACGCGATCTTCTCCGGGCTGCTGCTGGCCCGGCACGGCTCGGCGCTGACCGTCACCCATGTCGAGCGGGCCTGGCATCTGTGGATCGCCGACCTGGACGAGGGGCCGTTCCGCGGCGCCGGGTTCAGCGAGCGCGGCACCCTGGAGAACCTGCGCCGCGGCCTCGCCGCCCCGATCTCCGCCCAGCACAGGCACGCCTGGAGCGACGGACTCGCGATGCGCGCGGCCCCGTTCGGGGTCTTCGCGGCAGGCCGGCCCGCGGAGGCCGCCCGCCTGGTCGCGATCGACGGGCAGGTCAGCCACGACGGGGAGGGCATCTACGGCGGCCAGGCGGTGGCGGCCGGGGTGGCCGCCGCGATGGCGGGAGCGGGGGTCACGTCCGTGATCGCGGCCGCCCTGTCCGTCGTACCGATGGACTCCTGGACCGCGCGCTCGCTGCGGCGGGCGGTGACGGCCGCCCAGCACAGGCACCCCGACCGCCTCACGAGGGAACGCGCGGTGCGCTCCGCGGTGGTGGTGGGCGGCTATCCGTGGACGGACCTGGCACCGGAGGCGGTGGGCCTGGCGTTCGGCGCGTTCGCGGCGGCGCGCGGCGACTTCCGTACGGCGGTGCTGACGGCGGTCAACATGGGCCGCGACGCGGACACCACGGCAGCGGTGGCGGGCGCCCTGGCCGGCGCGCTGGGCGGGGTATCCGCGATCCCCCGGAACTGGGGGCGGGCGATCGGGCCGGTCCGAGGCAGCTGCCTGCCGTCGATGCGGGGCCACCACGTCCTGGACATCGCGGAGTTGCTCACACCGGACGAGACGGACGAGCCGGACGGCACGGGGAGCTGCGGGAACGGCAGGGGCAGCGGGACCGGCACAGCCGGCGCAGCCGGCAGACCCCGCGAGGCCGGCGGCACCCCCGCCGGCACCCGCCCCCCGGCCGCCCCGGCCCGGCAGACCGCCGCCCCCGCCGACGGGCCGTCGGGTCCGTCCGCCGCGGACGGACCCGCGGCGGTGGTGTCATGACCACCGCGCGGGACACCGAGCCCCGCCCGGAGAATCGTTCCACCCCACCCCTGAACCAGCCGCTGAACCGGCCCCTGCCGGGGCGCCGGGCCAGGATCGAGGGGCTGCTGCTCGGACTGGCCTCGGGGGATGCCGCCGGGTGGCCGGCGGCGCGTCACCGGGCGGCCCGGATGCCCGAATGGACGCGTCGGCTCACCCGGGAGCTCGACACCTTCGCCGAGCAGAACGCCACCACCACCCTCCCCGTGCCCATCGCACTCAACCAGCCGCCCGAGCCACTGCGGCTCGGTCCCTCCGACGACGCCGAGTGGGCCGCGTTCGCCGCCGGGACCGTGCTGGCTTCGGCGGCCGGTCCGCTGCACGGTCTCTCCCCCGACCGCCGGATGCGGGCCGCCATCGATGTCGCGTGGAACGCACTGGCCGCCGAGGTCGCCGCGGCCGCCGCACGGGCGCCCGAGGTCGAGTCGGCGGTTCTCCCGCTGCGCGCCCGGATCTCGGTCCGGGCCGGGCTCGGCAATCTCGCCGCCGGGCTGCGGCCGCCCGCCACCGGCCACGACAACCCGCATTACTTCGACGACGCGGCCTGTGTAAGGGCTGCCGTGCTGGCGGTCGTCCACCCCGGCCGGCCCTGGGCCGCCGCCGAACTCGCCGAGTTCGATGCCCGATACACCCAGGACGGCGACGGTGTGCACGGCGCCCGTGCGATGGCCGCCGCGATCGCCGAGGCACTGGGCGGAGCCGATGTCGACACCGCGGTGAACGCCGCGCTCGTCCAGCTTCCCGAGGGCACCGAGATCGCCCGCAACGCCGCTCACGCCGTCCGGATCGCCCGCGACTTCGTCGGCGAGGCAGCCGGCGCCTTCGCGCTCGTACCCGTGCTGGAGCATCAGATCGTCGACCATGTCTACAGCTACGGGATCGCCGCGGCCGAGACCGTACCGGTCGCCCTGGCTCTGACCACCGCGGCCCGCGGCGAGATCGCCCAGGCCGTTCCCGCGGCGGCCTGCCTGTCACGGGTCGCGGACTCGGCGCCCGCCCTGGCCGGCGCGCTGACCGGTGCGCTCGGCGGCATCGCCGCCGTCCCGGACGGCTGGCGCGAGGCCTGCCGCACGCTCGCGGGATGCGCGCTGCCCCGTCTCGCGGGCACCGATCTCATCGAACTCGCCGGGCTGCTGACAGACACGGAACCGGCCTCTTCGGGTGGACAATTCCGGCATGACGCCGATTCAGAACAAAACACCCACCGCGCTCGGTCTCGATGACCGGATCACCGGCGCCCTCGTCGGCGCCGCCGTCGGCGACGCGCTCGGGGGGCCGGTCGAGGGCCGGCCCCCCGAGCAGATCGTCGAGCGCCACGGCGGCCGGATCACCGGCATCGTAGGCCCGTGGGACGGCGAGGACTGGCGCACCGCCCGCCCCATCGCCCCGTACCACAAGGGCGACGGCCACGTCACCGACGACACGTTGATGACCCATGCGCTGGTACGGGTGTACGGCACCGTACGGGACCATCTCGACGCGTACTGCGTCGCCGACCATCTCGTACCGGAGCTGATCTCGATCCCCCGCTGGATCCCGGAGCTGGAGGCCGAGGCGCTGCCGCTGCAGCGGATCTTCCTCGCCGAGAAATGGATCGTCGCCCGGCTGCACTACGGCCATGTCGATCCGCGCGAGGCGGGCTCCGGGAACATCGTGAACTGCGGGGCGGCGATGTACATGGCGCCGGTCGGCCTGGTCAACGCTGCCCATCCGCAAGCCGCGTACGCCGAGGCGCTGGATGTCGCGGGCGCCCATCAGTCGTCGTACGGGAGGGAGGCCGCCGGAGTCTTCGCGGCGGCCGTCGCCGCCGCCTGTGCGCCGGATGCGACGCCCGCCACCGTCGTCGACGCCTGTCTGTCGCTCGCCAAGGACGGGACCCGGGCCGCCATCGAAGCGGTCTGCGAAGTGGCCGTACGCTACCGGGACTTCGAGACGGCACTGACGCCGCTGCGTACCGCCGTCGCCCCCTTCGACACCGTCGGGCCCGACTACCGCGCACCCTCCCTCGGCGCCCGCCGCCCGTCCCGGCTGCACTCCGTCGAGGAGCTGCCGATCGCCCTCGGGATGCTGCTCGTCGCGGACGGCGACTACCGGCACGCGGTGCTCGGCTCGGTCAACTACGGCCGGGACTGCGACTCGATCGCCACGATGAGCGGTGCGGTCGCCGGCGCGCTGCACGGCGAGGCGGCGATCCCCGCCGCCTGGGTGAAAACGGTCGCCGAGGCCAGCCGCCTCGACCTGCACGCACCGGCGCGGACACTGACGGACGTCGCCCGCGAGGTGTTCGTACGGGACACCGCCCGGCGACGTACGCACGAGGCGGCGTTCGCGACGCTGGCGGGTACGCCGTGACCGTGCGGGTCACCTGGGTGCAGCCGGAGGATCTGATCGGGCACGAACTGCGCCAGGCGGCCGAGGACGGCCGGGACGTGCGGGACATCGAACGCCGCTGGTACGCGGCGGGCGGCGGCCCCGCCCCGGAGCGCGCGGGCGCGTCGACACCCCCCGCGCCGCCCGCACTCCGCGCGCTCGCCGAGCGGCTGCTCGACGAACTCGCGCAGCTCGACTCCACGGCGGCCGTCGACGAGCCGACGGATCTGGCCGCGATCCGGTCGGCCTGCCCGCACTGGCCGGCTCCGCGCGCGGAGCTTCCAACGGTCGGCAAGGCCCGGCTGGAGGCGGCCTGGCTGGGCCGCGCCGCCGGCTGCCTGCTCGGCAAGCCCGTCGAGAAACTGCCTCTCGCGGGAATCCGCGCACTGGCCCGCGCCACCGGGAACTGGCCGCTCACCACCTGGTTCACCGCCAGGGGCCTGCCCGCCGAGCTGACCGCCGCGTACCCCTGGAACCGCCGCTCCGCCGCCACCTCGCTCGCCGAGAACATCGACGGGATGCCGGAGGACGACGATCTCAACTACCCACTTCTCACCCTGCTGTTGATCCAGCGCTACGGACCGTCCTTCTCCACCGCCGATCTCGCCCGGCTCTGGCTCGACGAACTGCCCGCCGGCCGGACCTTCACCGCCGAGCGGGTGGCGTACCGCAATCTGCTCGACGGCATCGAGCCGCCGGACACCGCCCGGCACCGCAACCCGTTCCGGGAGTGGATCGGCGCCCAGATCCGCGCCGATGTGCACGGCTGGACACACCCCGGCGACCCCGCTGCCGCCGCCGAGCAGGCCCACCGGGACGCGGTCCTCACCCACACCGGCAACGGCGTGTACGGGGCGATGTTCACCGCTGCCGCGCTCGCCGAGGCGGCCGGCGGGGAGACCGATGTGCACGGCTGCCTCGCGACCGGGCTGCGCGTCGTACCGCCGCGCTCCCGGTTCGCGCACGCTGTCCGCACCGGGATCGACGCGGCCCGCGGGGAGCCGGACTTCGACGCCGTCACCGACCGGCTGCACGCCGCGTTCGGCGCGTACCACTGGGTCCATGTACTGCCCAACGCCGCGCTGCTCGCCGCCGCTCTCACGCACGCGGACGGCGACTTCTCCGGCTCCATCTGCCGTGCGGTCTCAGGTGGTTGGGACACGGACTCGAACGGTGCGACCGCCGGCTCGCTGGCCGGTCTGCTGGCCGGCCGGCCCGACGCGCTGCCCGTCCGGTGGACCACCCCGCTCAAGAACCGTCTCGCCACATCCGTCCCGGGTTTCGACTCCGTCGGCTTCGACGCACTCGCTGAACTGACCTACCAGGAGGCACTCCGCCCATGACCGCCATCGCGGTGCTCGGCAGCACCAATATGGACCTTGTCGCCTATGTCGCACGGGCCCCGGAGCGCGGGGAGACCGTCACCGGAACGGAGTTCCGCACCATCCCCGGCGGCAAGGGCGCCAACCAGGCCATCGCCGCCGCCCGCGCGGGTGGCGACGTGCTGATGATCGGCGCGGTCGGCGACGACGCGTACGGCACACGGCTCCGGGCCGAACTGGAGCACGCGGGCGTCGAAACCGATCTGCTGCACACCGCCGAGGGCCCCAGCGGCACGGCGCACATCGTCGTCGACGACACGGGCGGCAACGCCATCGTGGTGATCCCCGGCGCCAATGGCACCGTCCACACGCTCGGCCCCGGCGAGATGGCCGCCATCGCGGAAGCCGATCTGCTGCTCCTCCAGCTGGAACTGCCCCTGTCGGCCGTGGTCGAAGGGGCCCGGATGGCCCACGCGCAGGGCGTACGGACGATCCTCACCCCCTCCCCCGTACAACCCCTGCCGGACGAGCTCTTCGGCAACGTCGACCTGTTGATCCCCAATGAGCACGAGGCGGCCGCACTCTCCGGGAAGACCGAACCCCACGCGGCGGCAGAGATCCTGCTCCGACACGTCCCCGAGGTCGTCATCACCCTCGGTTCGAAGGGCTGTCTGTACGCGGCCCGGGGCAGCGAAACGATCCACTTCCCCGCCCCGGAGGTGACCGCCGTCGACACCACCGCTGCCGGGGACACCTTCGTCGGGGCGCTCGCCGTGGCCCTCGGCGAAGGGCGGGCCGTACCGGAGGCCCTGGCCTGGGCGTCGATCGCCGCGGCGCTCTGCGTACAGAAGCCTGGCGCCTCGACCTCCATGCCGTACCGCAGCGAGATCGACGCCGCATGACCGCGCCCACGGAAGCACCCCTCGCCGGTCTGCGGGTCCTCGACCTCGCCACGCTCTTCGCGGGCCCTCTCGCGGCCACCATGCTCGGCGACTTCGGCGCCGAGGTGGTCAAGGTCGAGCATCCGCGCAAGCCCGACCCGTCGCGTGGCCACGGCCCGACGAAGGACGGCATCGGCCTGTGGTGGAAGCTGCTCGGCCGCAACAAACGCAATCTCACCCTCGACCTCTCCACTCCCGGCGGGCGCGACGTCCTCCTCCGGCTGGCCGCCTCCAGCGATGTGATCATCGAGAACTTCCGGCCGGGGACGCTGGAGCGGTGGGGCATCGGCTGGGAGGAGTTGAGCGCCGTCAACCCGCGCCTGGTGCTGACCCGCGTCACCGGCTTCGGCCAGTTCGGCCCGTACGCGAGCCGCCCCGGTTTCGGCACACTCGCCGAGGCCATGAGCGGTTTCGCCGCGATCACCGGCGAGCCGGACGGGCCGCCTACCCTGCCTCCCTTCGGTCTCGCCGACTCGATCGCGGCACTCGCCACCGCGTACGCCGTGATGGCGGCGCTGGCCGGGCGGGACCGCACCGGGGAGGGCCAGGTCGTCGACCTGGCGATCATCGAGCCGATCCTCACCGTGCTCGGCCCGCAGCCGCTCTGGTACGACCAGCTCGGCTATGTCCAGGAACGCACCGGCAACCGCTCGCGCAACAACGCCCCGCGCAATACGTACCGCACGTCCGACGGCCAGTGGGTCGCCGTCTCCACCTCCGCCCAGTCCGTCGCCGAACGCGTGATGCGTCTGGTCGGCCGGGCGGAGCTGATCGACGAGCCGTGGTTCGCCTCCGGCACCACGCGCGCCGAACACTCCGACGAACTCGACGAGGCGGTCGGCACCTGGATGGCCCGGCACACCCGTGACGACGCGATCTCCGCGTTCGAGAAGGCGGAGGCGGCCATCGCCCCCATTCACGACATCCGGGACGTGATGGAGGATCCGCAGTACCGGGCCCTGGGCTCCGTCGCCGAGGTCCCCGACCCCGAACTGGGCCCGCTCCGGATGCAGAACGTCCTCTTCCGGCTCTCCCGGACCCCGGGCTCGATCCGCTGGGCGGGCCGTCCGCACGGCGCGGACACCGAGGAGATCCTGACCGGGCTCGGCCTGTCAGGACCGGACATTGCCGCGCTACGGGCGGAAGGCGTCCTGTGACCGCGGCCGAAGAGGTGCATCTGACGTGGCTGTACGTTCCCGGGGACCGGCCGGACGTGGTGCGCAAGGCACGCGACTCGGGCGCGGACGTGGTGATCGTCGACCTGGAGGACGCGGTCGCACCGGACCGCAAGGAGTACGCCCGGTCAGCCACCGCCGAACTCCTCACCGAACCGGCCGCCGGCACGGCCGCGCCGGTGCATGTCCGGGTCCACACAGAGGCCGACGTCCTGGCCCTGGCCGGACTGCCGGGCCTCGCCGAACTGCGCCTGCCGAAGATCACACATGCCGCGACCGTCCACCACATCGCGGCGCTCGCACCCGGCGTGGCGCTCTGTCCGCTGCTGGAGTCGGCGCTCGGCATCGAGCACGCGTACACGGTCGCGGCCTCCCACCCCCAGGTCCGCTCGATCGCCCTCGGCGAGGCCGATCTCCGGGCCGATCTGGGGGTGCGGGACGACCGGGGCCTCGACTGGTCACGCAGCCGGGTGGTGGTCGCCGCCCGCGCGGCCGGCCTCGCCCCGCCGACCCAGTCGGTGTTCCCGGACGTGCGGGACCTGGACGGCCTGCGGCACTCCTGCGCACACGGCCGCGCGCTGGGGTTCATCGGCCGGGCGGCGATCCACCCCCGGCAGCTACCGGTGATCGAGCGGGCGTTCCGGCCCACTTCGGAGGAGATCGACTCGGCCCAGGAAATCGTGGCGGCAGCCCTCACGGAGGCAGGAGCACTGGCACTGCCGGACGGCCGTTTCGTGGACGCGGCGGTAGTGGCAGCGGCCCGTCGGACGCTTGCGCTCGCAGAACGGGTGAGCTGACGACGGAGACTCCAGCGCCTCCGGCGATCGGGGCGAGGGCAAATTCACTCGATCGAGCCCCTCCGGCGATTGAGGAGTGGGGGTTGGGGAGCGGAGCCCCCGGTGGGGGAACGGCGAGGGGCCCGAACCGTCCGGTTCGGGCCCCTCGTACAAGTGGGTGGCGTCAGCCGTTCTTCGCCGCCTCTGCGGTGCCGTTCTTCCCCGGCGCCCGAGCCTCGTCGTCACTGTCCGCTTCCGAGCCCGAGTCCGCGCCCTCGTCCGCATCCTCCACGCCCTCGGCCGCCTCGGCCGCCTCCGCGGCCCCCGGCTCGACGACCTCCTCGCGCCCCGGCCGCACCTTCGCCGAGATCACGATGTACGTCACCGCCAGGACGAAGACGATCACCGCGGTCCACACATTCAGGCGCAGGCCCAGAATGTGGTGGGCCTCGTCGACCCGCATGTACTCGATCCACGCCCGCCCGGTGCAGTACGCCGCGACGTACAGCGCGAACGCCCGCCCGTGTCCGAGCTTGAAGCGGCGGTCCGCCCAGATCACCAGCAGCGCGACGCCCACGCACCAAAGCGACTCGTACAGGAACGTGGGGTGGTACGTGCCCGCGACCCGGTTGGGGCCTTCGCTGATCTTCAGGGCCCACGGCAGATCTGTCGGCTTGCCGTACAGCTCCTGGTTGAACCAGTTGCCCCAGCGGCCGATCGCCTGGGCGAAGGCGATACCGGGGGCGAGCGCGTCGGCCCAGGCGGGCAGCGGGATCCCGCGGCGGCGGCAGCCGATCCAGGCACCGACCGCGCCGAGCGCGATCGCACCCCAGATGCCGAGACCGCCCTGCCAGATCTTGAAGGCGTCGACCCAGTTCTCGCCGTCGCTGAAGTACAGCTGGTAGTCGGTGATGACGTGGTAGAGCCGGCCTCCGACGAGGCCGAAGGGCACGGCCCAGACGGCGATGTCGGCCACTGTGCCGGCTCTGCCGCCCCGGGCGATCCAGCGCTTGTTGCCGAACCAGACGGCGACAAACACACCGATGATGATGC
Organism: Streptomyces sp. NPDC051664; assembly: GCF_044453545.1. NCBI lineage: Bacteria > Bacillati > Actinomycetota > Actinomycetes > Kitasatosporales > Streptomycetaceae > Streptomyces > Streptomyces sp. NPDC051664. The sequence continues at coordinate 286,839 of NZ_JBITCU010000004.1, read as the reverse complement.
AGAACGCGTAGCCGCGGAGCGGGATCGGTCCGAGATCGATCACGCCGGTCGACGGGCTGGGAATGTAGGCAAGGTCCATGGCAAGGTCGACGCTACCCTGCCGGGCGGGACGTACGGCAACCCGCCCGACAACGTCTGGGTAACGAGCCGGTCGTCGGATCCCCGCCCCGGCAGGCCCTGGTCCGGGTCAGGAACCGGTCGGCGCCGGGGTGGCCTTCGCCGGCTGCTTCCCCTTGTTCGCCTCGGCGACCCACTTCTTCAGGTTTGCCACGGTGATCGGTTCGCTCCCCTTCTTCGGGAAGATCGATTCGCCGTTGAGCAGCGCGGTCGGCGTGCCCTGGAAGCCGCCGTTCTGGAACGCGGTGTTGGACTTCTGGACCCAGGTGTTGTGCGTGCCGTCCTCCACGCAGCTGCGGAAGGCGGGGGTGTCGAGGCCTTCGACCCTGCCTGCCAGCTCGATCAGCTTGCTGCTCTTGCCGAAGGCGTCGTCGGTCTCCGGCGGCTGGTTACGGTAGAGGACGTCGTGGTACGCGGAGAACTTGCCGACGCTCTGCGCGCAGGCCGCCGCATTGGCCGCATCCAGCGAGCCGCTGCCGCCGAGATTGCCGTCGATGATCGTGGCCAGGTGGTACTCGACCTTCAGCTGTCCGCTGCTCTCCAGCTGGTGGATCGTGTCCCGGAACGCGTTCTCGAACTGGGCGCAGACCGGGCAGCGGAAGTCCTCCCAGATCGTGAGCGTGGACGGGGCGTCGTCCGCACCCACCTGGATGGCCAGGCTGTCCTTGCCGGTCGCACCGGACGGCGCGACGACGGGCCCCGACCCGCTCGCCTTCTCGCCCTTGCCGCCCGAATTCGCGGCGATCACGCCGATGACGGCGGCCAGCACCAGCACGCCCACCACGGCGGCGGAGACGATCAGCGTGCGCCGGCGGCGCTCGCGCGCCCTCTCCCGCTCACGCTGCTGTACGAGCCGGTCGCGCGCGGCCCTTTTTCCCTCTTCGTTCTTGTCACTCACACCCGCAGCAACGAACCGGGGAGGCACGTACGTGCCTCCCCGGTCCCAGGTCCACCCGTTCGGGCGATGCCCAATCTCAGCGCTTTCGAACACCTTCGGCCAGTTCGCCCGCAAGTGAGCGGACTGCGGCCAGTCCGGACTCCTCGTCGGGGGCGTCCAGCATCCGCTTGACGAAGGCGGAGCCGACGATCACTCCGTCGGCGAAGGCGGCGACCTCCGCGGCCTGCTGGGCGTTGGAGACGCCGAGACCGACGCAGACCGGGAGCCCGGTGGTGGTGGCACGGGTGCGCCGCACCAGGTCCTGGGCCTGCTCGCCGACCGATTCACGGGTGCCGGTGACGCCCATGAGCGAGGCCGCGTAGACGAAGCCGGAGCCGGCCGCGGTGATGGTGGCGAGGCGCTCGTCCTTGCTGCTCGGCGCGACGACGAAGACGGTCGCGAGACCGTGCTTGTCGGCATGCTCGCGCCACACGGAGGACTCCTGGACCGGCAGGTCGGGCAGGATGCACCCGGCGCCGCCCGCTTCGGCGAGCTCGGCGGTGAAGCGCTCGATGCCGTACCGGTCGATCGGGTTCCAGTACGTCATGACGAGAATCGGGACGCCGGTCGCCTCGTAGGCCTCGCGGACCGTACGCATCACGTCGGCGATCTTCACGCCGCCGCGCAGGGCGATGTCGTCGGCGGTCTGGATGACCGGTCCGTCGAGCACCGGGTCACTGTGCGGCAGGCCCACCTCGACGACGTCGGCGCCACCGGCGACGACGGCCTTGACGGCCTCGATACCACCGTCGACCGACGGGAACCCGGCCGGCAGGTAGGCGATCAGCGCGGCCCGGTCCTCCGCCTTGGCGGCGGCGAGGGTGGCGCTCAACAGCTCGATGTTGCCGCTCACTTGACGTCCCCCTCGATCTCCGCGCTGGTGTTGTCCGCGTCCGCCTCGACGGTCGCGTCCGTGTCGTACAGCCCGAAGTAACGGGCCGCCGTGTCCATGTCCTTGTCGCCGCGGCCGGACAGGTTGACCAGGAGCAGCGCGTCCTTGCCGAGCTCCTTGCCGACCTCCAGGGCGCCGGCCAGCGCATGGGCGCTCTCGATGGCCGGGATGATCCCCTCGGTACGGGAGAGCAGGCGCAGCGCCTGCATGGCGGCGTCGTCGGTGACCGCGCGGTACTCGCCGCGGCCGATGTCCTTGAGGTACGCGTGCTCCGGGCCGATGCCCGGGTAGTCGAGACCGGCCGAGATGGAGTACGGCTCGGTGATCTGGCCCTCGTCGTCCTGGAGGACGTAACTGCGCGAGCCGTGCAGGATGCCGGGCTCGCCGGCGGTCAGGGTCGCCGCGTGCTCGCCGGTCTCCAGGCCGTGTCCGGCGGGCTCGCAGCCGATCAGCCGGACGTGCGCGTCCGGGATGAACGCGTGGAACAGCCCGATGGCGTTGGAGCCGCCGCCGACACAGGCGATCGCGGCGTCCGGCAGCCGGCCGGTCCGCTCCAGGAGCTGCCGGCGGGCCTCGACGCCGATCACACGGTGGAAGTCACGGACCATCGCCGGGAAGGGGTGCGGACCCGCGACCGTACCGAAGAGGTAGTGCGTGCGGTCGACGTTGGCGACCCAGTCGCGGAACGCCTCGTTGATGGCGTCCTTGAGTGTGCGGGAGCCGGACTTCACGGCGATGACCTCGGCGCCGAGCATCCGCATCCGCGCCACGTTCAGCGCCTGCCGCTCGGTGTCGATCTCGCCCATGTAGATGGTGCATTCGAGACCGAAGAGGGCACAGGCCGTCGCGGTGGCCACACCGTGCTGGCCGGCACCGGTTTCGGCGATGACCCGGGTCTTGCCCATGCGTTTGGTGAGCAGCGCCTGGCCCAGCACGTTGTTGATCTTGTGCGAGCCGGTGTGGTTGAGGTCCTCGCGCTTGAGGAAGATCCGGGCACCGCCCGCATGCTCGGCGAAGCGCGGCACCTCGGTCAGCGCGCTGGGCCGGCCGGTGTAGTTGACCATGAGCTCATTGAGCTCGGCGGCGAAGGCCGGGTCGGCCTTGGCCTTGTCGTACTCGACGGCGACCTCGTCCACGGCGGCGACGAGCGCCTCCGGGATGAACTTGCCGCCGAACGCGCCGAAGTAGCCCTCGGCGCTGGGGATCAGACCCTCGGGGTCCGGAATGAAGAAGTCAGATGACATCCGACGTGCTCCTCGTCATGGCAACGGGTGGGTTCACCGTATGCGTCGTGAGCGAGACGCCGCCGCGACCGAGGGCGGTCGGGCGGTGCGGTCGTACGTACGAGAGGTGTGGTGCGGGTACGTGGCCGGGGCTCGCTACAGCGCGGTCCCCGGGCGCCATCGCATGCCGTTGACCTGGCCGGGCTCGTCTCCGATCACGTACCGCACACGTCGGCCGTGCACCCGGCGCGCGGGGGCGCGGCAGCCGCGGGGGCGGCAGCCGCGCGCCAGCGGCGCGTGCGGGTCCCGGGCAGCCGTCACACCGGCGAGGCGCAGGCCTGGGCGGGTACGGAACACGGGACGGTCGGCGGACACGGTGCGGGTCAGCTCCGTCCGTGCCGCAGGGCCGGGTGGGCGCCCGCGGCGACCAGGTCGGCGACAGCGGCCCGCGGGTCGCGGCCGGTGACCAGGGACTCACCGACGAGCACGGCGTCGGCGCCGGCGTTGGCGTAGGCGATGAGGTCGTGCGGGCCTCGGACGCCGGACTCGGCGACCTTGACGATGCCCGCCGGGATCTCCGGGGCGACGCGCTCGAACGTCGAGCGGTCGACCTTGAGGTCCTTCAGGTTGCGCGCGTTGACACCGATGATCTTCGCTCCGGCGGCCACGGCACGCTCCGCCTCCTCCTCGTCATGCGCCTCGACCAGCGGCGTCAGACCGATGGACTCGGCGCGCTCGATCAGCGAGACGAGTGCCTCCTGGTCGAGAGCGGCGACGATCAGCAGCACGAGGTCGGCGCCGTAGGCGCGGGCCTCCCAGAGCTGGTAGGAGGTGACGATGAAGTCCTTGCGCAGGATCGGGATGTCGACCTTGGCGCGAACGGCTTCCAGGTCGGCGAGCGAACCGCCGAAGCGTCGCTCCTCGGTGAGGACGGAGATGACGGACGCGCCACCGGCCTCGTAGTCCGCGGCGAGCGCGGCCGGGTCGGCGATCGCGGCCAGGGCCCCCTTGGAGGGGCTGGAGCGCTTGACCTCGCAGATGACGGTCACGCCCTCGCCGCGCAGGGCGGCGACTCCGTCCTTGGCCGCCGGAGCGCGCGCCGCGCGCTCCTTGAGCTCGTCGAGGCTGACGCGCGCCTGCCGCTCTGCGAGGTCGGCGCGAACGCCGTCGATGATCTCGTCGAGCACACTCACGCGAGCGGCCCCCTTCCGGGACGGTGATGAGGGAACAGGATCAGCCATCTCGATGGTATCCGCAGGAGGGCCCCGGACTCACATCCGGCCGTCGGATGTCCCACTACCTGGGCATTCACGGGGCCAACATCGATCCGAACGGCAGATTCCGGACGACGGCGAAGATCAGGAGCACGGCACCGATCCCCCACCAGTAGACCGGTGGCAGATTGATACGCAGGGGCAGTCCCCTGCTCGCGCGGACCATCCAGACCACCCACACGACGGCGAAGATCGCGTAACCGGCGACCGCGAGGGCGTTGGAACCCAAGGCCGCGGCGATGTCCCCGTGGGCGACGGCATGGGCGCTGCGCAGCCCGCCGCAGCCCGGGCAGTACAGGCCGGTGAACCGGAGCAACGGGCAGACCGGGTAGTGGCCCGGCTGGTTGGGGTCGACGGCGCCGACGTAGCCGAACGCCGCGACGACGGCGGCCATCACCCCGAGGGGAGTGGCGAGCCGTCGGACCGCCGACCGGGGCACGGGCGCGGGCGGATAGGCCGGCACGGGCGGAGGACCGTGCGGGCCCGGTGCGGCTGCGGGAGAAGGGGAGGCGTCCACGCGGTGATTCTCCCCGGTCACGCGGAAAGGCGCAGCCCGGTCCGGGCTGCGCCTCGCACGATGGGTCCGACCGGGGTCAGGAGGAGACCTGGGCCTGTCCGGCCCGCGCCCTGGCTGCGGCCATCTCGGCCGACTCCTTCGGCATGCCGAGGCCGGCGGCCTTCATCGCAAGACCGACGAGCCCACCGATGAAGATGACCGCGAGACCGGCCCAGAAGCCGAGCGGGTTGGCCGCGACCATGAAGACGCCTGCGATGCAGAAGCCGATGAACGAGATGATGACACCGGTCCAGGCGGCCGGGGTGTGTCCGTGGCTGCTGCCCGCCATGAGTTGCTCCTCGTTGGTGTTGCGCTGTTGGTATCGCTGTACGCAAAGCTGGTGCCGCTGTGGTGCGCTGCGCTGCCGCTGTGCAGAAAGCTCACCGTCATTGTCCCGTACGTGCGGGTACGACGTGAGCTGGGGGTCATACCTCGCGCGTCAGGTCCTCACCGCGGTCCAGGGCCTTCCACAGGTCCTCGGGCCGGTCCGGGTCCGGGGCGGTGCGGGGGGCCTTGCGGGGGCGCGGGGTGCCGTCGCGTTCGTACCGTCCCGACATGGTGGGCCACAGCTTCCCGTACCGCAGGGCGAGCAGCCCGGCGAGGAGGATCAGCAGGCCGCCGACTGCGGTGACGTACGGCCACGCGGTGTGGCTGAGGGCGTCGATGGTGGAGGAGGCGTCGCCGGTGGTCTGCGCCGCCTTCTCGTCGAGGGCCGTGCTGTCGGAGGCGCCGAGGTAGGCGCTGACACCGGCCCCGAGGCCGCTGAGGGCGAGCAGCCCGGCGACGAGCAGCCGGCCGGCGCTGCGGACGGCGAAGACGGCGACGAGGGCGGCCAGGCCGACGATGGCGAGGGCCGCCGGGAGACCGGTGACATCCTGGCCGTCGACGGTCAGCGGCAGGGAGCCGCCGCCGACCGCGGCCTTGCCCTCCGCCCAGGTCTGGCCGGAGGCGAGGAGCACGACGGTGGCGCCGACCGCCCCGAGAAGCAGGCCGGCGGCCAGGCTGCGGCGGCTTCCCATGGCGTCGGGCGCGATGGCGGCTTGGGCACGGGGCTGGGGTACGGGGACGGCACTCACGTAGTCCACTATCCCTTACCTCGTCAGCGTTCGTGGAGGCGGTTGGCGGTATGGACGGCGCGCAGGACCGCGGCGGCCTTGTTACGGCACTCGGTGTCCTCGGCGACCGGGTCGGAGTCGGCGACGATTCCCGCTCCGGCCTGGACGTATGCCGTGCCGTCCCGCAGCAGCGCCGTACGGATGGCGATGGCGGTGTCGGAGTCCCCGGCGAAGTCCAGGTAGCCGACGCAGCCGCCGTACAGTCCGCGGCGGGTGGGTTCGAGCTCCTCGATGATCTGCATGGCGCGGGGCTTGGGGGCGCCGGAGAGGGTACCGGCCGGGAAGCAGGCGGTGAGGACGTCGAAGGCGGTACGGCCTTCGGCGACGCGGCCGGTGACGGTGGAGACGATGTGCATGACGTGCGAGTACCGCTCGATCGACATGAAGTCGACGACCTCGACGCTGCCGGGCACACAGACCCGGCCCAGGTCGTTGCGGCCCAGGTCGACGAGCATCAGGTGCTCGGCGCGTTCCTTCGGGTCGGCGAGGAGCTCGTCGGCGAGGGCCTGGTCCTCCTGCGGGGTGATGCCGCGGGGCCGGGTACCGGCGATCGGATGGACCATGGCGCGCCCGTCCTCGACCTTGACGAGGGCTTCCGGACTGGAGCCCACGACGTCGAAGCCGTCGAACCGGAAGAGGTACATGTACGGCGACGGGTTGGTGGCGCGCAGCACCCGGTAGACGTCCAACGCACCGGCCGTGCACGGGGTCTCGAAGCGCTGGGAGGGGACGACCTGGAACGCTTCGCCGGCCCTGATCCGCTCCTTCACGTCCTCGACGGCGTCCTGGAAGGCCTGGCCGCCCCAGAGTGCGCTGTACGGCGGGAGTTCGGACGGCGGGAGGGTGACGGGGGCGCTCTCGACCGGGCGGGAGAGATCGGCCTCCATGGCGTCGAGGCGGGCGACGGCGTCGGCGTACGCCTCGTCGACGCCGGTCTCCAGATCGTTGTGGTTGATCGCGTTGGCGATCAGCAGGACGCTGCCGTCCCAGTGGTCGAGGACGGCGAGGTCCGAGGTGAGCAGCATGGTCAGCTCGGGGAGCTTCAGATCGTCGCCACCGTGCTCACCGATCCTCTCCAGCCTGCGCACGACGTCGTAACCCAGATAGCCGACCATGCCGCCGGTGAAGGGCGGCATGCCGGAGTGCAGGTCGCGCGGGGTGTGCAGGGCGTCGATGGTGGCGCGCAGGGCCACCAGCGGGTCGCCGTCGGCGGGGACGCCGACGGGCGGGGTGCCGAGCCAGTGGGCCCGGCCGTCGCGGGTGGTGAGGGTGGCGGCGCTGCGTACCCCGATGAAGGAGTAGCGGGACCAGGTGCGGCCGTTCTCCGCGGATTCGAGGAGGAACGTGCCGGTGCGCTCGCCCGCGAGCTTGCGGTAGAGCGCGACCGGGGTGTCGCCGTCCGCGAGAAGCCGACGGCTGACAGGGATGACACGCCGGTCGGCGGCCAGCTTGCGGAAGGTCTCGAGATCCATGGCGGCTGACCCTACTGCCCGAGCGGGAGTACGTCGGCGTCGAAGCAGGTGCGGTCGCCGGTGTGACACGCGGCGCCCGTCTGGTCGACCTTGACCAGGACGGTGTCCGCGTCGCAGTCGAGGGCGACGGACTTGACCAGCTGGATGTGGCCGGAGGTGTCGCCCTTGACCCAGTACTCCTGACGGCTGCGGGACCAGTAGGTGCAGCGGCCGGTCGTCAGGGTGCGATGCAGCGCCTCGTCGTCCATCCAGCCGAGCATCAGCACCTCACCGGTGTCGTACTGCTGGGCGATGGCCGGAACCAGACCGTCGGCGCCGCGCTTGAGGCGGGCGGCGATGGCGGGATCCAGGCTGCTGGCGGGCGGGGTGCTGGGCGCGGGCGTGCTGGTCATGTGCCCCATTGTGCCGTGGCCGCGGAGGCAGTCCGGCGGGGCGTCCACTGGGCGGACCGCGGACGCCGGTCGTACGCTGGCCAGCATGTCGACCCATGCAAAGCGTGAACGACTTCTGCTCGCCGACCTGTTGGAGGCGGCGGGCCCCGAAGCTCCGACCCTGTGCCACGGCTGGACGACCCGCGACCTCGCCGCCCATGTGGTGGTACGCGAGCGCAGGCCGGACGCGGCGGCCGGGGTGCTGCTGAGCCCGCTGAAGAACCGGCTCGACCGGGTCCAGTCCGAATTCGCCGAGAAGCCTTACGAGGAGCTGATCCAGCTCATCCGTACGGGACCGCCCCGGATGTCTCCGTTCGGGCTGAAGCAGCTGGACGAGGCGGCCAACACGGTGGAGTTCTACATCCACGCGGAGGACGTGCGCCGGGCACAGCCCGACTGGTCGCAGCGGGATCTGGACCCGGTCTTCGCCGACGCCCTGTGGTCGCGCATGGAGAAGGCGGCGCGGCTCATGGGGCGCAAGGCCCCGGTGGGGCTGGTGCTGCGGCGCCCGGACGGGCAGACCGCCGTGGCGCACAAGGGCACTCCGGTGGTGACGGTGACCGGGGAGCCGGGCGAGCTGCTGCTCTTCGCGTCGGGGCGGCAGGATGCGGCGCGGGTGGAACTGGAGGGCGACAAGGAGGCGGTGACCCGGGTGAGCACGGCCGAGCTGGGCATGTAGGGGAGACTGCCGCGATCTGAGAGGTGACGGGCCGCAGAAGGCCGATCGCCGGACGGAACCGCATATCGGTTCCGTCCGGCGATCGATGACTCCGCGGTCAGCGGACCGGGTGCCCGGCCTCCCGCAGTGCGCCCTTGACCTCGGAGATCCTCAGATCACCGAAGTGGAAGACGGACGCGGCCAGCACCGCGTCGGCGCCCGCCGCGATGGCCGGGGCGAAGTCCGCGAGCCGGCCCGCGCCACCGGAGGCGATGACCGGGACGGTCACATGCCCCCGGACCGCCTCGATCATCTCGGTGTCGTAGCCGTCCTTCGTGCCGTCCGCGTCCATCGAGTTGAGCAGGATCTCGCCCGCGCCCAGCTCGGCGGCCCGGTGCGCCCACTCGACGGCGTCGATGCCGGTGCCCGTGCGGCCGCCGTGCGTGGTGACCTCGAAGGTGCCTTCAGGGGTACGGCGGGCGTCCACGGACAGCACGAGGACCTGTCGGCCGAACCGCTCGGCGATCTCCCGGATGAGGTCCGGGCGGGCGATGGCCGCGGTGTTGACGCCGACCTTGTCGGCGCCGGCCCGCAGCAACTTGTCGACATCGTCGGCGGTACGGACGCCGCCGCCGACGGTGAGCGGGATGAAGACCTGCTCGGCGGTACGGCGCACCACGTCGTAGGTCGTCTCCCGGTCGCCGCTGGACGCGGTGATGTCGAGGAAGGTCAGCTCGTCGGCGCCCTCGGCGTCGTACAGCTTCGCCATCTCGACGGGGTCACCCGCGTCGCGCAGGTTCTGGAAGTTGACGCCCTTGACGACCCGGCCGTTGTCGACGTCCAGGCATGGGATGACTCGTACCGCGAGACTCATTGCGCACCTGCCCGGTAGGCCTCGATCTCGACCTCGACGACCAGGCTGGGGTCGACGAAGCCGGACACGATGATCATGGAAGCGGCGGGGCGGACGTCGTCGAACAGCTCCTTGTGGGCGCGGCCGACCTCGTCCACGTCCCGGGCGTGCGTGATGTACATCCGGGTACGGACGACGTCCTCACGGCCGAGTCCCACCTGCTTCAGCGCGTCGAAGGCGACGTTGAAGGAGGCGACGGCCTGCTCGTACGGACCGCCCGCGGAGATCTGCCCCTTGACCACCGATGTGCAGCCGGCCACCAGGACGAGCCCGTTGGACAGCTCCACCGCTCGGGAGTAGCCGAACTTCTCCTCCCAGGGGGCCCCGGAGGAGACACGGCGGACGGAGTCGGTCATGCGGAGACCACCTGCAGCGCCTCTTCCAGGGTGAACGCCTTCGCGTACAGCGCCTTGCCGACGATCGCGCCCTCGACGCCGTCCGGCACGAGCGAGGCGATCGCCCGCAGGTCGTCCAGCGAGGAGACACCGCCGGAGGCCACGACAGGCTTGTCGGTGGCGGCACAGACGTTCTTCAGGAGCTCCAGGTTGGGGCCCTGGAGCGTGCCGTCCTTGGCGATGTCGGTGACGACGTAGCGGGCGCAGCCCTCGGAGTCGAGGCGGGCGAGCGTCTCGTAGAGGTCGCCGCCGTCGCGGGTCCAGCCGCGTCCGCGGAGCGTCGTGCCTCGGACGTCGAGGCCGACGGCGATCTTGTCGCCGTACTCGGCAATGACCTTCGCGACCCACTCGGGGGTCTCCAGGGCGGCGGTGCCGAGGTTGACCCGGGTGCAGCCGGTGGCGAGGGCCGCGGCCAGCGAGGCGTCGTCACGGATGCCACCGGACAGCTCGACCTTGATGTCCATGGAGCGGGCGACCTCGGCGATCTGCGCCCGGTTGTCGCCGGTGCCGAACGCGGCGTCCAGGTCGACGAGATGCAGCCATTCGGCGCCTGCCTGCTGCCAGGCGAGGGCGGCCTGCAGGGGGTCACCGTAAGAGGTCTCGGAGCCGGACTCGCCGTGCACGAGGCGAACGGCCTGGCCGTCGCGGACGTCGACGGCGGGGAGGAGCTCAAGCTTGGTGGACATCAGAGTGTTCCGATCCAGTTGGTCAGCAGCTGGGCGCCGGCATCGCCGGACTTCTCGGGGTGGAACTGGGTGGCCCACAGGGCGCCGTTCTCCACTGCGGCGACGAACGGCTCGCCGTGGGTGGCCCAGGTGACCCGGGGGGCACGGATCCTGGCGTTGGTGACTTCGAGGCTCCAGTCGTGCACGGCGTAGGAGTGCACGAAGTAGAACCGGGCCTCGGGGTCGAGACCGGCGAAGAGCTCGGAGTCCTCAGGGGACTGCACGGTGTTCCAGCCCATGTGCGGGACGATCGGGGCCTTCAGCGGGGCGACGGTACCGGGCCACTCGTCGAGGCCCTCCGTCTCCACGCCGTGCTCGATGCCTCGTTCGAAGAGGATCTGCATGCCGACGCAGATGCCCATCACGGGCCGGCCGCCGGAGAGCCTGCGGTCGATGATCCATTCGCCGCGGGCCTTCTTCAGCCCGTCCATGCAGGCGGAGAACGCGCCGACGCCGGGCACCAGCAGCCCGTCGGCGTTCATCGCCTTCTCGTAGTCACGGGTGATCTCGACGTCCGCGCCGACGTGGGCGAGGGCGCGCTCGGCGGAACGGACGTTGCCGAAGCCGTAGTCGAAGACGACGACCTTCTTCTGGTCACTCACAGGTCGCTCCCTCAGTCCCAGAGTCCCTGGATCCGCATGACGCCTGCGACCAGGCACATCACGGAGGCGATCCCGAGCAGCACGATGACGCTCTTGGGCATCTTCTGCTTCGAGAAGGAGTAGACGCCGCCGGCCAGGAAGAGGCCGACGACGATCAGTACGGTGTTGAGGCCGGTCACAGCGCGCCCTTCGTGGAGGGGAGGATTCCGGCAGCGCGCGGGTCGTGCTCACAGGCGTACCGCAGGGCGCGGGCGAGTGCCTTGAACTGGCACTCCACGATGTGATGGGCGTTGCGGCCGTACGGGACGTGGACGTGCAGGGCGATCTGCGCCTGGGCGACGAACGACTCCAGGATGTGCCGGGTCATCGTCGTGTCGTAGGAGCCGATCATCGGCGCGATGTTCTCCGGCTCGGTGTGCACGAGGTAGGGGCGGCCGGAGAGGTCGACGGTGACCTGGGCGAGCGACTCGTCCAGCGGGACGGTGCAGTTGCCGAAGCGGTAGATGCCGACCTTGTCGCCGAGAGCCTGCTTGAAGGCGGCGCCGAGGGCGAGGGCGGTGTCCTCGATGGTGTGGTGCGTGTCGATGTGCAGGTCGCCCTCGGTCTTCACCGTGAGGTCGAAGAGGCCGTGGCGGCCGAGCTGGTCGAGCATGTGGTCGTAGAAGCCGACCCCGGTCGACACGTCGACCTTGCCGGTGCCGTCGAGGTTGACCTCGACGAGTACGGACGTCTCCTTGGTGGTGCGTTCCACGCGGCCTACGCGGGGGCTCATGCGTCGTGCTCCTTCTTGAGTTCGCGTACCGCATCGAGGAACGCGTCGTTCTCTGCCGGGGTTCCTGCGGAGACCCGCAGCCATCCCGGTACGCCGTTGTCCCGGACCAGGACGCCCCGGTCGAGGATCTGCTGCCAGGCGGTGTGGCTGTCGGCGAAGCGGCCGAACTGGACGAAGTTGGCGTCCGAGTCCGTCACGTCGAAGCCGAGGGCGCGCAGTTCGGTGACGATCCGGTCGCGCTCGCTCTTCAGCTGGGCGACGTACCCGAGGAGCGTATCGGTGTGCTCCAGGGCGGCGAGCGCGGTGGCCTGGGTGACGGAGGACAGGTGGTACGGCAGCCGCACCAGCTGCACGGCGTCCACGACGGCCGGGTCGGCGGCGAGATAGCCGAGCCGCAGTCCGGCGGCGCCGAAAGCCTTCGACATGGTGCGCGAGAGCACCATGTTGGGCCGGCCCTCGATCAGCGGGAGCAGCGAGGGGTGGTGGCTGAATTCGCCGTACGCCTCGTCGACCACGACCATCGACGGCCTGGCTGCCTGGGCTGCGTCGTACAGCGTGCGCACGGTCTCGGCGTCGACGGCGGTACCGGTGGGGTTGTTGGGCGAGGTGATGAAGACGATGTCCGGGCGTTGCTCGGCGATGACCTCGCAGGCCGCCGCGACATCGATGGTGAAGTCGTCCTTGCGCGGTCCGGAGATCCACCCGGTGCCGGTCCCCCGGGCGATGAGGGCGTGCATCGAGTAGGAGGGCTCGAAGCCGATCGCGGTGCGTCCGGGACCGCCGAAGGTCTGCAGCAGCTGCTGCAGCACCTCGTTGGAGCCGTTGGCCGCCCAGACGTCGCCGAGAGCCACTTCGTACCCGGCGGTGCGGGTGAGGTAGCGGGCCAGCTCGGTACGGAGCTCGACGGCGTCCCGGTCGGGGTAGCGGTTGAGGTCGCGGGCGGCCTCGCGGACGCGCTCGGCGATCCGGTCGACGAGCGCCTCGGGGAGCGGGTAGGGGTTCTCGTTGGTGTTCAGCCGTACCGCGACGTCGAGCTGCGGGGCGCCGTACGGGGACTGGCCGCGGAGCTCGTCCCGGATCGGAAGATCGTCGATCCGGATGGACTTGCTGTTCGTCACTGCTGCGGAACCTTCCAGCCGAACCTGGCCTTGAGTGCGGCGCCGTGGGCGGGGAGGTCCTCCGCCTCGGCGAGGGTCACCACGTGGTGGGCGACCTCGGCGAGCGCGTCGCGCGTGTAGTCGACGATGTGGATGCCGCGCAGGAAGGACTGCACGGACAGGCCCGAGGAGTGGCAGGCGCAGCCACCCGTCGGCAGGACGTGGTTGGAGCCCGCGCAGTAGTCGCCGAGCGACACCGGGGCCCACGGGCCGACGAAGATCGCTCCCGCGTTACGGACGCGGTCGGCGACGGCGGCGGCGTCGGCGGTCTGGATCTCCAGGTGCTCCGCGGCGTACGCGTCGACGACCTTGAGACCGTCCTCGAGATCGTTGACCAGGACGATCGCGGACTGGCGGCCGGCCAGCGCGGGTTCGATCCGGTCGGTGATGTGCTTGGTCGCGGCGACCTGCGGCTTCAGCTCGGCCTCGGTGGCGGCGGCCAGCTCCTCGGAGTCGGTGACGAGGACCGCGGCGGCCATCGGGTCGTGCTCGGCCTGGCTGATCAGGTCGGCGGCGATGTGCACCGGGTCGGCGGTGGAGTCGGCGAGGATCGCGATCTCGGTGGGACCGGCCTCGGCGTCGATGCCGATGCGGCCCTTGAGGAGGCGCTTGGCGGCGGCGACATAGATGTTGCCGGGGCCGGTGACGAGGTTCACCGGAAGACATTCGACCGTTCCGTACGCAAACATCGCGATGGCCTGTGCGCCACCGGCCGCGTACACCTCGTCGACACCGAGCAGGGCGCAGGCGGCGAGGATGGTGGGGTGCGGCAGGCCGCCGAACTCCTTCTGCGGCGGGGAGGCGACGGCGATGCCCTCGACGCCCGCCTCCTGGGCCGGTACGACGTTCATGACCACGGACGACGGGTAGACGGAGCGCCCGCCCGGCACATACAGACCTACGCGTTCGACGGGCACCCACTTCTCGGTGACCGTGCCGCCGGGCACGACCTGAGTGGTGTGTGTGGTGCGGCGCTGCTCGTGGTGGACGAGGCGGGTGCGGCGGATCGACTCCTCGAGGGCGGCCCGTACGGCGGGATCCAGCCGCTCCAGCGCAGCGGCGATCGCCGCTGCCGGGACCCGGATCGAGTCGAGCCGTACGCCGTCGAATTTCTCCCCCCACTCGATCACTGCCGCTGAGCCACGATGGCGTACGTCCTCGCAGATGGGGCGCACCGTCTCCAGTGCGGCCTCCACGTCGAACTCGGCTCGGGGCAGCAGGTCGCGCAGGTCGCCGCCCTCGGGGAGGGCACCGCCACGCAGATCGATTCGAGAGATCACACCGCAATTCTCTCAGACCGCCATCGGCGACAGTTCGCCCGTATCACTGGCTGATACATGCCCCGGCGGTCACAGCCGACTACTCCCGGCCACTGCTGACCGCGGGCGTTCACGGCGTCACACAGAGGGAACAGAGAGGGAATAACAACTGCAAGCAGAGGGGGCCACGGTGGCCGAACCACAGAACGGCGACATTCCGGACACTCTCACCGCGGCCGAGCTGGGCATGTGGCAGGCCTTCCGAAGCGGGAGCACCTACGATCTGCGCGCCCGCGATCCGCTCCGTGACGATCCGTTCGCGCCGACGGACTGGGGCGCGGAGCGCAGCGTGGACGCCCGGGTCGTCGCCCGGCTGCTGCTGAGCGGTCCGCGGGCCCGGCCCGGGCGTGTCGCCGCACTGAAGCTCCGGGGCGTACGGATCACCGGGACGCTGGATCTCGCGGGCGGGCGCGTCGCGCCGTACGTGGAGCTGACGGGCTGCCGTCTGGAGAACGAGGTGGTGCTGCCCGAGTGCCATTTCACGACGTTACGGATGGTCGGCTGCGCGGTGCCCCGGCTGGAGGCGGCCCGGCTGCGCACCGAGGGCGATCTGCATCTGCCGCGCTGCCGGATCGAGCGCGGGATCCGGCTCACCGACGCCCACATAGGCACGGATCTGCTGCTCAACCAGATCGAGCTGGGCGCCGACCGGCAGGGCCGCGCCCTGGCCGGGGACGGGCTCACGGTCGCGCAGGACCTGCAGGCCGAGATGGTGGAGGCACGCGGTGAGCTGAGTCTGCGCGGGGCGAAGGTCGGCGGTTCGATGAGCCTGCGCGGCAGCCGGCTGCGGGCCGGGCGGGGCCGGCGCGCGCTGAACGCCCCGCAGCTGACCGTGGAGCGCACGCTGTACATGACCGAGGCCTGGGTGAGCGTCGACACGGGGAACCAGGGCACGACTCCCCCGTACGGCACCGTCATGGCCCCGACCCCGGCGCACGGCACCCGTTCGCAGATCTTCGAGTGCCGCGGCGGGGTGCGGCTGGACGACGGGCGGTTCGGTGACGCGGTCGATCTGCACAAGGCGCGGTTCGTACTGGCGCCCCACGAGGAGCTGTCGCTGCGCCGGATCGTGGCTCCGGAGCTGCGGTTCAACGCGGAGCGGCCGGAGGAGGGCCGGGTCGTGCTGAACGGCGCGAAGGTCGTCACGCTGATCGACGTGTCGACCAGCTGGCCGGGGCCCGGCGGGCTCGCGATGGGCGGATTCGTGTACGAGAACCTCGTCCCGTACGGGCACTTCCCGCTCTCCCGGCGTCTGGAGTGGGTGGCGGCGGCGACCCCCGAGTACGTGCCGGAGCCGTACGAGCGGCTGGCCGCCGTGCTCCGCAACTGCGGCGAGGACGCGGACGCCCGTGAGGTGCTGCTCGCCAAGCAGCGGCGGCGGCGCGAGACGCTGCCGCCCGCCGCGAAGCTGTGGGGGATCCTGCAGGACTGGACGGTGGCGTACGGCTACCGGCCGGGGCGGGCAGCGGTGTGGATGGCGGTGCTCTGGGCGGCGGGGGCGGTGGCCTTCTCGCAGTACGACCCGGCGCCGATCAAGCGGGACGAGCACCCGGAGTGGAACGCGGCGCTGTACGCGCTGGATCTGCTGGTGCCCGTGATCAACCTCGGGCAGGACGGGTACTGGCGAATGGAGGACGGCTGGCAGTGGGCGTCGGCCGCCCTGGTGCTGCTCGGTTGGATACTGGCCACCACCGTGGCGGCGGGCGCGTCCCGGCTGCTGCGCCGGGGCTGACCGGCCTCGCCGGGCCCGGGCGGTACACCCGCTCCGCCCCACCGCCCCGTCCCCTTCCGCCGCCCGGCCGGCACGCGCCCCGGCAGCCTCGGCCGGGACACTCGAACGACCGGCCGACCGGCGGCCGAAAAGACGGACACCCATCGCCGGAACAACAGGATCAAGCCAGATTCCATGCATTCCTTTACTTTTTCTTGACCGCCTTCGGGGCAACCCATGTACTCGGCACCAAAGCTTCACAGCGCCCCTCTGGCGCTGCCCCGACCAGCGCTTTTCAATGGTCTGCACCATGTCATTCCTTCGCGCTCTGCTCCGTACCGCGCGCATGATCCGGCACTCGCCGCGGCTGTCCACGGGACTGCCGGCGGACGATGCGGTGCTGCTCGACGCCCCGGACGAACGGCTCTCCCCGGCCCTCGTAGCCGCCGCCCTCGGCGAGTACGAGCCGGCCGCCAAACTCCTCGCCACCACCCGGGACGCGGCCGAGTGGGAGAACCGCGACCGCTACCTCAGCCGGCTCGTCACCTTCGCCCGCAACCGCGACGGCTGGCTGAACGACTGGCTCGCCACCGCTCCGCACGACCCGGACGCCCTGCTCGTCAAGGCCGAGCTGGCGGTCCGCCGGGCCTGGGAGTCGCCCGCCCGCGCGGAGCGGCTGCGTGACGTGGGGCCGCTGATCACCGCGGCGGCCGAGAGCGATCCGCGCGACCCGGTCCCCTGGCGGCTCGCCCTGGACCACGCGCGCGGCACGCATGCCTCGCACACCACCTTCGAGGCGCTGTGGGAGCAGGCGATCCGGCGCTCGTCGCACCACTACGGCTGCCATGTCGCGGCGCTGCAGTACCTCTCCGCCGCCTGGTACGGCTCGCACCGCGAGTGCTTCGACTTCGCCGAACGGGCCGCCGAGGACTCGCTGCCCAGCTCGCTGGTGCAGGCGCTGCCGGTGCGGGCCGCGTTCGCGCTGCTGATCGCCGGTCCCGACGTGAAGACGACGTCGGTGCTGGAGGAGCGGATCGACACGGCCGCTGATCTGGCGATCACGCTCTCCGCCTCGTTCGAGCCGGGCGATCCCTGGCCGGCCGAGGTCCGCAATCTGCTGGCGTACGTACTGGTCGTGCGGGGCCGGTGGGACGAGGCACTGGAACAGTTCCGGCTGATCGGCCCCCATGCGGCATCGTTCCCATGGTCGTCGGTGTCCGAGGATCCGCTCGGCCAGTTCCTGGATGCGCGGGACGGGGCGCGGCTCCAGGTGGCCTCCGCGACGCCCTTGTGGAACCTGGCCGGCCACAGCCGGTCGCACGGCCATTACGCTTGACCGTTGTGACCACCGCTCGTCTGCCCCTCTTCCCGCTGAACGCAGTGCTGTTCCCCGGCCTTGTGCTGCCGCTCAACGTCTTCGAGGAGCGCTATCGCGCCATGATGCGTGAGCTGCTGAAGACCGATGAGGACGAACCGCGCCGCTTCGCCGTGGTCGCCATCCGCGACGGCCGCGAGACCGCCCCGACGGCCGTCGGCATGCCGGACACCGCCATGGCGCCCGCCGCCACCGACCGCGGCCCCTCGGACGGCTTCGGCCCCGACCCCGTGCAGACCTTCCACCGGGTCGGCTGTATCGCCGATGCGGCGAAGATCCGGGAGCGGGCGGACGGCAGCTTCGAGGTCCTGGCGACCGGCACGACCCGGGTCAAGCTGCTCTCGGTCGACGCGAGCGGTCCGTATCTGACGGCCGAACTCGAAGAGCTCGACGAGGACTCCGGCGAGGAGGCCGGTGCGCTCGCCGAGGGCGTGCTGCGGGCGTTCCGCAGCTACCAGAAACGGCTGGCCGGCGCGAGCGAACGCTCGCTGACAACGGGCGCGGACCTGCCGGACGATCCGTCGGTCGTCTCCTATCTGGTGGCCGCCGCGGCCGTCCTGGACGTCCCCACCAAGCAGCGGCTGCTGCAGGCACCGGACACGGCGACACGGCTACGTGAAGAGCTGACACTGCTGCGGTCCGAGACGGCGGTCATCCGCCATCTGCCGTCGCTGCCCGCGGTGGACCTGACCAGGGCCCCCACCCACCCCAACTGACCTCCACCACCCGAGGACCCTGCCCCGTGGCGAAGAAGTCGAAGAAGCAGCAGTCCGGCCCCGGCGGTACCCCGGCGACGGTCGCACTGACAGCGGCGGGCACGCCGTTCACCACCCATGCGTACGAGCACGACCCGGCCTCCCCTTCTTACGGCGAGGAGGCCGCCGAGGCGCTCGGTGTCTCCCCGGACCGCGTGTTCAAGACGCTGGTGGCCGACGTGGACGGCAACCTCACCGTTGCGGTCGTCCCGGTGGCCGGCTCCCTGGACCTGAAGGCCCTGGCCTCGGCGGTCGGCGGCAAGCGGGCAGCGATGGCGGACCCGGCGGCGGCGGAACGTACGACGGGCTATGTGCGGGGCGGCATCTCACCCCTGGGCCAGCGCAAGCGGCTGCCGACGGTGCTGGACGCGTCGGCACAGACCCACGAGACGATCTGCGTATCGGCCGGCCGCCGAGGCCTGGAGGTCGAACTGTCCCCGGCGGATCTGGCGTCGCTGACGGGGGCGCTGTTCGCGCCGATCGGCCGGTCGTAGGCGCCCTATCGAGCCCGTGCGGCGGTGGGGAAGAGGCTGCGCGCAGCGGCCCCACCCCGCGTCGGCCGCCGCTACGGCTTCGTGGGAGGCCCCGGCGCCGCGCCGGGCGCCTCCGCCCCCCAGCTCCCCCACTCCGGCTCCGGATCCCGCGGCCCGAACAACGCCGTCAGCGCCAGGTGTACGACCATCGCCGCCAGCGCCCACGCCAGCAACGCCCCCTTCGCATGCAGCTCGAGCGGAGCATCGAACACCACGCCCTTGCCGACCTCACGCGCGTGTGCGACCACGTCGCGCCCCGGCCCGAACCAGACGCCGATCCCCCAGGCGACCAGCGACCCGAGCAGCCCGCCCAGCGCGAGGCCGGCCACGGGCGCGATCCCGCCCCGCCGGAAGAACCAGAAGACAAGCGCCGCAGCCACCGCACCGAACGCGAGCGCAAGCAGCACGAACGTGCCGTCGGCCCCGATCGCCTGCTCACCCTCGCTGTCGCTGAGGAAGACCGCCTGGTTGTCGGAGACCAGCGGGACGCGCGGCGCCAGCCACAGCCACAGCAGTCCGAGTGCGACACCGGCCACCGTCATCAGGACGGTGATCAGGGCTGCCCGCCGCAGGTCCCCCCGAAGGTCGCGCTCCTCCTGCGACTCCAGGAGCATCCCGGGGTGGGAGCCACCGCCCTTCGGCGGGATCTGCCAGGGATCGTTGGGCGAGGGCCGGTGGGGCGGCGTCAGAGGTGCGGTCACTGTGCCATCGTGCCAGGCGTCCCTGTGTCGCGCCTCACCGGACCGCTGCCCTGCGGTACGCCCAGGTCGCCACGGCCAGCGAGAGAACTCCGACGACCGCGCAGACGCCGAGATCGAGGGCGATGACCGCCCAGTCGGGATGGGCGCCGAACGACCGGGACAGGGCCTCCACCCCGTACGTCGAGGGCAGCAGATCGCGGGCCCAGCCGATCGGCGCGGGCATCCGGCCGGCCGGCAGCACCCCGAGCAGCAGCGCCGCCGACATGCCCAGCTGCCCGAGCAGCGTGGCCAGCTCCTGCCGGGGTGCGAGCAGTCCGAGTGCGGCGCCGAGCCCGGAGAGCGCGGCCCCGGACAGCGGGATGACGGCGACCAGCACCCACAGATGGGTCATCGGCAACTGGAAGAGCACGCTCCCGGTGACTGCGGTGACGATCGTGCCGGGCACGGTGAAGGAGGCGTACGCCCCGGCCGCACCGAGCACCACCGCGGCGGGCGGCACCGGCAGGGTTGCGTAGTGGTCGAGCCCGCCGCTGGCCCGCAGCTGCCCGAAGTACTGGGCGAGCAGGTTGAGCGCGACGAAGGCAACGACAAGGACGCTGGATCCGGCGACCACGGCCCGTGCCTCCGCACCACCGTCGACGACCCCGCGCATCAGGATCATGATCCCGATGGACTGGAAGGTCGCCACGAAGAGCAGCGGGATCCGGGCGACCCTGGCCCGGGACAGCTGGGCGCGGTAGACGGCGGCGAGCGAGGGGAACAGCTTGGCGCGCGGCGCGAGCCGCTCGACAACGGCACCGGCGCCGACCCCGGCAGGGGAAAGTCTTCCGGTCACCGGCTCGGCACCGGCCACCTCCGCAGGAACGATGCTCGTCACCTGGCGCTGCTCCTGTTCGGTCCCTGCCCGGCCCTGTATCCGTCGTCGCCGCTCACGCCGGTCACGCCTTCACCAGCCCCTGCGTCGTATTCCCGCCGAGCGCCAGATAGACATCCTCCAGGCTCGGCGTCGCCAGCGTGAAGTCGTCCAGTGCGGCGAACGCCGCGCCACCCGTGACCGCCGCGACCGCGGCGCGCGCCTCGTCCGGCCCGAGCCGCAGCACCCAGCGGCGCCCCGACTCCTGGGCCAGTGCGCGCAGAGCGGCCACTTCGGGTACGTCCAGGGGCGCGCGTTCGCGCCACACGAGTTCGACCCGGACCTCGCCGGCGACGCGCTCCTTGAGCCCGGTCGGGGTGTCGCAGGCGATGACCTTGCCGCGTTCGATGACGGCGACCCGGTCGAGGACGGTCTCGGCCTCGATCACGTTGTGGGTGACCAGCAGCACCGTCACACCGCGCTCGGCGCGCCGCCGGTCGACGGCGGCCCAGACCGCGCGCCGGGCGACGGGGTCCATCCCGGTCGTCGGCTCGTCGAGGACGAGCACCGGGCGCTCCCCGACCAGCGCCGCCGCAAAGCAGGCGAGCCGCCGCTGCCCGCCGGAGAGCTTCTTCAGGGGGCGCGCGGCGATGTCGGTGAGGCCGAGTTCGTCGAGTACGGCGTCGCGTGCGGCGCGGGCGTCGCGTACCGCGAGTCCGCGCAGCCGGCCGGTGGTCTCGGCGGCGAGCGAGACTGTCAGCTCGTCGAGGGCGGTGGACTCCTGCCCGAGGTAGCCGATCAGCCGGGAGGCCCGCTCGGGGTGGCGTACGAGGTCGTGACCGAGCATCTCGACGCTGCCGGAGTCGGGCCGCATCAGCCCGGTGAGCTGCCGGACGAGAGTGGACTTGCCGGCTCCGTTGGGCCCGAGCAGTCCGAAGATCTCGCCGCGCCGGACGTCGAGGCTGATCCCGTCGGTGGCGCGCACCTCAGGGGTGGCGGGTGCGCCGCGGCGGCCGCGGGCGGCGGGATAGGTCTTGACCAGATCACGCACCGCGCACACGGTCCCGGTCGCCGTCTGCGCCTGTGCTGTGCCCGTACTCACGAGGTATGAGGGTACGGGGTCGGATGCCCCGTATTGCGTCCGGGGCTGCCGGACTACTCCGCCGCGGGGGCGTGTTCGGCCGCCGCGCGTACGTCGATCTCGCGCCAGAAACCCGCCCGGATCGCATACCGGTCGTGTTCGTCGATCTGGTCGTCCTTGTGGGCGAGCAGGCCGAACCGTGCCGCGTACCGCAGCAGCTCGCCGTCGATGCGGTGCGGGATGCGTGGGTACATGGTCGACAGCTTCTGCAGATGGACGGTCTCAGGCAGCCGTTCCATCCAGCGCCGGGCAAAGACCTGGCCCACCTCGAAGGGGTCGCCGCCGACGGTGGTGATGTCCTCCTCGCGGTCCGCCCAGCGCTGCTCGGCGGAGGTGAGCTGGGCGAGGGTGGGCAGCGAAGCGGTCTCGGCGGGTTCGCCGAGCTGGCCGCCGCGCTCCACCCAGCCCTTTTCGGAGGACCAGCGCAGGGTGGCGCTCGCCGGGGGCGGGGCGGCGTGACCCGGCAGGGCGCCGGGGCCACGGAGGCTGCCCGCCAGGTCCTTCGGGGTGGGGACACCCCTGCCGCCATGCGCGGCCGGGGCGTGCGCGGTGTCGTTGACCACCGGCTCCGCCGTGCCGTTGCGGGCGGCGGCGGCCTGGGCCTCCGAGGCCCGCTCGGCGGAGGCTGCGAGGGCCGCCTCGGGCAGCGGTGCGGAGAGGATCGCGGCGATCTCGGGACGCGGGGCGGGCGGCGGAGCGCAGCTGCCGCCGTTGTCCTTGGCCCGTACGGCCTGGGTGATCCAGGCCCGGTCGAGCACCCGGCGTTCGTCGGCTTCGGCGACCAGGTCCTCGGACTGGTTGTAGTCGCCGTCGGCGGCCTGGACGGCCCACAGATGGACGGCGACGCCGTGTTCCTTGGCGGACATCAGGCCGGGCAGCAGATCGCCGTCGCCGGTCACCAGGACCACATCGGAGCAGGCGCGGTTTCTGGCCAGCTCGGTGAGTTCGGCGTGCATCGCGGCGTCGACGCCCTTCTGCGCCCACCGCCCGTCACTGCGGGTGAGCGCCCCCAGTCTCACGGTCACCCGGGGCATGACCCGCAGCCTGCGGTGTTCGGGCTGGGGTACGCGGTCGGGGGCGCCGTCGAACCAGTAGATCCGCAGCAGCGGCTGCGCCGTATCGCCCTCGGCTCGCTCACGCAGGCCCTGGATCAGCGCCGCATGGTCGACGGTGATGCGGGAACGGGCGGGCTCTCCGGCCAGCAGACTCGCGGCTGCTCCCAGCAGATAGCCGGCGTCCACCAGGACGACGCAACGGTCCACGCGTTCCACCCTCTTCCAGAAATCGGGAATGGGTTCTGCTCAGGGTTTCCTTCGAGTCTGCCCGACGGCAAGGGGCTTGACGGCCGGAACTCGATCATCGGCGTGGCGGATCGGTAAATCGGCGCATGATACCCCTTTACTACGCACGGTAATGATCCAACATGCGGGCTATATCCTGATATGTGAGTCTGACAGCGGTCCTGGCCCCGAGATTCCGCACAGGAGGAACACCATGGCCAAGAACAAGAACCGCAAGCAGAGCAGCCAGCAGCAGGACCGCGCGTCCACCGCGGAGCGCGGTGCGGAGGATGCGAAGTCGACGGCTTACGAGTCGCAGATGAAGCCTCAGTCGCAGGCCCAGGGAAGCCCTGCTGATGTTGCCCGTAAGCACCAGCGGCGATTCGGCCACAACTGACCTGTTTTTCCCCGGTCCGGCCTGTAACCGGTAACCGAAGAGGGGCGCTCCCGCTCTCGCGGGGCGCCCCTCATGTGTGTGCGGTGCGTGTGGGGTGGTCGCTCAGCCGGCCAGGCAGGACGGGCCGAGCAACACCTTCAGGTCGCCGAAGAGCGCCGGGTCCGGCTGGACCCGGTGCCGGTCCAGCCGCAGGACGGTGGTCTTCCGCGGGCCCTGGAGTTTGATCCGAACCTCGGTGTTGCCGCGGTGGTTGCTGAGCACCTCGCCGAGACGGGCGACCATCGGCGGCGTGATCTTGACCGTGGGGATGGTGAGCACCACCGGCGCGTTGGTCCCCGCGGACGAGAGGTCGGGGACCTGCATCTCCATCGCGACCAGCCGCGGGATGTCCTCACGCTTGTCGAGCCGCCCCTTGACGAAGACGACGGTGTCCTCGACGAGTTGGGTGGAGACCAGCTGGTACGTGGCGGGGAAGAACATGCACTCGATGGAACCGGCGAGGTCCTCGACGGTGGCGATGGCCCAGGCGTTGCCCTGCTTGGTCATCTTGCGCTGGAGCCCGGAGATGATGCCGCCGATGGTGACGATCGCGCCGTCGGCGTGCTCGCCGCCGGTCAACTGGGAGATCGCCGCGTCGGACTTGTCGGACAGGACGTGCTCGATGCCGAAGAGGGGGTGGTCCGAGACGTACAGCCCGAGCATCTCGCGCTCCTGGGCAAGCAGATACGACTTCTCCCACTCGATGTCGGAGAACTCGACGTCGAGCCCGAAGCCCGGCTCGTCGCTGTCCTCCTCGCCGCCCCCGAAGAGGTCGAACTGTCCCTCGGCCTCCTTGCGCTTGACCTGCACCACGTTGTCGATCATCGGCTCGTGGTGGGCGACGAGGCCCTTACGCGTATGACCCATCTCGTCGAAGGCGCCGGCCTTGATCAGTGATTCGACGGTCCGCTTGTTGCAGACGACCGCTTCGACCTTGTCGAGGAAGTCGGGGAAGGTGCTGTACTTCCCCTTCGCCTTGCGGCACCGGATGATCGAGTCGACGACGTTCTGTCCGACGTTACGGATGGCCGTCAGCCCGAAGAGGATGACGTCGTCGCCCTGCGCGGCGAAGTTCGACTCGGACTCGTTGACGTTCGGCGGGAGCACCTTGATGCCCATGCGGCGGCACTCGTTGAGGTAGACCGCGGACTTGTCCTTGTCGTCCTTGACCGAGGTCAGCAGCGCCGCCATGTACTCGGCGGGATAGTTCGCCTTGAGGTACGCCGTCCAGTAGGTGACCAGGCCGTACGCGGAGGAGTGCGCCTTGTTGAACGCGTACCCGGCGAACGGGACCAGCACGTCCCACAGGGCCTGGATCGCCGCGTCGGAGAAGCCGTTCTTCTTCGCGCCCGCCTGGAAGAGCACGAAGTTCTTCGCCAGCTCGTCGGCCTTCTTCTTGCCCATCACGCGGCGCAGGATGTCGGCCTCGCCGAGCGAGTACCCGGCGATGATCTGGGCGGCCTTCTGCACCTGCTCCTGGTAGACGATCAGGCCGTAGGTCAGGCCGAGCGTCTCCTTGAGCGGCTCCTCCAGCTCCGGGTGGATCGGGGTGATCTCCTGGCGGCCGTTCTTGCGCTCGGCGTAGTTCGTGTGCGAGTTCATGCCCATCGGGCCCGGCCGGTACAGGGCCGAGACTGCGGAAATGTCCTCGAAGTTGTCGGGCTGCATCTGGCGCAGCAGCGAACGCATCGGACCACCGTCGAACTGGAAGACGCCGAGCGTGTCACCGCGGCAGAGCAGCTCGTACGTCTTGGGGTCGTCCAGCGGAAGGGCGAGCATCTCCAGGTCGATGCCCTTGTTGGCCTTCACCATCTTGATGGCGTCGTCCATGATCGTGAGGTTGCGCAGGCCGAGGAAGTCCATCTTCAGCAGGCCGAGCGACTCGCACTGGGGGTAGTCCCACTGCGTGATGGTGACGCCGTCGGTGTGCCGCACCCATACCGGGGCGTGGTCGACGATGGGCTCGCTGGACATGATGACGCCGGCGGCGTGCACGCCCATCTGCCGGACCAGTCCCTCGACGCCCTTGGCGGTGTCGATGACCTTCTGGACGTCCGGCTCGTTCTCGTACATCCCCCGGATCTCGCCCGCCTCGCTGTAGCGCGGGTGCTTGGGGTCGGTGATCCCGGAGAGGTCGATGCCCTTGCCGAGGACATCGGCGGGCATGGCCTTGGTGAGCCGGTCTCCCATGGCGTACGGGTAGCCGAGGACGCGGGCGGAGTCCTTGATCGCGTTCTTGGCCTTGATCTTGCCGTACGTACCGATCATGGCGACCTTGTCGGCGCCGTACTTCTCGGTCACGTACCTGATCACTTCGACGCGCCGGCGCTCGTCGAAGTCGATGTCGACATCGGGCATGGAGACACGCTCGGGGTTGAGGAATCGCTCGAAGATCAGCCCGTGCGTGATCGGGTCGAGGTCGGTGATGCCCATGGCATACGCGACGATCGAACCGGCGGCGGAGCCTCGGCCGGGGCCCACCGCGATGCCGTTGTTCTTGGCCCACATGATGAAGTCGGCGACGACAAGGAAGTACCCCGGGAACCCCATCTGGATGATGATGTCCATCTCGTACTCGGCCTGCTTCTGCCGGTCGTCGGGGACGCCGCCGGGGTAGCGGCGGTTCATGCCGACCCGGACCTCTTCCTGGAACCAGGTGATCTCGGTGAAGCCGTCCGGGATGTCGAACTTCGGCATCAGGTCGCGCTTCTCGAACATCCCGCTGGTGTCGATCTGCTCGGCGACCAGCAGGGTGTTGGCGCACCCCTGCTGCCAGGCGTCGGAGGAGTCGACGGCGTACATCTCGTCCGTCGTCTTGAGGTAGTAGCCCGTGCCGTCGAACCGGAAGCGGTCCGGGTCGGAGAGGTTCTTGCCGGTCTGGATGCAGAGCAGCGCGTCGTGCGCGGTGGCCTCGCCGGCGTACGTGTAGTGCGAGTCGTTCGTCACGAGCGGCGGGATGTTCAGCTTCTTGCCGATTTCGAGGAGCCCGTCACGGACCCGGCGCTCGATCTCGATGCCGTGGTCCATCAGCTCCAGGAAGTACTTGCCCTCGCCGAAGATGTCCTTGTAGTCGGAGGCCGCCTGGACCGCCTCGTCGAACTGGCCGAGCCGAAGGCGGGTCTGCACCTCGCCGGACGGGCAGCCGGTGGACGCGATCAGGCCCTCGGACCACTGGGAAATGGTCTCCTTGTCCATCCGCGGCCACTTCTGCAGCCAGCCCTCGGCGTAGGCGTCCGAGGAGAGCCGGAAGAGGTTGTGCAGCCCGGTGCTGTTCGCCGCCCAGATCGTCTTGTGGGTGTAACCACCGGAACCCGAGACGTCGTCGCGCTTCTGGTGCGGCTGGCCCCACTGGATCTTCCGCTTGTGCTTGCGCGACTCCGGGGCGACATACGCCTCGATGCCGATGATCGGCGTCACCTCGGCCTTCTTCGCCTGATGGAAGAAGTCGTACGCCCCGTGCAGGTTGCCGTGGTCCGTCATCGCGATGTGCGACATGCCCATTTCATTACAGGCAGCGAACATGTCCTTGAGCCGCGCGGCACCGTCCAGCAGCGAGTACTGGGTGTGGACGTGAAGGTGCGTAAAGGGCGGCTTGGTCACAGCGTCGGGCCTCCGGGGAAACAAGCAATGACGGACTGGGGGGACAGCGTGGAAGTCTACGTCTCCGGACTGACAGCCGAGGGGCACTCCCGAGTACCGTCACGCGTTGAGGGGACGGAGACGCCCGTCCCATTTGTCATGAACGCCAGGTACCAGGAGGCACCCAGAAATGTCGGAAGCGCAGACCGGCGCAGCGCAGCGCGGGGAGCAGATTCTCGAGGTTTTCGACACCGCTTTCGGCCAGCTCCTGGCCGCGGACCCGGCGGCCTTCCGGGTCAAGTTCCGTAAGATGGCGGGCTCGGCGTTCGCCTTCTACCGGGGCACGGCGTGCCTGTTCTACAACGACCTGGAGCGGGAGCGGCACGGCGGCCCGTACCTGGACGACCGGACCGGCCGGGTGTGGATCCACGGCGATCTGCACGCGGAGAACTTCGGCACGTACATGGATGCCAACGGCCGTCTGATCTTCAATGTGAACGACTTCGACGAGGCGTACGTCGGCCCGTTCACCTGGGACCTCAAGCGGTTCGCCGCCTCCGTCGCGCTGATCGGGTACGCGAAGGCGCTGGGCGACGACCAGATCGGTGAGCTCGTCCGGGTCTACGCGGCGGCCTACCGCGAGCGGATCCACGCACTCGCGACAGGCGCGAAGAACGACGAGGTGCCCCCGTTCACGCTGGACACCGCCGAAGGCCCGCTGCTGGGCGCGCTGCGCGACGCCCGGTCACTGACCCGGTTCTCGCTGCTCGACTCGATGACGGAGATCAGGGACTTCGAGCGCCGGTTCGCGGCGGGCGGCGGCGCGATCGATCTGGACGCGGCGACGCGCTACAAGGTGCTGGCCGCGTTCGACGGCTATCTGGAGACGCTGCCCGAGTCGAGCCTGACCCGCCCCGACTCGTACCGGGTGAAGGACGTCGTCGGCCGTCGCGGCATCGGCATCGGCTCGGCCGGGCTGCCCTCGTACAACATCCTTCTGGAGGGCAACAGCGACGCCCTGGAGAACGATGTGGTGATCTACATCAAGCAGGCGCAGACCCCGGCGGTCTCCCGGCACATCACCGACGCGGCCGTGCGCGACTACTTCCAGCACGAGGGGCACCGCACGGTCATCTCGCAGCGCGCCCTGCAGGCCCACGCCGACCCGTGGCTCGGCTGGACCGAGCTGGACGGTTCCGGGCAGCTGGTCGCCGAGGTCTCGCCGTACGCGGTCGATCTGGACTGGTCCGACATCGACGAGCCGGAGGAGATCGCGGCGGTCGTCGCCGACCTCGGCCGGGCGACGGCGACGATGCACTCCGCGGCGGACGACGAGAGCGGCCACTCGCTGGTGCCGTTCTCCACCGAGCGGGCGATCGACGCGGCGATCGCGGCGGACGAGGAGGGCTTCGCCGGGCTGCTGGTGGACTTCGCGCACAGCTACGGGGCCCGGGCGCGCGCCGACCACCAGATCTTCGTGGACCTCTTCCGCAACGGCCGCATCCCGGGGCTGTGAGCCTCCTCACCGAGCGGTGCCCCCTTTAGGGGTCGCTTACAGGTTCACATGGCACACTCTCGGGCGATGGACATATCAGGGACGCAGCTCAGAGTCGTTCGCGCGGCGCTTTTCACAGCGCTCGTCGTGACGCTCTCCGCTGCGTCCCATGTGCTGCTCTCCCAGGTCCCACTGCCGCTGACGGTCGTCGGCGCGCTGGCCGGCCTCGTCTTCGCCGTGGCGTACGCGCTGGCCGGCCGGGAGCGCGGCTTCGGTGCGATCGCCGGACTGCTGGTGCCGCTGGAGCTGACCGCCGACACCGTCTTCACCACCGGCCAGCACCTCTGTTACGGCGCGGCGGGCGGCCCGATCGCAGGCCCGCTGCGATCGGTCGGCGTGGACGTCCTGTGCGGCGGCGGCGATGTCGGTGCCGGGTCCGCACAGCTCGGCCGCGTCGGCGCGGTGGGCACCCCGCTGGCCTCGATGACCGGGCCCGGGCACGGTGCGGCCGCCCTGCTGGCCTCCCCGGGCCCCGCCGTGCCGTGGCTGCTGCTGGCCGCCCATGTGACGGTCGGTCTGCTGGCCGCGGCCTGGCTGCGGCGCGGCGAGTCCGCACTCGCGGGTCTGCTGCGAGCGGTCGCAGCCACGGCGTTCCGGCCGCTGCTGATCGCGGTCGCCGTGGTCGGCACGGCCCGCCGCTCCGTACGCCGTGCGCCTCGGCCCGCGCCGTACGGCCCGCACCTCCTCGCGCACGCCCGCCTCCTCGTGCACTCCGTGGGACGGAGGGGACCGCCGCGCTCGGCCTGCGCCACCGCCTGAGCGCGCAAGTCCCTGACGACGTACGCCCCACACACCACGGAGAGAACAACCATGAGCAAGCGCAACAGCCAGTCCAACAAGGCAGCCGCCCGTGAGCGGCTGCGCGCCGAGCGCGAGCGCCAGGCCAAGAAGGACAAGGTCCGCAAGCAGGTCGTCGTCGGCCTCTTGGTCGTCGCCGTGCTGGCGGTGGCCGGCGGCGTCGGCTACGGCGTGATGCAGCTGAACAAGCCCTCCCACTGGGAGGCGGCCAAGGACGCGAAGAACGTCACCGCACCGAAGAACACGTCGGGCACCAACGGCACGACCGTCGTCGTCGGCAAATCGACGGCGAAGAAGACCCTCGAACTGTACGAGGACTCCCGCTGCCCGATCTGCGCCCAGTTCGAGCAGACCGTCGGTGAGACGGTCCACAAGGACGTGGACGCCGGCAAGTACAAGATCAAGTACATCGGGGCGACCTTCATCGACAACAGCGACAGCGGTGAGGGGTCGAAGAACGCGCTCAGCGCGCTGGGTGCGGCTCTCGACATCAGCCCCCAGGCGTTCCTCGACTACAAGTACGCGCTCTACTCCGCGAAGTACCACCCGGAGGAGGCCGACGACAAGTTCGCCAAGGACTCGTACCTCATCGAGGTCGCGAACACCGTGCCCGAGCTGAAGGACAACAAGGCGTTCCAGAAGGACGTCAACGACGGTACGTACGACAACTGGGCGATCAAGATGTCCGAGACGTTCGACAAGAGCGGCGTCCAGGGCACCCCGACGCTGAAGATGGACGGCAAGACGCTCACCGGTGAGGGCACCAAGAACGCCCCCATGACCGTCGCCGACTTCAACACCGCGATCACCGGCGCCCTGAAGGGCTGAGACCCACCCCCCGTGTGCCGGACGGTCTAATTCCGGACAGCGGTTTCCCGACGGGCGGGCGAACTTCCTTTGTTCGCCTGCCCGTTCGCCGTACTGGTCAGTAGGGTTCTGCCCCGTGACCAGTCGACATCTTTCTTCGTCCCTCTCCGCTCCCAGCCGCCGCACGCTCGTCAAGGCCGCTGCCGCCACCGCCGTCGCGGCTCCCGTGCTCGGCGCCGCCACCGGCGCCCGCGCCGCCGACGGACCCGCCTTCCTGCACGGCATCGCCTCCGGCGACCCGCTGCCCGACGGCATCCTCCTGTGGACCCGCGTCACCCCCACCCCCGACGCCGTGCCCGGCTCCGGCCGCGGCGCCGACACGGCGGTGCGGTGGGAGGTCGCCGAGGACAAGGAGTTCGCCCGGATCGTCGCGCAGGGCTCCACCGTCGCGAGAGCCGCATCCGACCACACCGTCAAGGCCGACGTCCGGGGCCTGGCCCCGGCAACCACATACTGGTTCCGCTTCTCGGCGGGCGACGGCGGGGCGGTACGGTCCCCGGCCGGCCGCACCCGTACGGCTCCGGCGTCCGGTGCGGCCACCCCGGGAGTGCGCTTCGGGGTGGTGTCGTGCGCCAACTGGGAGTCCGGCTACTTCTCCCCGTACCGTCATCTCGCCGCCCGTGCCGATCTCGACGCGGTCCTCCACCTCGGCGACTACATATACGAGTACGCGTCGGGCAGTTACCCGGAGGCGAAGTACGTCGTACGGCCGCACGAGCCGAGCAACGAGATCCTCACCCTCGCCGACTACCGGACCCGGCACGGCCACTACAAGACGGACGCCGATCTGCAGACCCTGCACTCCACGCATCCGGTGATCGCGATCTGGGACGACCACGAGTTCGCCAACGACGCCTGGTCGGGCGGGGCCGAGAACCACACGCCGGGCACGGAGGGCGCCTGGGCCGACCGGGCGGCCGGCGCCAAGCAGGCGTACTTCGAGTGGATGCCGGTCCGCGCATCCACCGAGGGCACCGTCTACCGGCGGCTGCGCTTCGGCAACCTGGCCGATCTCCACCTCCTCGATCTGCGCACCTTCCGCTCCCAGCAGTCGACGATCGGCAACGGTTCGGTCGACGACCCGGACCGCACGATCACCGGCCGGGCGCAACTGGACTGGCTGAAGTCGGGCCTGGCCGGTTCGGACGCCACCTGGAAGCTGGTCGGCACATCGGTGATGATCTCGCCGGTCGCGTTCGGTTCCGTACCCGCCCATCTGCTGGAGCCGCTGGCAGGGTTGCTGGGTCTGCCCAAGGAGGGGCTCGCGGTCAACGTCGATCAGTGGGACGGCTACACGGACGACCGCAAGGAACTGATCACGCATCTGCGGGACCGGTCGATCACCAACACGGTCTTCCTGACCGGCGACATCCACATGGCGTGGGCCAACGACGTACCGGTGAAGGCCGCGACCTACCCGCTCTCGGCGTCGGCCGCCACGGAGTTCGTGGTGACGTCGGTGACCTCGGACAACCTCGACGACATCCTGCATGTCGCACCACAGACGGTCTCCGTGCTCGCCGCGGCGGCGGTCAAGGCCGCCAACCGCCATGTGAAGTGGGTGGACATGGACTCGCACGGCTACGGCGTCCTCGATGTGACCGCCGAGCGCTCGCAGATGGACTACTACGTGGTCTCCGACAAGACGAAGCAGGACGCGACCGCGGCCTGGACGCGTTCGTACCGGACGCTCAGCGGCACCCAGAAGGTCGAGCGGGTGGACCGCCCGGTGCGCTGAACGTCCTTTTCCAGCCATGCCGGGCCATGTTGACGGCGCATTACATCGCTACGGCGGGTGGCGCGTTCCCCTGCTCCAATGGGGACACACCACCCGCCGGGGTAACACGCGACGTTACGTCCGCATCTCAAACTCTGGAACGCACGGAAATATTTCTTCCCGTATCCCTGGTTTGCCCCACGATTGATTGGGCCTGATCGATTCTCCTCAACATGTGACATGCACACGTAATCTCCCGGCGGCGGGTGAGGAAATTCCTTCCCCCCACACATCCGCGAGGAGTTTCTGTGCGCACTCTTGCCCGTATATCGCCACGTATACGTAACCGTGCGATCGGCACCGTCGTCCTGGCCGGAACCCTGGCCCTGGCACCGCTCTCCGCGCCCACCGGCTCCGCCGCCGCCAAGGTGTCCTCCGCCTCAGCCTCGGCCGAGAAGTGCGCGAGCACCGACGCCACCGCGCGTCAGGCCCGCCCCTCGGGCACCAAGCACGCCGCGGAGCCCAACGAACTCACCGCGACCCAGGCCAAGGCCATGAACACGCAGTTGAAGGAGAGACTCGCGGACCGCCGGGTCAGCGGAACCACGCTGGCCGCCGGAGCGACCATCCCGGTCTACTTCCACGTCATCCACTCCGGCACCACCGGCAAGCTCACCGCCGGCGACATCAGCAGCCAGCTGAACGTGCTGAACGCGGCCTACAGCGGCCAGGGCACCGGCAACACCGACACCGGCTTCCAGTTCTCGCTGGCCGGCACGGACTACACGGACAACGCCACCTGGTACAACCTCTCCTCGGGCTCGTCCGCCGAGAGGGCGATGAAGACGGCGCTGCGCAAGGGCGGCAAGAACGCGCTCAACGTCTACACCGCCAACCTCGGTGGCGGGCTGCTCGGCTGGGCCACCTTCCCCAGCTCGTACAACTCCAGCCCGAGCATGGACGGCGTGGTGATCCTCGACGCCTCGCTGCCGGGCGGCTCGGCCGCCAACTACGACGAGGGCGACACCGCCACCCACGAGGTCGGCCACTGGATGGGGCTGTACCACACCTTCCAGGGCGGCTGTAACGGCAACGGCGACTACGTCTCCGACACAGCCGCGGAGAAGAGCGCCGCTTTCGAGTGCCCGACCGGACGCGACACCTGCACCAACAAGACCGGGGTCGACCCGATCCACAACTTCATGGACTACACGTACGACTCCTGCATGTACCAGTTCACCCCGGGCCAGGTGCAGCGGATGAGCGACAGCTGGGCCGCGTACCGCGCCTGATCCACGGTCGAGGCCGCCGGGACCCCGTACACCTTCACGGTGGCGGGGCCCCGGGTCCGTCTACAGCGTGGCGAGGAAGCCGAGCGCGACCTTCCAGGTCAGCTCGGCAGCCGCCCCGTCGTGGTCCGGCAGATCCGGGTCCGTGAAGAGGTGGCCGGCCCCGGGGTAGCGGTAGACCTCGACATCGGCGCCGGTCCGCTGCATCTGCAGATACCAGGAGTTCAGCCAGTCGTGCGTCTCGAACGGGTCCGGATCGGCGACATGCAGCTGTACGGGCAGCTCGTCGACCGACGCGTTCTCGGCGATGTCCGACGTGCCGTGGAGCAGCAGCAGTCCGCGCGCCTTCTCGTCACCGAGCGCCAGGGTCTGAGCGGTTGACGCGCCGAAGGAGAAGCCCGCGTAGACCAGGCCGCGCTCGGAGTAGGGCGCGGCGGCCAGCACGGCGCGCCGCAGGAGTTCGTCCTTGCCCACCTCGTCCTTGAAGGCCATGCCCTCCTCGACGGTCTCGAACGTGCGCCCGTCGAAGAGGTCGGGCACGTGTACCTCGTGTCCGGCTGCGCGAAGCCGGGCGGCGGCCGCGTGCACCGCCGGGCGCAGGCCGTACGTCGAGTGGAAAAGCATGATGTTCATGGGAGCAATGGTGCCAGTTGCGGCCGACAGTACGGTGAACGACGACACCGCGGCCGCCGGCCCGCGGCACGACGGAAGGCCCTGTGGTCAGCGCAGGCTCCGAACGTCCAGCTGACGCAGCACCCGGTCGACCACCTCCGGATCCGTCCCCGTCTCGCTGCGCGCCGACAGCACCGCATGGCGGGCCGCGGACATCATCTCGCGCTGGATCCGGCTGACCGCCCGGAGCCGCTCGGCACGCTGCGCATACGCCTCGCGCCGGTCCTCGTCGACCATCTCGGGGCTGATCCGCGCCCCCACGTCGTACGCCACTCGAAGCAGCCGCTCCACGACCTCCTGAGGGAACTCCTCGACCTCCTGGATCTCCCGGAGCCGCTGCCGCGCGGCCTTCGCGGCCCGGATCGCGAGGTCCCGTTCCAGTGCCGCCTCCGCGTCCGTGTCCGCGCGGACGCCGAGCCTGCGCACCAGCCACGGCAGGGTGAGCCCCTGGAAGACCAGGGTCGCCATGATCACGGCGAAGGCGATGAAGACGATCTCGTCGCGGCCGGGGAAGGGTTTCCCGTCGTCCGTCTTCAGCGGGATCGCGAGGGCCAGCGCGACCGTGGCCACACCGCGCATCCCGGCCCACCACATGACGACGGTCTCGCGCCAGCTGGCGGGGAGCTCCTCGCTGTAGTCGCGGCGGTTGTGCAGCCGCTTGGCAAGCCAGGTGGCGGGCAGCAGCCAGAGCAGCCGTACGCCGACGACGACCGCGACGATCACCAGACCCCAGCCGGTCATCTGCCAGGCGCGGCCGGCCGACACACCGAAGACGCTGCGCAGTTCGAGGCCGATCAGGCCGAACGCGACCCCGGTGACAAGGGTGTCGACGATCTCCCAGAAAGTGCGTCCGGTGAGCCGGCCCAGCACGTCGTCCGCGTCGGCGGTGTGTTCGGCCAGGAAGAGCGCGGTGGTGAGCACGGCGAGCACGCCCGACCCCTGCAGCTCCTCCGCGAGGACGTAACTCACGAACGGCACCAGCAGCGTCAGCCCCACCTGGAGAGTCGCATCGCCGAGCAGGCCCATGAGTTTGATGGTCAGCCAGCCGAGCGCGAGGCCGACCGCCACGGCGACCACCGCGGACAGGATCAGCAGCCCGAAGGCGTGCGGCAGCGAGAAGTTGCCGCTGATCGCTGCGGCGATCGCCACGTGGTAGAGCACGATCGCGGTCACGTCGTTGAACAGCCCCTCGCCCTCCAGGACGGACACGAGCCTGCGCGGCAGCCCGAGCGATCCCGCGACGGCGGTCGCGGCGACCGGGTCGGGCGGGGCGACGAGCGCGCCGAGCGCCACGGCCGCGGCGATGGGCAGCCCGGGGATGATCGCGTTGGCCACGGCGGCGACGGCGGCCGTCGTCACGAAGACCAGGGCCACGGCCAGCAGAAAGATCGGGCGTCTGTTGGCGGCGAACTGCCGCCAGGAGGTGCGCTGCACGGAGGCGTAGAGCAGCGGCGGCAGCAAGGCGGGAAGAATGATCTCCGGCGGGATGTCCACGTTCGGCACGAAACCGATGAACGCCATGGCCACCCCGGCGAGCGTCATCAGTACCGGTGCCGGCAGCCCGAGACGCTCCCCCAGTGGCACCGTGACCACGGCTCCGAGCAACAGCAGCAGGAGCAGTGCCATCTGGTCCACGATGTGCCTTCCGGAGCGTTCCTGGTGGACGCGGACCGCTGGGGTCTGCCGGGCTGACGCGGACGTGTGCCGGGGTGCCGTGCCGCTCCGGTCCGTACGACCGGGGCGGTGCCTGCTGTCAGAGAGTGCGGCGCATCGCCCGGTGGGCGATCCCCGCATCCGCGAACTCGGGGCCGTACGCCACATACCCGAGCCGCTCGTAGAAGCCGAGCGCGTGGGTCTGGGCGTGCAGATCCACGGCGACGAGACCGAGCCCGCGGGCCGCGTCCTCGATGGCCCCGACCAGCGCCACGCCGACCCCGAGGCCGCGCGCCCGCTTGGCCACCGCGAGCCGGCCGAGCGAGCCGACGGTGAGGTCGCCACCTGTCTTGGCGGCCACCCCCGCACCGTGCAGCAGCCGTCCCGTACCGAGGACCGAACCGTCCGCCGCGACGGCGACGACATGCACCGCGTCCGCGTCGTAGGCGTCGTACTCGATCTCCTCGGGCACGTTCTGCTCGCCGACGAAGACCTCCTTGCGGACCTGGAAGCAGGCCGCGAGGTCGCTCTCGTCGACGGCTATACGGGTGATGTACGGGGCCGAGGTGCCGGTGGTCATTCGCTCTCCGCCGCGATCTTGTCCAACGCGTTCTTCAGGTCGTCCGGGTAGCTGCTGGCGAACTCAACCCAGCTGCCGTCCGCCGGGTGCTCGAAGCCGAGCCGGACCGCGTGCAGCCACTGCCTCGTCAGCCCGAGACGCTTGGCCATCGTCGGGTCGGCACCGTAGGTCAGGTCGCCGACGCAGGGGTGACGGTGGGCGGACATGTGCACGCGGATCTGGTGAGTGCGGCCGGTCTCCAGCTTGATGTCGAGGAGGCTGGCCGCCCGGTACGCCTCGATGAGGTCGTAGTGCGTCACGGAGGGCTTGCCCTCAGCCGTGACCGCCCACTTGTAGTCGAGGTTGGGGTGACGCCCGATGGGGGCGTCGATGGTGCCGCTCATCGGGTCCGGGTGGCCCTGGACCAGCGCGTGGTACTTCTTCTCGACGACCCGGTCGCGGAACTGGCCCTTCAGCAGCGTGTAGGCCCGCTCGGACTTGGCGACGACCATCAGGCCGGAGGTGCCGACGTCGAGACGGTGCACGATGCCCTGGCGCTCGGCGGCGCCGGACGTCGAGATCCGGTATCCGGCCGCCGCGAGACCGCCGATCACGGTGGTGCCGGTCCAGCCCGGGCTCGGGTGGGCGGCCACCCCGACGGGTTTCATGATCACGACTATGTCGTCGTCGTCGTGCACGATCTCCATGCCCTCGACGGGCTCGGCGACGATCTGCACCGGAGCGGGCGCCTGCGGCATCTCGACTTCCAGCCAGGCACCGCCCTGCACGCGCTCGGACTTCCCGACCACAGCCCCGTCCACCTGTACCTTCCCGGCAGCGGCCAGCTCGGCGGCCTTGGTGCGGGAGAAGCCGAACATCCGGGAAATGGCGGCGTCGACACGCTCACCTTCCAGACCGTCGGGTACGGGCAGGGTGCGGACCTCGGGATACGTACTCACCTGTCGAGTATGCCTTGCCCTCGCTAGTCCTTGTGCACGGTGCCGTCGGGGTCCAGGCCCTTGAAGGAAAGGATCACGATCAGGATGCCGCCGCAGACGATGGCGGAGTCCGCGAGGTTGAAGACGGCGAAATGAGCGGGGGCGATGAAGTCCACCACCGCGCCCTTGAAGACGCCGGGCGAGCGGAAGATCCGGTCCGTGAGGTTGCCGAGCGCCCCGCCGAGCAGCAGACCGAGGGCGACGGCCCACGGCAGGCTGTAGAGCTTGCGGGCGAGCCTGGCGATGACCACGATCACAGTCGCCGCGATGACGGTGAAGATCACCGTGAATGCCTCGCCGATGCCGAACGCGGCGCCGGCGTTCCGGATCGCGTCGAACCGCAGCCAGTCGCCGAGGACCTCGACGGGCTCGTGGTGCTCCAGCTTCGCGACCACGATCATCTTGCTGACCAGGTCGAGCAGATAGGCGAAGACGGCCACGCCGAAGAGCACCATGATCTTCCGCTTGCCCTTGCCCGGGACCTCGCCCAGGACCTTGTCCCCGGCGCCCTCGGTCCCTTCAGCTCCAGGGATGTCCGGCGTACCGATGATGCGCTCCGCCTCTGCCACGTGAGTCCCTCAACCTAGGTTCCTGACCGAAGACGAGAGTACGACACGCCGCCCGCGGATCAGCCGCGGCGCTCCTGCTTCTGTTTGTCCTCGACACAGAGAGTGGCCCGGGGGAACGCCTGCATCCGCGCCTTGCCGATCGGCTTGCCGCAGATCTCGCACAGTCCGTACGTCCCCGCGTCGAGCCGGGCGAGCGCCCGCTCGGTCTGCTCCAGCATCTCCGTGGCATTGGCGGCGAGCGCCATTTCGTGCTCACGGGTGATGTTCTTCGTACCGGTGTCCGCCTCGTCGTCACCGGCCCCGTTGCCGGAGTCCCTCATCAAACCGGCGAGCGCGACCCCGGAGGCCTCCAGCTCACTGCGCAGCCGCATGATCTCGCTGGTCAGCTCGGCCCGCGCCTCCGAGACCTCCTCCGGCGTCCAGGGGGCCTCGCCCGGCCGTACGGCCAGCTCCCCGGGTGCTGTCGCGGTGCCCCGGGCGGGCGGTACGGGCGCCGCGCCCTTGCCGGCCGTGCGGGTCCGGGCTGCGCTCTTCTTGGCTACCACCGTGTGGGCTCCCGTCTCCTCGGCGGCCTCGGCCGCCCCCGTGTCCGCCGCAGCGGCCTTCTTCGAAGCCTTCTTGACCGCGCTCTTCTTCGCAGTGGCCTTCTTGGCCGGAGCCTTCTTCGCCACGGCCTTCTTCGCTGCCGCCTTCTTGGTCGCCGTGCTCTTCGCCGCGGCCTTCCCCGGACCCGGATCCGCAGCGGTCTGCGAGCCCGCCTCCTCGGTCGTCGCCTCGGCCGCCGCGCCCGTGGATCTCGCTGACGCCGACTTCTGTTCGGCGGTCTTCTTCGCCACCATGGCCGCGGCCCCTTCACATATTGTGATCTTGCACGCGAATCGTGCTGGGACGATAAATCGACCCCAGCCCCGCGGCAACGGGGCACGCCGCCGGATCGCCCCTCCTCGTGCCGGATCACCGCGCGCCTGAAACCGTTGTGCCCAGCTCCCCGCCCGGTAATCCGGCTCCCGGCCCCCGCCAGGACTCCGTACGACCGGTCGCGCCATTCGGGTCACGCTTGCGCCCCCTGGATAAACCGGTCGGCCGTCGCCCGTACGGGCCCGTACACTGGCCCCAGCGAGAGGCATGGATGGGACGAGTAGCGTCGTAGGCAGCCAGGAGCGACCCGGGGACGGTGCGAGCCCGGGGGCGAGCGCGTCGTGAAAATCACCCGGAGCCGTCGGAAGAACGCCGCAAGGCAAGTAGAACCGGCATCGCGACCCCAATGAGGGGGCCACGGGCGTACACCCGGGGCCAAGGAGGGTGGTACCGCGGGAGCCGGCACGGTTCTCGTCCCTCCGACGGAAGTGGAAAACGTCCGCCGGAGGAATCTCGCCCATGACATCGCCGCAGTACCGCCAGGTACCCGCCCAGGTCGACCTTCCCGCGCTGGAGCACGCCGTGCTCGACTTCTGGCGCGAGAGCAAGGTCTTCGCCAAGAGCCTCGACCAGTCCGAGGGCCGCCCCGAGTGGGTCTTCTACGAGGGCCCGCCGACCGCCAACGGCATGCCCGGCGCCCACCACATCGAGGCCCGCGTCTTCAAGGACGTCTTCCCCCGCTTCCGCACCATGCAGGGCTACCACGTGGGCCGCAAGGCCGGCTGGGACTGCCACGGACTGCCGGTCGAGCTCGCGGTCGAGAAGGAGCTGGGCTTCAACGGCAAGAAGGACATCGAGGCGTACGGCATCGCCGAGTTCAACGCCAGGTGCCGCGAGTCCGTGACCCGCCACACCGACGCGTTCACCGAGCTCACGACCCGGATGGGCTACTGGGTCGACCTGGACGACGCGTACCGCACGATGGACCCGTCGTACATCGACTCCGTCTGGTGGTCCCTGAAGGAGATCTTCAACAAGGACCTGCTGGTCCAGGACCACCGCGTCGCCCCGTGGTGCCCGCGCTGCGGCACCGGTCTGTCGGACCACGAGCTGGCGCAGGGTTACGAGACGGTCGTCGACCCCTCGGTCTTCGTACGCTTCCCGCTCACCTCCGGCCCGTTGGCCGGCGAGGCCGCGCTGCTGGTCTGGACGACCACCCCGTGGACGCTGGTCTCCAACACCGCGGTCGCCGCGCACCCCGACGTCACATATGTCGTCGCGACCGACGGCGAGGAGAAGCTCGTCGTCGCCCAGCCTCTCCTGGAGAAGGCACTCGGCGAGGGCTGGGAGCTCACCGGCCAGTCGTTCACCGGCCGCGAGATGGAGCGCTGGACGTACGAGCGCCCGTTCACCCTGGTGGACTTCCCGAGCGACAGCGAGGGAAGCGACGGGCACAGCCCGGCGCACTACATCGTCAACGCCGAGTACGTGACGACCGAGGACGGTACGGGTCTGGTCCACCAGTCCCCCGCGTTCGGTGAGGACGACCTCAAGGTCTGCCGCGCCTACGGTCTGCCGGTCGTGAACCCGGTCCGCCCCGACGGCACCTTCGAGGAGAACCTGCCGCTGGTCGGCGGCATCTTCTTCAAGAAGGCCGACGAGGCGCTCACCGAGGACCTGGCCGCCCGCGGCAAACTCTTCCGCCACGTCCCGTACGAGCACAGCTACCCGCACTGCTGGCGCTGCCACACCGCGCTGCTCTACTACGCGCAGCCGTCCTGGTACATCCGTACGACCGCCGTCAAGGACCGGCTCCTCGAAGAGAACGAGAAGACCAACTGGTTCCCGGACTCGGTCAAGAACGGCCGCTTCGGCGACTGGCTGAACAACAACGTCGACTGGGCACTGTCCCGCAACCGCTACTGGGGCACCCCGCTGCCGATCTGGCGCTGCGAGGACAACCACCTCACCTGCGTCGGCTCCCGCGCCGAGCTCACCGACCTCACCGGCGCCGACCAGTCGGACCTGGACCCGCACCGTCCGTTCATCGACGCGATCACGTTCACCTGCACACACGAGAACTGCCAGCTGGAGGCGTACCGCGTCCCGGAGGTCATCGACGCCTGGTACGACTCGGGTTCGATGCCGTTCGCCCAGTGGGGCTACCCGTACAAGAACAAGGAGCTCTTCGAAAGCCGCTACCCGGCGCAGTTCATCTCCGAGGCCATCGACCAGACCCGCGGCTGGTTCTACACATTGATGGCCGTCGGCACGCTGGTCTTCGACAAGTCGTCGTACGAGAACGTGGTCTGCCTGGGCCACATCCTCGCCGAGGACGGCCGGAAGATGTCCAAGCACCTGGGCAACATCCTCCAGCCGATCCCGCTGATGGACCAGCACGGCGCGGACGCGGTCCGCTGGTTCATGGCGGCGGGCGGTTCGCCCTGGGCGGCGCGGCGCGTGGGCCACGGCACGATCCAGGAGGTCGTGCGCAAGACCCTGCTCACGTACTGGAACACGGTTGCCTTCCAGGCCCTGTACGCCCGTACGTCGAACTGGGCGCCGTCCGCGGCCGACCCGGCCCCGGCGGACCGCACGGTCCTGGACCGCTGGCTGCTCAGCGAGCTGAACGCACTGGTGGACCAGGTCACGCAGGCACTGGAGGGCTACGACACCCAGCGCGCCGGCAAGCTCCTCTCCGCGTTCGTGGACGACCTGTCCAACTGGTACGTACGCCGCTCCCGTCGCCGCTTCTGGCAGGGCGACAAGGCGGCGCTGCGCACCCTGCACGAGGTCGTCGAGACGGTCACCCGGCTGATGGCCCCGCTGACCCCGTTCCTCACCGAGCGGGTCTGGCAGGACCTGGTCGTCCCCGTCACCGTGGACGCCCCCGAGTCGGTCCACCTCTCCAGCTGGCCGAAGGCGGACCTCACGGCCATCGACCCGGCCCTCTCCACCCAGATGGCGCTGGTACGCCGCCTGGTCGAGCTCGGCCGGGCCACGCGCGCGGAGTCGGGCGTCAAGACCCGCCAGCCGCTCTCCCGGGCGCTGGTCGCGGCGTCGGGCTTCGACGCGCTCTCCCCCGACCTGCACGCCCAGATCACGGAGGAGCTGAACGTCTCCTCGCTGGCCTCCCTCTCGGAGGTCGGCGGCTCGCTGGTCGACACGACGGCCAAGGCGAACTTCCGGGCGCTGGGCAAGCGGTTCGGCAAGGGCGTCCAGGCGGTCGCGAAGGCCGTGGCGAACGCCGACGCGGCGGCGCTCTCGCTGGCCCTGCGCGAGGGCACGGCGTCGGTCGAGGTGGACGGCGAGCAGGTCACCCTCTCCCCCGACGAGGTGATCATCACCGAGACGCCGCGCGAGGGCTGGTCGGTGGCGTCCGACTCGGGCGCGACGGTCGCTCTGGACCTGGAGATCACCCCGGAGCTGCGGCGCGCGGGGCTGGCCCGTGACGCGATCCGGCTGATCCAGGAGGCCCGCAAGAACAGCGGCCTGGACGTCGCGGACCGCATCGCCGTCCGCTGGACGTCCACCTCGCCGGCGACGGTGGAGGCCCTGACCGAGCACGCACCGCTGATCGCGGACGAGGTGCTGGCGCTGGACTACGCGGAGGGTGAGGCGGACGAGGCGTACGGCGCCCCGTTCGAGGACGAGGGCCTGTCCCTCTCGTTCCGCCTCCGCAAGACGGAGCAGTAACCCGCACCGGAGCAGCGAAAGGCCCGGCCGGAACGATTCCGGCCGGGCCGTTTGCTGCTCCGCAACGCCGGAGGGGCTGACTTTCCCGCCTCGTCGGCGACTGCGACGCGGTGTCCGGGGCAGAGCCCCGGTCCGGGAAGGGGGCGGCCAGGGGACATGGACCGCCACGGGCGCACCCCTACCCGCTGCCCGCTGCACACGGCAAAAGGGCCGGGCCCCGGGGAAAACCCCGGGGCCCGGCCCTCAGCCTGCCGACGGCTACGCGCTCAGCGCGCGCAACCCGCTCAGTTGTCGTCCTCGTCGATCAGGAACCCACGCATCGGCGACGGCGCCTGCTGCATCGGCTGCGGCGCCTGCGGCCGCACCGGTGCCATCGGCTGCGTCATGGCCGGCGACATCTGCTGCTGGCCACCGTAGGACGGTCCGGCGCCCATGGACGGGTTGCCGCCCATCTGCGGGCCACCGTGACCACCGTGGTTGCCACCCATGGTGTGACCCATGGCACCCGCACCGGCCGGAGCCAGCGAGGGCGACGGCGGCAGCGAAGCGGCAGCCGGGGTCCGCGGCGGGGCCAGCGAGTCGTCGGCCTGGGTCTCCAGCTGACGCAGCTGGCTCTCCAGGTAGGACTTCAGCCTGGTCCGGTACTCGCGCTCGAAGCCGCGCAGGTCCTCGACCTTGCGCTCAAGCGTCGCGCGGGCCGACTCCAGCGAGCCCATCGCCACGCGGTGCTTCTCCTGCGCGTCCCGCTCCAGTGCGTCCGCCTTGGCACGCGCGTCGCGCTCCAGGCCCTCGGCACGGCTCCGCGCCTCGCCGACGATCTTGTTGGCCTCGGAACGGGCCTCCGCGATCGCCTGGTCGGCGGTCTGCTGTGCGAGCGAGAGGACACGGGCGGCGCTGTCGCCACCGGGGCCCTGACCGGGCTGCTGCATCTGCGGCTGCTGCATCTGCGGCGGCTGCATCTGCTGCATCTGCTGCATCTGCTGCGGCGCGTGACCCATGGGACCGCCCATGGGGCCGCCCTGCATCGGGCCGGGGCCGTGCTGACCCTGAGGGCCGGGGCCGTGCTGGCCCGGACCGTGACCGCTGGGACCGGCGGGCAGCTGCGGAGCACCACCGGGCAGCTGGGGGGGACCCATCTGCGGGGGCTGCTGCTGGACCGGCGGACCCGATATGGCGGCGGGCACGGGTGCCCCGGGCCGGTCCTGCGGCTCCGGCTTCCGCATGCCCTGCTGCTGGTTCTGCGCGGCGGCACGCGTGGCGGCGGCCAGCTTGGCGCGCAGGTCCTCGTTCTCACGGAGCAGGCGGGTCAGCTCGGACTCGACCTCGTCGAGGAAGGCATCGACCTCGTCCTCGTCATAGCCTTCTCGGAGACGGACGGTCGTGAACTGCTTGTTCCGCACGTCCTCGGGGGTCAGCGGCATCTCTTCTTCACCTCTACGTAGTCGTCGGCAGTCGGCAAGACCGTATCGTTCACAGCCTGGTCACAATCGCGATCAGGATGTAGACGATGATCATCAGAACGAAGAAGGACAGGTCGAGTGCCACGCCCCCGAGACGCAGCGGCGGAATGAACCGCCGCAGAAGCTTGAGCGGTGGATCGGTGACAGTGTAGGTGGCCTCAAGAAGCACCACCATCGGCTTGCCTGGCTGCCATGAACGTGCGAACTGGAAGACGTAGTCCATGACCAGCCGGAAGATCAGCACGATGAGGAAACACATCAGCGCGATATAGACAACCTGCAGTGCGACGCCCATTTCGCGCTTCCCTCTCCCCTGGCTCTCGTAGCTCCGGCCTCTCGGCCGGGGTCGTTCCCGGTGTCGTGTTCTCAGCTCTGGTTGAAGAATCCGCCCTCAGCGATGCGGGCCTTGTCCTCCGCCGTGACATCGACGTTAGCAGGCGACAACAGGAACACCTTCTGCGTCACCCGTTCAATGCTGCCATGGAGACCGAAGACGAGTCCTGCGGCAAAGTCGACAAGTCGCTTCGCGTCCGTATCGTCCATCTCCGTGAGATTCATGATCACCGGAGTGCCCTCACGGAAGTGTTCCCCGATGGTACGGGCCTCGTTGTAGGTCCGGGGGTGCAGCGTGGTGATCCGGTAGGGCTCCCGCTCGGACACGACCTTGGGCATGATCACCGGTGCGTTCTTCTCCATGTTGGGGCGTTCAGGTGTGATGGATGCCACGGGCGCGATTCGGGCGGGTCGCACGCTCTCCGCCGGGATCTGGACGGGCTCCCGCTGCGCGGGCGGCTGCACCACTCGTACCGGTTCGTCCCGCTCGCGGTCCCGCTCCACCTGATGCGCGGGCTGGTGCCGCCGCCGGTCACGCTCCGGCTCCGGCTCGGGTTCGAATTCGTCGTCGGGGTCGAACCCCGGACCGTCGTACCCATCGTCCTCCACGAGGCCGAGGTAGACCGCCATCTTGCGCATCGCGCCGGCCATGCTCTGAGTCCTCCGCTCTGTGGTGGATCGGAACCTGTCACCAAGTGCCCGCGATCCACTCAGGCCTGCCCGCCAAAGGCGGGAATGACCATATTTTCTGCTGTGGTCCGACTTGCTTGGCGACGTTACCCGAGCCCGGGTCGGACTCCGAGTACCGCAGTACCGACGCGCACATGTGTCGCTCCGGCCGCAACCGCTTCCTCGAGGTCCGCGCTCATCCCTGCAGAGACCATGTTCGCAGCCGGATGGTTCCCGCGCAGGCGGGATGAGAATTCCATCAGCCGGTCG
The DNA here is from genome assembly GCF_044453545.1 of Streptomyces sp. NPDC051664. NCBI lineage: Bacteria > Bacillati > Actinomycetota > Actinomycetes > Kitasatosporales > Streptomycetaceae > Streptomyces > Streptomyces sp. NPDC051664. Next base: position 241,954 of record NZ_JBITCU010000004.1, on the reverse strand, counting down.
AATGCCGCGCGTTGCCGCCCGGCGTACGGTCCGGCGAGCGGGGCCACGGTCATCAGACCGTCGAGCCGGAGCCCCGGCGCGGCGGCAAGCGCGCCGGCCAACTCCTCGATCCCGTCCGGCGCCACGCCGCCCCGGTCACCGCGCTCGCCGCTCTCCGCGTCGAGGGCGACCTGGATGAGACACCCGAGTTCGCGCCCACCGTTCACGGCGGCGGCCGAGAGGGCCGTGACCAACTTGGCCCGGTCGACCGACTGCACGACATCCGCATAACTCGCCACAGAACGAACCTTGTTCGTCTGCAGTTGTCCGACAAAGTGCCATGTGAGCGACAGATCCGCACAAGTGGCTGCCTTGGGTGCCGCATCCTGGTCACGATTCTCCGCAACATGACGCACACCGAGTTCATGCAGGATTCGCACATCGCTCGCGGGATAGGTCTTCGTGACCACGATGAGGGTCACTTCTTCCCTTTTGCGGCCGGCGGCGGCACAGGCGGAAGCAATACGTTGCTCCACCTGTGCCAGATTTTCTGCGAGTTGAGCCTTACGGTCCGTCATGCCCTATCAGTCCAACCAGACATATCCGGCGAGCCGCCCGGTGGTGCGGTCGCGGCGGTACGAGAAGTGGTCGCCCGATTCCAGGGTGCAGGCGAGCGACTTGTGCCGGTCCCGCACCCCGAGGGCTTCGAGCTGGGCATGGACCCCGGCGGTGACATCCACGGCCGGCGTCCCCCAGCTGGTCTCGGACCACGATCCGGGAACTGCCTCGGCGACCTCGGACCGCATCTCCGCCGGGACTTCGTAACACCGGCCGCAGACGGCCGGGCCGGTGTGCGCGGTGATCCTGGAGGGCTCCGCACCGAGCGTCACCATGGCCTCGACCACGGCGGGGACGACTCCGGCGACCAGACCGGGGCGGCCGGCGTGTGCCGCCGCCGCGATCCCGGCGACCGGGTCGGCGAGGAGTACGGGGGTGCAGTCGGCGGTGAGCACGGCGAGCGGGAGTCCGCGTCGCGCGGTCACCACCGCGTCCACCGCGGGAATCTCGGAACCGTCCGGCCAGGGCCCGTCGACCACCGCCACGTCCCGCCCGTGCACCTGGTTCATCCAGACAACCTGCGCCGGGTCGAGACCGAGGCTGCCGGCGGCGCGCTCTCGATTGGCGAGAACGGCGGCGGAGTCGTCCCCGACCGCGCCGCCGAGGTTGAGCTCCCCGTACGGAGCGGCGCTCACCCCACCCCACCTGTCGGTGAAGGCGAAGTGAGCGCCACCCCCCGAGGACACGGAGGACACTGCGGTCACTGCGTGGTGCCGGCCTATCACTTCAAGAAGTCCGGAACATCCAGCTCTTCGGCCTGGGTGTCCTGGTAGGAGGGACGGGCCGGCGGGACGTGCGGCTGGGAGACCGGCGACATCGAGGTCTCGTTCGCCACCGGTACGGACTCGGCCGGGGTCTCCTCGCGGACAGGCACGGAACCGAGCCCGCCGGACTGGCGCACCGGCTCGGCGGACCGGACCGGCGTAGCCTGCTCCTCGCGCTTGCCGGCGCCCGCACCGAGGACGTTCTCGCGACGGGCCGGCGGCTGTCCGCCGTCGAAGCCCGCAGCAATCACGGTGACCCGCACCTCGTCGCCCAGCGCGTCGTCGATGACCGCACCGAAGATGATGTTCGCCTCCGGGTGGGCCGCCTCACTCACCAGCTGGGCGGCCTCGTTGATCTCGAAGAGACCGAGGTCGCTGCCGCCGGAGATGGAGAGCAGGACACCACGGGCGCCGTCGATGGACGCCTCCAGGAGCGGCGAGGAGATCGCCATCTCGGCCGCGGCCACCGCGCGGTCGTCGCCGCGGGCCGAGCCGATGCCCATGAGCGCCGATCCGGCCTCGGACATGACCGACTTGACGTCGGCGAAGTCGAGGTTGATCAGACCCGGGGTGGTGATGAGATCGGTGATGCCCTGGACGCCCGAGAGCAGTACCTGGTCGGCCGACTTGAACGCGTCGAGCACGCTGACCTGGCGGTCCGAGATGGACAGCAGTCGGTCGTTGGGAATGACGATGAGGGTGTCGACCTCTTCGCGGAGCTCGGCGATGCCGTCCTCCGCCTGGTTCGCGCGGCGCCGGCCCTCGAAGGTGAACGGGCGGGTGACCACACCGATCGTGAGGGCGCCGAGCGAGCGCGCGATGTTGGCGACGACGGGTGCGCCGCCGGTGCCGGTGCCGCCGCCCTCTCCGGCGGTGACGAAGACCATGTCGGCCCCCTTGAGGACCTCCTCGATCTCCTCACGGTGGTCCTCTGCCGCCTTACGACCGACGGCCGGGTTGGCCCCGGCCCCGAGGCCGCGGGTGAGTTCACGGCCGACGTCGAGCTTGACGTCGGCGTCGCTCATCAACAGGGCTTGCGCATCAGTGTTGATCGCGATGAACTCGACGCCCTTGAGACCGACCTCGATCATTCGGTTGATGGCATTGACACCACCGCCGCCGACACCGATGACCTTGATGACTGCGAGGTAGTTCTGCGGTGCTGCCACGTCGAAGGCCTCTCGCCTCGAGTTACGTGTCGTCGCTTCGCGGATCTCCCGCCGCGACGACTGATGCCGATTGGGACGGTCCGAACGCCGACCCAAACCCTAACGTTGAAGTTTAGGGTTACCAGTGTGTCTGCTTCTTGGACTCTTCCGAACAGGACACTAAGTCGACAAGTGGCGCACGTTCAACGAACACGCCGAACCTCCCGTTTTTCTTTTCACCCTATGTGATCACCCGTAGCGCTGACCAACCAGGGTGCTGGCCAGGCCAAATGCACGTCAACTGCCCGACACCGCAGCAGCGGTGGGTGCACTCACGTCGAAGTGTCCCGCTTTGGGAGCCGCTTTCATGAGAGCGGTGAGGACTCTTGCCTTCACCGGCCCCTCTTCGCCGCTGCCCCAGACCACCGTGCGGTGACCGGTCAGCTCCAGGGAGATCGAATCGTACGAGGTGACCCGCACGACCTGGGTGTCCTTGGCAACTGCGCCGGGAAGTTCACCCGCGACCCGGACCGCTTCCCGCACCAGCCGGCCGCTGCCGAAGCGGCGCAGACTCGCAGACTGATCGGGGGTCAGCTCCAGCAGCGGAACGCGCTTCGGCGCCCTGTCCACCGTGGCGAAACGGACACCTTTCACGTCCACTTCAATGAACTTTGTGTCCTTTTTCATCAACAGGACCGGTTTGCGTTCAGTCACTTTAAGTCCGATGCCGTGCGGCCATGACCGTACGACATCCACCGAGTCGATACGAGGCAACTTCTGGCGCAACCGGTCCGCGACGGCGCCCGTGTCCACGGAGACCATCGGGGCCCCGATCGGCACCGCAGCGGCGGCCTCCACCTCGGCCGGGGTCAGTACGTCGACACCGGTGGTCGTGACCTGTTCGGCCCGGAGCCAGGACGAGCCGTAGAGCGTCCAGACGGAGCCCGAAGCGAGCAGCAGGACGCCGACGGTGATCACGATCAGCAGTCTGCGGCTGGGCAGTCTGCGCCTGGTGGGGCGCGGCGGGCGGGCCGGGTCGTCCTGCTGCTGCCCTGCACCGCGCCGGGCGGTCGTCGGTCCGGCCACGCTCGCTCCTTATGCCGGGTCCGGGGGCGACGCCCCCGGACCCGCCCGCCTCACGCGTTGCGGCGTGCGGCAATCGCCTCGTACACCATGCCGACGAGCAGGTCGTCGGCATCCCTGCGGCCGAACTCGGCGGCGGCGCGGGACATTTCATACAAACGGTGCGGATCCGCAAGCACCGGGAGGACGTTGCTCTGCACCCACTCGGGGGTGAGCGCCGCGTCGTCCACCAGCACTCCGCCGCCGGCGTTGACCACCGGCTGGGCGTTGAGCCGCTGTTCGCCGTTGCCGATCGGCAGCGGGACGTAGGCGGCGGGAAGCCCGACGGCGGAGAGTTCGGCGACGGTCATCGCGCCCGCGCGGCAGAGCATCATGTCGGCCGCGGCGTACGCGAGATCCATCCGGTCCACGTACGGTACCGGGACGTAGGGCGGCATCCCGGGCATGTTGTCGATGCGCGGCAATTCGTTCTTCGGGCCGACCACGTGCAGGATCTGGATCCCGGAGCGCTGCAGCAGCGGGGCGACCCGCTGGATCACCTCGTTGAGGTGGCGGGCGCCCTGCGAACCGCCGGAGACCAGCAGCGTCGGCAGGTTGGGGTCGAGGCCGAACGCGTTTCGCGCCTCCGGGCGGACCCGGGCCCGGTCCAGGGTGGCGATGGTGCGGCGCAGCGGGATGCCGATGTAGCGGGCACCGCGCAGCTTGCTGTCCGGGGTGGACACGGCGACCCCGTGCGCGTACCGGGAACCGATCTTGTTGGCCAGGCCCGGCCGGGCGTTCGCCTCATGGACGACGATCGGCACCCCGACCCGCTTGGCGGCCAGGTAGCCGGGCAGGGCGACATAGCCGCCGAAGCCGACCACGCAGTCCGCCTTGGTGCGCTCCAGGATCTGCTCGGCGGCCTTGATGGTGCCGCGCAGCCGCCCCGGGACAGTGATCAGTTCGGGGGTGGGCTTGCGCGGCAGCGGAACGGCCGGGATCAGCGCCAGTTCGTACCCCCGCTCGGGTACGAGCCTGGTCTCGAGTCCGCGCTCCGTGCCCAGGGCAGTGATTCCCACGCTCGGGTCCTGCCTGCGCAGGGCATCCGCGAGGGCAAGCGCGGGCTCGATGTGGCCGGCGGTCCCCCCACCGGCGAGTACGACATGCACCGAAATTCACCGCTCTCCGGACGGACGCTTCTTGACGCGCCGTCTCATCGTCTTCCATCTCACCCCGGGCCTCCGCATGGCCAGGGCCGCCTTCGCGGCGGGTTCCTCTCGCGCGAACGCGATCAGCAGCCCGACAGCGAACATGGTCGGCAGCAGGGCCGATCCTCCGTAGGAGAACAGCGGGAGAGGGACCCCGGCGATCGGCAGCAGGCCGAGCACCGCACCGATGTTGATCACGGCCTGGACCGTGATCCAGGTGGTCACACCTCCCGCGGCGTACCTCACGAAGGGGTCCTCCGTGCGTCCGGCCACGCGGATACCCGCATAGCCTAGAGCCGCGAAGAGGGCGAGCACCGACAGCGTCCCCGCCAACCCCAGTTCCTCCCCGGTGACGGCGAAGATGAAGTCGGTGTGAGGTTCGGGCAGTTGGCCCCATTTTTCCACACTCGCACCCAGCCCGGATCCGAACCATCCGCCGGACGCCAGAGCGTAGATGCCGTGCACCGCCTGCCAGCACGAGCCGTCGGGGCCAGGTTCGCTGACCCCCATGCAGCTGAGGCGTGACATCCGGTTCGGACTGGTCTTGATCAGCAGGAAGGCAAGGACTCCCGCTACGGCGAGCACCCCGGCGAAGAGCCGGGTGGGCGCCCCGGCCAGCCAGAGCAGGCCGAAGAGGATCGCGGTGAGAATGATCGCAGTTCCCATGTCCCCGCCGAGCATGATCAGCCCGAGGAGCATGAAGGCGACCGGGACGAGCGGCACCAGCATGTGCTTCCACTGCGTCAGCAGCCGCTTGTCCTGTTTGCGGGCGAGCAGATCGGCGCTCCAGAGGATCAGGGCCAGCTTGCCGAACTCGCTGGGCTGGAGCTGGAAGGGGCCGCCCAGATAGAGCCAGTTCTGGTTGCCGTTGACCGACATCCCTATCCCCGGCACCTGGACCAGCACCATCAGGAAGACCGTGCCCATGAGCAGCGGGTAGGCGAGCGCCCGGTGGAGCTTGACGGGCATCCGGGAGGCGATCACCAGCAGCGCGGAGCCGATGACGGCGGCGAGGAACTGTTTACGGAAGAAATACGTGCCGGGCTTGTCCAGCTCCAGCGCCTTGATCATCGAGGCGGAGTAGACCATCACCAGGCCGAGCACGGTGATCAGCAGGCCGGCGCCGAGGATCAGGTAGTACGCGGTCAGCGGGCGGTCCCAGGCCCGGTGCGCCTGCTCGTACATCCGCCGTACACCGCTGCTGCGGGGAGCGCGTGGGCCGGAGCCGTCGTGGCCGCCCCTGGAGCGCGGCACCGCGGGCCGCCGCCCGGCACCCGCCGCCAGCCTGCCGCGCAGAGCGAGGCCGGCAGGCGCCGGGGGCCCTGCCAGGCGGGCGGAGGCGAGGAGGGGTGGGGCGAGCGCCCGGCTGATCGCCGCGGTCGCCTGTGAGCGGCCTGTGCCGCGCGCGGCGGAGCTCTCGTCGGCCGGCATTGTCGCTGTCCCCTCCACTGCTCGTGCCCGGGGCTGCTGCCGAGGGCCGGGGCGCGCGGCGGAGCCGCTCGTACCCGGGTCTCCGGGACAGTACGGCGCGGCGGCCGGGCCCGTCAGGCGCTCTCGTCGGCGAGTGCGCGGACCGCGTCCGCGAATGCCTCGCCCCGCTTGTTGTAATTGGCGAACATGTCCATCGAGGCGCAGGCCGGGGCCATCAGTACGGTGTCTCCCGGCCGGGCGAGCCGTGCCGCCTCGCGGACCGCCTCGGACATCGCCCCAGTGTCGGTCCGGTCGAGGTCGACGACCGGGACCTCGGGGGCGTGTCGCGTGAGGGCTTCGCGGATCAGTGCCCGGTCGCGGCCCACCAGCACGACGCCGCGCAGCCGCTTCGCCGCCCCGCTCACCAGCTCGTCGAAGGCGGCGCCCTTGGCGAGGCCGCCGGCGATCCAGACGATCGGGTCGTATGCCGCGAGGGAGGCCTCCGCGGCATGGGTGTTGGTGGCCTTGGAGTCGTCGATGTACGCGACTTCGGCGACGTCCGCGACATGCTCGATGCGGTGCGCGTCGGGGCTGAAGGCCCGCAGTCCGTCCCGTACCGCCCTGGGCTCGACGCCGAACGCGCGGGCCAGTGCCGCGGCCGCCAGGGCGTTGGCGATGTTGTGCGGGGCGGGCGGGTTGACGTCCCCGACCTCTGCGAGCTCCTGTGCCTGCTTCTGCCGGTTGGTCACGAAGGCCCGGTCGACGAGGATGCCGTCGACGACGCCCAGCTGGGACGGTCCGGGGGTCCCGAGGGTGAAGCCGATGGCGCGGCAGCCCTCCTCGACGTCCGCCTGCCTGACCAGGTCCTCGGTGGCCTTGTCGGCCGCGTTGTACACGCAGGCGATCCGGTTGCCCTCGTAGATCCGCCCCTTGTCCGCGACGTACGCCTCCATGGAGCCGTGCCAGTCGAGATGGTCGGGCGCCAGGTTGAGGACGACCGCGGAGTGGGCGCGCAGCGAGGGTGCCCAGTGCAGCTGGTAGCTGGAGAGCTCGACGGCGAGTACGTCGTACGTCTCGTCGCCGAGCACCGCGTCCAGCAGGGAGACCCCGATGTTGCCGACGGCCGCCGTGCGCAGCCCAGCCGCCTCCAGGATCGAGGCGAGCATCCGTACGGTCGTGGTCTTGCCGTTGGTGCCGGTGACCGCGAGCCAGGGGGCCGGTTCCCTGCCGTCGTGGCCGCGCAGCCGCCAGGCGAGCTCGACGTCGCCCCAGACCGGGACGCCCGCCTCGGCGGCTGCTGCGAAGAGCGGCTTGTCGGGCTTCCAGCCGGGGGTGGTGACGATGAGCTCGGTGGACTCGGGCAGGGTCACCCCGTCGCCGAGGCGCACGGTGATTCCCTGCGCCTCCAGCTCGGCGGCCTGCGCACGGGAGCGCTCGTCGTCACCGTCGTTGACCACGGTGACGACGGCGCCGAGGCCGTTCAGGACACGGGCGGCGGGGATACCGCTGACACCGAGCCCCGCGACGGTGACGTGCTTGCCCTGCCAGTCCTGGTTGCTCACTTGGCGGCTGCCCACCCTGCGTAGAAGAGACCGAGTCCGACGATCACACACATGCCCTGGATGATCCAGAAACGGACCACGACAAGGACTTCGGACCAGCCCTTGAGTTCGAAGTGGTGCTGGAGCGGCGCCATCCGGAAGACCCGCTTGCCGGTCATCTTGAAGGAGCCGACCTGGATGACCACGGACATGGTGATCATCACGAAGAGGCCGCCGAGGATGGCCATCAGGAACTCGGTGCGGGAGCAGATCGCGAGACCCGCGAGCGCGCCGCCGAGTGCCAGCGAACCGGTGTCACCCATGAAGATCTTGGCGGGCGAGGTGTTCCACCACAGGAAGCCGAAGCAGGCGCCCATCAGCGCGGAGGCGACGACGGCGAGGTCGAGGGGGTCGCGGACCTCGAAGCAGGCGTTGGGGTTGGTCAGGGAGACCGCGTTGGCGCAGGACTCCTGGAACTGCCACAGCCCGATGAAGGTGTACGCGCCGAAGACCATCACGGAGGCGCCGGTGGCCAGACCGTCCAGACCGTCCGTCAGATTCACGCCGTTGGACATGGCGAGGATCATGAACAGCGCCCAGACGACGAACAGCACCGGGCCGATCGACCAGCCGAAGTCCGTGACGAACGACAGCTTCGTGGAGGCCGGGGTGTTGCCGCGGCCATCGGCGAACTGCAGCGACAGCACCGCGAAGGCGATGCCGACGATCAGCTGGCCGGCCATCTTCGCCTTGGCCCGCAGACCGAGCGAACGCTGCTTGACGATCTTGATGTAGTCGTCGAGGAACCCGACAAGGCCCATGCCGGTCATCAGGAACAGGACCAGCACACCGGAGAAGCGCATCTGCTCGCCGGTGATCACCTTCGCCAGGACGTACGCCATCAGCGTGGCCAGGATGAAGGCGATGCCGCCCATGGTGGGCGTGCCCTTCTTGCTGCCGTGGCTGCGCGGGCCGTCGTCGCGGATGAACTGCCCGTATCCCTTGCGGGCCAGGAGCTTGATCAGCAGCGGGGTACCGACCAGGGTCAGGAAGAGGCCGATGGCCCCCGCGAAGAGGATCTGCCTCATCGGCCGGTGACCTCGCCCTCGGTCGAGTTCTCCAGCAGTGCCTGGACGACCTTTTCCAGGCCGGCCGACCGGGACGCCTTCACCAGCACGACGTCTCCCGCGCGCAGTTCACTGCGCAACAGGTCGACGGCAGCCTGTGCGTCGGACACGTGCACCGACTCCTCACCCCACGAACCCTCGTTGTATGCGCCCAGTTGCAGCCAGGAGGCTTCTCGGCCCCCGACCGCGACGAGCTTGCTGACGTTGAGCCGGACGGCGAGCCGTCCGACCGCGTCGTGCTCGGCGAGCGAGGCGTCGCCGAGCTCGGCCATGGGGCCGAGCACCGCCCACGTACGCCGGCCCTTCCCCATGGCGACCAGCGCGCGCAGCGCTGCTCGCATGGATTCGGGGTTCGCGTTGTAGGCGTCATTGACGAACGTCACGCCGTCCGGACGCTCGGTGACCTCCATACGCCAGCGGGAGAGGGTGCCCGCCTCGGAGAGCGCTTCGGCGATCTCGTCTGCGGACAGGCCCAACTCATGGGCGACGGCGGCCGCGGCGAGCGCGTTCGACACGTGGTGCTCACCGTACAGGCGCATGGTCACATCGCTGCACCCGGTGGGTGTGTGGAGCGTGAAAGCGGGGCGGCCGTCGTCGGTGAGACGGACCTTCTCTCCCCGTACGTCCGCATCCGCGGCTTCGCCGAAGAGCAGCACCCGGGCTTTCGTACGGGAGGACATGGCGCGCACGAGCGGGTCGTCGGCGTTGAGGACGGCGACTCCGTCCTCGGGGAGCGACTCGACCATCTCGCCCTTGGCGATGGCGATCTGCTCGCGGCCGCCGAACTCGCCGATGTGCGCGGTGCCGACGTTGAGGACGAGGCCGATCCGCGGCGGGATCAGTCCGGTGAGGTAGCGGATGTCACCGATGTAGCGCGCACCCATCTCGAGGACGAGGTGCTGGGTGCTCTCGGTGGCGCGCAGGGCGGTGAGCGGCAGTCCGATCTCGTTGTTGAGGTTGCCCGCGGGGAAGACGGTGGGACCCTTGCGCTCCAGGAGTTGGGCGATCAGGTCCTTGGTGGAGGTCTTGCCCGCGGAGCCGGTGAGAGCGACGACGGCGGTGCCGAGCCGTCCGACGACGGCCCGGGCCAGGGCGCCGAGCGCGACGATGACGTCGTCGACGACGATGGCCGGGACGCCGACGGGGCGGGCGGCCAGTACGGCTGCCGCGCCCGCCTCGACGGCGCGCTGCGCATAGTCGTGGCCGTCGACCCGCTCGCCGGCGAAGGCGACGAACAGGCTGCCTTGCTCCACCGCTCGGGAGTCGATGACGACAGGTCCGCTGACGGTCGCTGCCGGATCCGGTATGTCGTACGACTGCCCGCCGACGATATCGGCGATCTCGGCGAGGGTAAGGGCGATCACTTGGTCATCCCTGACTGTTGTTCTCGTGGGTGTGGGCGAGGTCCGGGGTGTCCTCGGGGGCGTCGTCGGCGCTCTCCCGCCCCAGGGACCGGGCGATGGCCGCGCGCAGCACCGTACGGTCGTCGAAGGGGCGTACCACCCCGTGGATGTCCTGGCCCTGCTCGTGGCCCTTGCCGGCGATCAGCACGGTGTCACCGGGCAGGGCGCGGGCGACCGCGGTGGCGATGGCGGCCGCCCGGTCGGCGTCGACCAGGACCTCGCCGCGCTCGTGGACGGGCACCTCGGCGGCGCCCGAGAGCATCGCGGCGAGGATGGCCAGAGGGTCCTCGGAGCGGGGGTTGTCGGAGGTCAGCACGGCGGTGTCGGCGAGCCGGGCAGCTGCCGCCCCCATCGGTCCGCGTTTTGTCGTGTCGCGGTCGCCACCGCAGCCGAGCACGATGTGCAGTTTGCCCTCGGTGACCTTGCGCAGGGAGCGCAGGACGGACTCGACGGCGTCGGTCTTGTGCGCGTAGTCGACGAGCGCGAGGTACGGCTGTCCGGCGTCGACGCGCTCCAGCCGGCCGGGGACTCCGGGGACGGCGGCGACCCCGTCGGCCGCGGTCTGCGGGTCGATGCCCGCGACGGCCAGGGTGACGATCGCTGCGAGGGAGTTGGCGACATTGAACGGGCCGGGCAGCGGGGCCCTGGCGGTGATCCGCTCGCCCTTGGGGCCGACAACGGTGAAGGTGGAGCCCAGCGGGCCGACTTCGACGTCCTCGGCGCGCCAGTCGGCGTCCAGGTGGCCCTCGGCGGAGAAGGTGACGACCGGAACGGACGCACCGGTGATCAGCCTGCGGCCGTACTCGTCGTCGAAGTTGACGACGCCCCGCCGGCTGCGCTCCGGGGTGAACAGCTGAGCCTTGGCCGCGAAGTAGTCCTCCATGCCGGAGTGGAACTCCATGTGCTCCGGGCTGAGGTTGTTGAAGACGGCGACGTCGAAGACACAGCCGTCGACCCGGCCGAGCACCAGCGCGTGGCTGGAGACCTCCATGGTGACCGCGTCGACGCCGCGCTCGCGCATGACGGCGAACAGGGCCTGGAGGTCGGTCGCTTCGGGGGTGGTGCGCTCGGACTTGATGCGCTCGTCGCCGATCCGCGTCTCCACGGTGCCGATCAGCCCGGTGCTGCGTCCGGCGCCCCGGAAGCCACCCTCGATGAGATACGCGGTGGTGGTCTTCCCGGACGTGCCGGTGATGCCGATCTGCAGGAGGCCGGCGCCGGGCCGCCCGTAGATCTCCGCGGCGAGTTCGCCCATCCGGCCGCGCGGGTTATCGGTGACCAGTACCGGCAGTCCGGTGGCGGCGGCGCGCTCGGCGCCCCCCGGGTCGGTGAGGACCGCCGCCGCGCCGAGGCCGGCCGCCTGGGCGACGAAGTCGGCGCCGTGGACGCGGGCGCCGGGCAGCGCCGCGTACACATCGCCGGGCCGTACCGCCCGTGAGTCATGGGTGATGCCGGTGACCTCGCCGGATCCGGGCGATTCGACTCCCAGCCGGGCTGCCAGCTCGCCGAGGGCGGTCGGCCGGAGCCGATCCGGGCGGGGCGCTCCCGGGTAGTTCACAGGGGCGTCCTTCTGGATGGTTTGGGACTGTTCAGCGTGGGGCACGGCGGTGAGCGTACCGGGCGCACCCGGCCTCTCGCGAAGTGAGGGGGCCGCTCCCGGGTGGTTCCCGTTCCGGTTCCCGGGATCGGGGGTGATGGTTGTCACTGGCTGATTACCCCGAGTTCACTCGCCGGGCTGGAAGGACACCGGCAGGCGGGCGGACCCGCTGCCGGACGGTGCGGTCTGGAGCGTCTTCAGCGCGAACTCCATGACCTGTTTGTAGATGGGACCGCAGATCTGGCCGCCGAAGTAGCTGCCCTTCGTCGGGTTCTGGATCGCGCAGTAGACAGTGATCTGCGGCTTGTCGGCGGGCGCGAAGCCCGCGAAGGACGCGGTGTAGCCGTGGTATCCGCCGCGGACCGGATCGACCCGGTTGGCCGTGCCGGTCTTGCCCGCGACCCGGTAGCCGGGGATACGGGCCTTGGTACCGGTGCCCTCCTCGTCACCGACCACCGACTCCAGCATGCCCGCGAGCGATTTCGCGGTCTTCTCGCTGATCACCCGGGTCTGTTCGGGGGTGGTCACGGGGGTGAAGCGGCCGTCGGCGCCCTTGGTGCCGCGGACCAGGGTGGGCTGGATCCGGACACCGCCGTTGGCGATCGTCGAGTAGACCGAGGCGGCCTGCATGGCGTTGAGCGAGAGTCCCTGGCCGAACGGGATCGTGTACTGCTGCGAGGTCGACCAGTCCTGCGGCTTGGCGAGGATGCCGGGCGTCTCGCCCGGGTAGTCCAGTCCGGTCGGGCTGCCGATGCCGAATTTGCGCAGGTACGAGTAGAGGACCTTGTTGGCCTCTGCCTGCGTCTTGCCGAGCTGTCCGGTGGCCAGGATGGTGCCGATGTTGCTGGACTTGGCGAGTACGCCGTTGAGCGTCAGGTACCAGGTGGCGTGGTCGATGTCGTCCTTGAAGAGCCGGTCGCCGCGGTGGAGCCGGTTGGGGACGGTGACATGGGTACCGGGGGTGGCCACCCCCTCCTCCAGGACGGCGGCCATGGACATGACCTTGCTGGTGGAGCCGGGTTCGTACACGTCCTGCACGGCCGCGTTTCCCAGCGACGCCGCGTCGGCCTGCGAGAGGTCGTTGGGGTCGAAGCCCGGGGCGTTGGCCATGGCGAGGACCTCGCCGGTCCTGGTGTTCTGCACGATCACATAGCCTCGGTCCGCCTTGGACTTCTTCACCTGGTCCGAGATGGCCTTCTGGGCGGCCCACTGGATGTCACGGTCGATGGTCAGCTCGATGTCGGAACCGGCGACGGCCGGAACCTCCTTGGTGCCCGCGGTGGGCACCCGTCGGCCGCCGGACTGGGCGTACTTGATCTTTCCGTCCTCGCCCGCGAGCTCCTTGTCCAGCTGCGATTCGAGGCCGCCCGCACCCTTGCCTTCGGCGTTGACGTAGCCCAGTATCCCGGCGGCCAGCCCACCGTTGGGATAGACCCGTTTGGTGGTCGACTCCTGGAAGACGCCGGCCAGCACATTGGCTCCGGGGCCGCCGTTCGCCCTGTCCTTCTGGGCCTTCTCGGCGAAGACTGACTTGAGGTCCTTGATCTGCTTCCAGACCTGTGGGGTCTGGCGGCGCGCCAGGACGGCGTACCGGCTCTTCGGCTTCGACAGCTTCTTCGTCAGCTCCTCGGCGTCGACGCCGAGGATGGGGGCGAGGAGGGCCGCGGCCTGCTGCGGAGCGTCCGGGGCCTTGCTGTCCTCGGGCGTGAACATCTTGGGGTCGGCGGTGATGTCGTACGCGTCGACGCTGATGGCCAGAGCGATGCCGCTGCGGTCGGTGATCTCGCCGCGCTCGGCGGAGACCGTGTACTCGAGGTAGCGGTTCTCCTCGGCCTTGGCGGCGTACGCACTGGCGTCGACGGCCTGGACCTGGAGGAGCCGGACGACAAACGCCAGCATGACGAGTGTCAGCCCCAGGCTGACCAGGCGGAGCCGGGGGCGCGGGCTGCCGAGGCGCAGCGGGCGCGCCGACTGCCCCCGCGGGGCGCGGCCGCGCGGGACCTGCGACGACGGGCGGCGGGCGGCGGGCCGGGGGCGGCCCGAGCCGGCTGCGGCGCTGCGGGGGCGCGCGGGGCCGGGGACCCGGCGGCGCGGCGGTTCCTTCGAGGGCACTGCGTCACCTGCCGGGACTGGTCGAGGACTGGTGTGCCGGGGTAGTCGGTTGTACGGGCGGGGCTGCCGAGGTGCTGGGCTTGGTGGCGGGCAGGGCCGGGGCAGGCGGTTGCACGGGCGGGGCTGCCGAGGTGCTGGGCTTCGTGGCGGCCAGGGCCGGGGACGTGGCGGAAGCGGACGGCGGGGCCGGGGGCGGTACGGATTTCGACGGCGAGGCACCGGCAGGCGGCGCGGCCGCGGGCGCCCGGGTCCGCTGGGCGACGGCCTCGGAGGGGGCGCCGCGGACCGTGCCGTCGGGGTTGAGGAAGGCGGGACTGCCACCGGGCACCATGCCGAGCTCGCGGGCCCGCCGCTCCAGTGCGTCCGGCTCGGAGCGGCCGTCGACGTCGCGCTGGAGGGCCTGCTCCTCGTCGGTGAGATCGGTGGTCCGCTTCCTCAGTTCGCTCAGCCTGAACGATCCCTCGTTGAGCGCGGAGTTCAGCAGCAGCAGGGTGATCAGGCCGCCGCCGAGGAGCAGCACGACCAGCAGCACGAAGGGTGTACGGGCCGCGCTGCTGGACCCGGAGGGCATCAGCCGGGCGAGCCTCGCGGCCCGCCCCTTGAGCTGTCCGGCCGGTCCGCTCACCGCGTCACCTCGGCCTCTCCCGGTGCCGTACCGGCCGGGCCGGCTGCGCTCATCGCTCCTCCTCGCGGATCCGCTGGGCGCCGCGCAGCCGGGCGGGGGCGGCGCGCCGGTTCTCGGCGACCTCCTCCTCCGTGGGCAGCTCCGCACCGCGGGTCAGGAGCTTCAGTCTCGGTTGATAGCGCTCGGGGACGACGGGCAGTCCGGGCGGCGCCGTGTTGGCCGCGCCTGCCGCGAAGACCTGCTTGACCAGCCGGTCCTCCAACGAGTGGTACGAGAGGACGGCGATCCGGCCGCCCACGGCGAGGGCCCCCACGGCAGCCGGGATCGCCCGCTCCAGGACGGAGAGCTCGCCGTTCACCTCGATGCGCAGCGCCTGGAAGGTCCGTTTGGCGGGATTGCCGCCGGTGCGCTTGGCGGCCTGCGGCAGTGAGTCACGGATCAGCTCGACCAGCCGGGCGCTGTTGCTGAACGGTTTCTTCTCGCGCTCGCGCACGATCGCGGAGACGATCCGCTTGGCCTGCTTCTCCTCGCCGTACGCACGCAGGATCCGGACGAGCTCGCCCGGCGGGTACGTGTTGAGGACCTCGGCCGCGCTGATGCCGGTCGTCTGGTCCATCCGCATGTCGAGCGGGGCGTCCTGGGCGTACGCGAATCCGCGGTCGGCCTCGTCCAGCTGCATGGAGGAGACGCCGAGGTCGAACAGGATGCCCTGGACCTTGGGGACGCCGAGCCGGGCGAGCACCTCGGGCAGCTCGTCGTAGACGGCGTGCACCAGCGTGGCCCGGTCACCGTACGGGGCGAGCCGCTGGCCGGAGAGCCGCAGCGCCTCCTTGTCCCGGTCCAGCGCGATCAGCCGGGCGGTCGGGAAGGCGGCGAGGAGGGCCTCGCTGTGGCCTCCGAGACCGAGGGTGCAGTCGACGACCACGGGCTGGTGCGGACTCGGCACCTCCAGAGCCGGGGCCAACAGGTCCAGGCATCGCTGGAGCATCACCGGGACGTGTCGGGTCTGGCTCATGCGCCCTCTCAGGCTCAGGTCCCGTGTGGCTGCACGTACGGCCTGGTCCCCGCCCGCTCGGAAGGGGAGGTCCGCCGGCGCCGGGGAAGTGGCGTCGGCCGACCGGCGAGCGGGAGAGGGCCGGGCCGTACGTACGCCGCGCACACAGGGGAAATCTTCGGAATGTGCAAGGTGTCGGTAACTTCCCGTCACTTTAGTCCACCCTGCCATTCGATCGATTCCCGATCAATCAGCCCGGCAGCGCGTCGCCCCGCCCTCTGTTCACTCGGCCGAGTGACCTGCCCTAAGGCTTGTGGCTTACCTCACAACAAGCCTCGTTGACGTTCTTTGTCCCTTCTCACGGCACGCCAAGGCGAACCGTGGCAGTTAACGTCATATCCATGTCGACTTCCGCGCAGTCCCCTGCTGAGCACCCCGCACCCGCTGCCGGCCAGGCCCGCACCGGCGGTACGGTCACCGACCACCTGGTCGAGGCGAACATCCGTTACGCGGCCGAGTTCAACGATCCCGGTATGGACGCGCGGCCGGTGCTGCGGGTCGCCGTGGTCGCCTGCATGGACGCCCGGCTCGACCTCCACGACGCGCTCGGCCTGGCGCTCGGCGACTGCCACACCATCCGTAACGCGGGTGGCGTGGTCACCGACGACGTGATCCGCTCCCTGACCATCAGCCAGCGGGCGCTCGGCACCCGCAGCGTCATACTCATCCACCACACCAACTGCGGCCTCGAGTCGATCACCGAGGAGTTCCGCCAGGAGCTGGAGGTGGAGGTCGGCCAGCGGCCGGTCTGGGCGGTGGAGGCGTACAAGGACGCGGATCAGGACGTACGGCAGTCGATGCAGCGTGTCCGCACCTCGCCGTTCCTTCTGCACACCGATGACGTCCGCGGCTTCGTCTTCGACGTGACCAGCGGCTTGCTGCGCGAGATCCACCCCGTCATCTGACGATCGCGGATTTTTTTTCGGGCACCTAAAATGCCCCCGACCCTGACATTTCGCACCCACTTATCCACAGGCGAGTGACACGAAGCGGTAACGGCAACAAGAATGCGGGTGTGACATCCCACCGGACCGTTCCGGCGGGGGTCCGTTTTTCGGGGTGGCCGGGCCAACTACCAGCGCATCGGCCCGTGAATGGGGTATCCCCTGCTCCTTGAGAGCGTGGGGCAGGGCCGAGGAGGGCCGGGTGACGACCTATGACGATCGAGCGAGCCTCACAGATCTGACGACCACAGCGGAGCGGGTGCGCAGGTCGGTGGAGGCTGTGATCGAGGGCAAGCCTGAGGTCGTTAGGCTTTCGCTGACCGTGCTGCTCGCAGAGGGGCATCTCCTCATCGAGGATGTCCCCGGGGTGGGCAAGACCATGCTGGCCAAGGCGCTCGCGCGGTCGATCGACTGCTCCGTGCGGCGTATCCAGTTCACACCGGACCTGCTGCCTTCCGACATCACCGGTGTGTCCATCTTCGACCAGCAGCGGCGCGACTTCGAATTCAAACCGGGCGCGATCTTCGCCCAGATCGTGATCGGCGACGAGATCAACCGCGCCTCGCCCAAGACCCAGTCCGCGCTGCTGGAGTCGATGGAGGAGCGCCAGGTCACCATCGACGGGCACAGTTACGAACTGCCGGACCCGTTCATGGTGGTGGCCACCCAGAACCCGGTGGAGATGGAGGGCACGTATCCGCTGCCCGAGGCCCAGCGTGACCGGTTCATGGCCCGGGTGTCGATCGGCTATCCCAGCGCGGAGGCCGAGCTGCAGATGCTCGATGTGCACGGCGGGGTCTCGCCGCTCGACGACCTGCAGCCGGTGGCACACGCCCACGACATCGTGAAGCTGATCGAGGCGGTACGGACGGTCCATGTGGCCGAATCCGTGCGGCGGTACGCGGTGGAGCTGGTCGGGGCCACCCGTATCCACCCGGATCTCAGGCTCGGCGCCTCGCCGCGCGCCACGCTGCATCTGCTCCGCGCGGCAAAGGCCTCGGCGGCGCTGAGCGGGCGGGACTACTGCCTGCCCGACGATGTACAGGCGCTGGCGGTCGCGGTGCTCGCGCACCGGCTGCTGCCCACCGCGCAGGCCCAGTTGAACCGTCGTACCGCGGAGCAGGTCGTGCTGGAGATCCTGCAGCAGACGCCCGTGCCGACCGCGGGTGGCGGTGCGACCGTCCCGGCGCCGCCGCAGCACCAGCCGGGCCCTGTGATGTACGGCCGGCAGCAGCCGCCCGGCATGCGGCGGGTGTGATGGCAGCAGGGGGGCCGGCCGCGATGAACGACGGCGACGACAAGGGCGGTCTGCGGGCCGCGCTGGGCGGGCTCACCACACGCGGGCGGTCCTTCCTCGCGGCCGGGATCGCGGCTGTGGTCTGCGCGTATGTGCTGGGCCAGGGCGACCTGCTGCGGGTCGGGCTGCTGATCGCCACGCTGCCTCTGGTCTGCGTGGCGGTGCTGTTCCGCACCCGCTACCGGGTGGCGGGCACCCGGCGGCTCTCCCCGTCCCGGGTGCCTGCGGGCACCGAGGCGCGGGTGCACCTGCGGATCGAGAACGTGTCGCGGCTGCCCACCGGGCTGCTCATGCTGCAGGACCGGGTGCCCTACGTGCTCGGGCCGCGGCCCCGGTTCGTCCTGGACCGGGTGGAAGCGGGCGGCCGACGCGAGGTGTCGTACCGGGTGCGGTCGGATCTGCGCGGGCGGTATCCGCTCGGACCGCTGCAGCTGCGGCTGAGCGATCCGTTCGGGATGTGCGAGCTGACCCGCTCGTTCAGCGCGTACGACACCCTGGTCGTCATCCCGCGGACCGAGCCGCTGCCGCCGGTCCGGCTGGCGGGCGAGGCCTCCGGGTACGGCGAGGGGCGGCAGCGCGCGCTGGCACTGGCCGGTGAGGACGACGTGATTCCGCGCGGCTACCGGCACGGCGACGATCTGCGCCGGGTCCACTGGCGCTCCACCGCGCGCTACGGCGAGCTGATGGTGCGCCGCGAGGAGCAGCCGCAGCGGGCCAGATGCACGGTGCTGCTGGACACCCGGCGGATCGCCTACGCGGGGACCGGGCCCGACTCGGCCTTCGAATGGGCGGTGTCGGGGGCCGCATCCGCGCTGGTGCACATGCTGGAGCGGGGCTTCGCGGTGCGGCTGCTGACCGACGACGGCAGTTCGGTACCGGGCGAGGGCGAGGGCGGCTTCGCCGGCCCGACCCAGGAGTCCGCCGACTCGGCGGGACTGATGATGGACACGCTCGCGGTCGTCGACCACTCCGACGGGGGCGGCCTTTCGCGCGCGTACGACGTGCTGCGCGGCGGCAACCATGGGCTGCTGGTCGCCTTCTTCGGCGATCTGGACGAGGAGCAGGCGGCGGTGGCGGCCCGGATGCGGCAGCGCAGCGGCGGCGCCGTCGCGTTCGTGCTGGACAGCGACACCTGGGTGCAGGGAGAGTCGCACGGCGCCGCACTCGCGGGGGCGGAGGAGCGGCTGCGGCTGCTGCGCGAATCGGGCTGGACAGCGGTCCTGGTGAAGCCCGGGGCCGATCTCGCCGAGCTGTGGCAGCTGGCGGGGCAGCAGAGCGCCGTGACGCAGTCCGCCCTGTCGGGCGGCGCCACGGGCGGTACGACAGGTTTCACCGGGGGATGGTCATGAGCGGTCGTGGTCGGCTGGCACTGTGCGCCTTTGCGGCGACACTGTTGGCGGCGGGTTCGATGTGGCCGCTGGTCAACCCTGCCACCTGGATCGTGCAGGCCGCGTTCCTGCTGGCGATCCAGAGCGGGGTGGGCGCACTCGCCCGTCGGGTGCCGTTGCCGCGGCTGCTGATCGTCACGGTGCAGTTCCTGGTCACTCTGGTACTGCTGACCGTTGTGTTCGCCCGAGGGCAGGCCCTGGTCGGTTTCCTGCCCGGTCCCGAGGCCGTCCAGCGGCTCGCGGATCTGCTCACCTCGGGTGCGGACGATGTCGGGAGGTACGCCATCCCGGCGCCCGCGACGGACGGCATCCGGCTGATGCTGGTCGGCGGTGTGCTGCTGATCGGTCTTGCCGTGGACACTCTCGCGGTGACGTTCCGCAGCGCGGCTCCGGCCGGGCTGCCGCTCCTCGCGCTCTACTCGGTCGCCGCGGGACTGTCCGGCGGCGGCGGTGCCGGCCGGCTGTGCTTCCTGCTGGCGGCCTCCGGCTATCTGCTCCTGCTGCTGGCCGAGGGCCGGGACCGGATCTCCCAGTGGGGGCGGGTCTTCGGCGGCGCGGGCCGGTCACCGAACGGTCTGGCAGCCGGTCTCGAGATGTCGGGCGGCCGGCCGCTCGCCCCGGCCCGCACCGGGTGGCGGATCGGTGCGCTGGCGCTGGGTATGGCCCTGGTCGTACCGACGTCCGCACTCAACGGCGGTTGGCTGGCCGGTTCGGGGAGCGGGTCCGGCAAGGGCGGGGGCGGCGGCACGATCTCCGCGGTGAACCCGCTGGTCTCGCTGCAGAACGATCTGAACCAGCCGGAGAACCGGGAGGTGATGTCGTACCGCACCAATTCCGGTAGCCCACAGGACTTCTATCTGCGGATCCTGGCCCTGGACCAGTTCACCGGGAGCGAGTGGCGGCCCTCGCGGCGCAGCCTGCAGGACGTGCCGAAGCGGCTCCCCGCCCCGGACGGCCTGGCCACGGACGTCGCCGTCACGGAGATCAGGTCGAACATCTCCGCGTCCCGTTCGTACCAGCAGACCTACCTGCCGCTCCCTTACCCCGCGACCGAGATCAAGATCGGCGGGCACTGGCGGTACGAGCCCGAGGGACGCACCCTCGTCGGAGACCGCGGCCAGACGACCCGTGGGGCGCAGTACGGGGTCTCCAGCCTGGTGGTGCAGCCGACCGCGGATCAGCTCGCCGCGGCGGGTCCGGCGTCGGCCGCGATGCGGCGGGAGTACACCCAGGTACCCGGCTCGCTGCCGAAGGTCGTCAAGGAGACGGCGGACCAGGTGACCAAGGGTGCCACCAACAACTACGAGCGAGCGGTGAAGCTGCAGAACTTCTTCGCCTTGGACGGCGGCTTCAGCTATGACACCTCGGTGACCTCCGGCACCGGCTCGGCCGCGATCGGCCGGTTCCTGAAGGCCAAGCGGGGCTTCTGCGTCCACTTCTCGTTCACGATGGCCGCGATGGCGCGGACGCTCGGCATTCCGGCCCGGGTCGCGGTGGGCTTCACGCCCGGCACCGGGCAGTCGGACGGTTCGGTGTCGGTGGGGCTGCGCGATGCGCACGCCTGGCCGGAGCTGTACTTCGAAGGCATCGGCTGGACCCGCTTCGAACCGACCCCGACGCGGGGCAGCGCGCCCGAGTACACCCTGCCGGACGCCCCCGCCGGCGGCTCGGCCAACCCGAGCCGTCCGCAGGCGAGTGTCTCGGCCGCGCCGTCGGCCGCGCCGTCCGCGTCGGACAGCTGCCCGCCACAGCTTCGCAGGCAGGGCGAGTGCGGCTCGTCGACGGCGCCGGGCGTCACGGCTCCGAAGGACCCGGGGGTGCCGGTGGGCACCATCGCCTTGGTGGTTCTGGCAGCCCTGCTGGTGCTCGCGCTGCTGCTGCTGCCGTTGTTCTGGCGGGTTCGGGTGCGTACGCGCAGGCTGAACTCGTCCGCGGGGCGTACGCCGGCGGACGCGACGGCCAGAACGCTGGCGGCCTGGCGGGAGATCACTGACACGGCGTGGGACCACGGCATCGGCCCCGACGACTCGCTGACCCCGCGCAAGGCGGCAGCGCGGGTGGTACGGCTGGGGCGGCTGGACACCGACGAGGCCGCGGCCGTGCACCGGGTGGCAGGGGCCGTGGAACAGGTGCTCTACGCCCCGCAGCCCCGGGCGGCCACCGGGCTAGCCGAGGACGTGCAGACGGTGCGGGACGGGGTGCGGGCCTCCGCCGACCGCTTCGCCCGGAACCGTGCGGTGGTGGCACCACGTTCGGCCGTTCGGGTGATATGGGCGGCGTCCGAAAGCTGGTCCGCGCTCGTCGGCCGGTGGGCGGCGCGGTGGCGCGGGTTGCCGCGGTGGCCGTCCCGCCAGCGGGGCTGAGAAGGGGGCGCGGTCACCGGGCCGCGCTCCCACCTCGTCGCGGACGGACGGGCCCGTTTTCGACCCGTCCAGGGGTTGGAGCGAACGCCGTGAGCGGCATGGGCCGCTGTCCGGTGGGAAGGCCTTCGTATGCCCTTGGGACCACGGGGGGAAATCGAAGGACGGTGCAGCCGAGCGGCGCGCAGGCGGTGCGCAGGCGGTGCGCAGGCGGTGCGCAGACATGGGTGAGGGGCGGCCGCGATGATGCGGCCGCCCCTCACCAGCACACGTTCAGAAGCGCTTACTGACCCTGCCCGTCACGGCGGCGCTGCCACCGCTGCTCGATCCGGTTCATCACGGTTCGGCGTTGCCTGGGGTGTCGGCGCTCGCCCTTGTCCCCGGACGCCTGCTGCTCGCCGGGCTTGGGAGCCTTGCGCCAACCGGTGACCGCAAGGACCGCGCAGCCCAGCATGACGAGGAATCCCACCACGCTGATCCAGATCTGCTGGGCGACCATTCCGGCCATGAGGAGCGCGATACCCACCAGGAAGCCTGCGACCGCCTGGTAGACCCGTCGCCGGGTGTACGTACGCAGCCCGCTTCCCTCGAGCGCTGTCGCGAACTTGGGATCTTCGGCGTACAGCGCTCGCTCCATCTGCTCGAGCATTCGCTGCTCGTGCTCCGAGAGCGGCACGGAGTCCTCCTCGTCGTCGGCCGCGGGGGGCGGCCGGTATGCGGCCCTTCCAGGATAGGCAGGGATTCGCCCCCGTGAAACCCGCCCTGTTCGCCAATCAGCCAGTCCGGGCCGCCACAACGGCTCAGCTGCTGAGGCGTAGATTCCCCAACATCCGATCCGTCATGCCGGATGGTGTCCCCCGATCATACGGTGACTGCGCCCCGATCGGGGGGGCTGTGGCGTACTCCATCTGCAGCTGCGTCGCTGATCAGCCGCGCTGCCGCCGCGCATCGGCCCGGTCCCGCACTGCCGGCGGCCAGGCCCCGGCCGCGGCTCAGGCGCGCTTCGTGCCCAGAACGTGCAGCTGGGTCGCGACCGAGCGGAACGCCGGGAGTTCCGCAACCGCGGTCTCCAGCTTCAGCAGTGCCTCCATCGCGCCGGGCTCCGTGTCCACCAGAACACCTGGTACGAGGTCGGCGAAGACCCGTACGCCGTGGACCGCGCCGACCTCGACGTCGGCCGCGGAGACAAGCTCGGTGAGCTGCTCCGCGGTGTACCGCCGGGGCACCGGGTCGCCTGCGCCCCAGCGGCCCGCCGGGTCACTGAGCGCCTGCCGGGCCTCGGTGAAGTGACCCGCGAGCGCCCGGGCCAGGACGGCGCCGCCGAGTCCGGCGGCAAGCAGGCTGAGCTCACCGGAGGGGCGGAGGGCGTCGACAGCGTTGCGTACGCCCTCGGCGGGGTCGTCGACGTACTCCAGGACGCCATGGCACAGCACCGCGTCGTAACCTCCGCGCTCGACCACCTCGAAGAGGCCGAGGATGTCGCCCTGGACGCCTCGGACGCGGTCGGCGACCCCGGCCTCGGCGGCGCGGCGCTCCAGTGCGAAGAGCGCGTTGGGGCTGGGGTCGACGACGGTGACCCGGTGGCCGAGGCGGGCGACCGGCACCGCGAAGTTTCCGGTGCCGCCGCCGGTGTCCAGGACGTCCAGGGCGTCCCTGCCGGTCGCCTTGACCTGACGGTCGAGAGCGTCCTTCAGGACCTCCCAGACCACGGCGGTACGGAGGGAGGCGCGGGGGCGCAGCTGATCCGACACGGCAGTTGACTCCTCGGCACGGTGCCGCCACTGACGGCGGAGCGTGAACGGTGCAGGTGATACAGGTGCTGTCCACCCTATTGCCTCGGGCCACCGCCGCCGTCATCCCGCGTCGGGCCGCTCCTGCCGGGCCTGAGGGAGCGTCGGCTGGAGCACCAGGAGCCGCTCCACCAGGCGCAGGAACATGGCCGCGTCGCGCAGCAGATCGTCGGCGTCGCGACTGCTGGCCGCCCCCGGTATGCCCGCTTCCGCCCGGGCCCTGCGGCGGGCCCCCGAAGCGAACAGGGCGCTCCATTCGGTGAGCTCCGGAGCGATCTCCGGGAGGACTTCCCAGGCGCTGCGGATCCTCTCCCTGCGTCGCCTGGTCGTTTCGGGCCGACCGCGGGCGGCGAGCACGGCGGCGGCTGTGCGCAGCGCGGCGAGATGAGCGGTGGCATAGCGCTCGTTCGGTACGGCGAGCACGGCGGCCTCTTCGAGGCCACCGCGGGCCTGGGCCAGCAGATCGAGGGCGGCGGGCGGCGCGGTGGTGCGGCGCTGCACCGGGTGGACGTCGTTCGCCGGACCGCGCGATGACGGGGCGGGGCCGGTCGGTGAGGGGGCAAGGCCGCCTGCGCGGCGCCGAGAGGCGGCAGCTGCGGACGAGTTGGCCATGACGAACCTCCTGTCGTCGTGTGACGGCTCCGTGGCCGTATGTATCCATCGTGGGGCCCACCACTGACAATCGACCTCGATCAGCCCCTGACCTGGCCTTTTGCCTCGTTCGCGAGTTCGAGCTATCTTTTGTACTGACCAGTCAGTTTAAAAGGGGAGGGTCTGTGGACAGCCCGCACGGGGCAGCTGTCACCGCCGAGGACTTCGGGCTCAAGGGACCACGCGGCTGGGCCTTCCGGGGCGTACGCCTCGACGCCCCACCTGGCGCCCTGGTCGCGATCGAGGGCCCGTCCGGCTCCGGCCGCACCTGCCTGCTGCTCGCCCTGACGGGCCGGATGCGCCCCTCCGAGGGCCGTGCCGAGGCGGGTGGTCTGCACCTGCCGCGCCAGATGGCCGCCGTACGCAGGATCAGCGCGCTCGGCCCGGTGCCGGGGGTCAGCGAACTCGACCCGGCCTTCACGGTCGCCGAGCACCTGCGCGAGCGCGCCCTGCTGCAGCGCCGCTACGACGGTTCGCTGCGCGCCCTGCTCCGCCCCCGCGCCGAGCGCACGGCCACGGCCGGCAACCGGATCGACGCGGCACTGGACGCCGCCGGACTCGACCCGGCGACCCTGCCCAAGGCCGAGCGGACCTCCGTACGCGATCTGGAGCGGCTGGAGGCGCTGCGGCTGTCCGTCACCCTCGCGCTGATCGGCCGGCCGCGGCTGCTCGCCGTGGACGACACCGATCTCAAGCTCTCCGATGCCGAGCGCACCGAGGCCTGGGAGCTGCTGCGTTCCGTCGCCGACAGCGGAACGACCGTGCTCGCCGTCTGCAGCCAGGCGCCCGGGGGCGCCATCACCGTCCGCACGGACAACACGGCCACCTCGGACACCGCGGACATCACAGAGGCTGACGCCACAGACGCCTCCGAGCCCGCAGAGGCCCCCGAGGCGACGAAGACCGAGAAGACCACTGATGAGGGGACGGCCGATGCGTTCGCCGAAACTGGCCGCGCTTGAGCTGAAGCGTTTCGGCAGGGGCAGGCTGCCCCGCGCCGCACTCGTCGCACTCCTGCTCCTGCCCCTGCTCTACGGCGCCCTGTACCTGTGGTCCTTCTGGGACCCGTACAGCCGCCTCGACAAGATCCCTGTCGCCCTGGTCAACAACGACAAGGGTGCCACCGCCGCCGGAAAGCGCATCGAGGCCGGGGGCGAGATCACCGGCCAGCTGCTCGACTCCAAGATCTTCGAGTGGC
This sequence comes from Streptomyces sp. NPDC051664, assembly GCF_044453545.1. NCBI lineage: Bacteria > Bacillati > Actinomycetota > Actinomycetes > Kitasatosporales > Streptomycetaceae > Streptomyces > Streptomyces sp. NPDC051664. The sequence continues at coordinate 216,678 of NZ_JBITCU010000004.1, read as the reverse complement.
ACGAGGTCAGCTCCGCCCAGGCCGACCGGGGCGTCGAGGACGGTACGTACTACCTCTCGCTGACCATGCCGGCGGACTTCAGCAAGCGGATCGCGTCCAGTTCGGGTGACTCCCCCGAGACCGGTGCGCTCCAGGTGCGGACGAACGACGCCAACAACTACATCGTCGGGCAGATCTCCCGGACGGTGTTCTCCGAGGTCCGCACCGCCGCCTCGGTCAATGCCTCGCGCGGCTTCCTCGACCGGATCTTCATCTCCTTCTCCGACCTCCACGACGCGACGGCGAAGGCCGCCCAGGGCGCCGACGACCTCAAGGGCGGGATCGGCAAGGCGAAGAGGGGCTCGAAGGATCTCGCGGACGGGCTCAAGGACGCCAAGTCCGGCAGCGGTCGGCTGGAGAGCGGAATAGCCAAGCTGAACAAGGGCGCCGGTGACCTCGAAACCGGGTCCCGGCAGGTCGCCGACGGCACCCAGTTGCTCGCCGACAAGGTCAACGGGGTGGCGGCCGACATCCGCCCGTTCCTGAAGGACAACGGCAGGACGATCGGCGACACCGCCCGGCTGGTCGCCGACTCCTCGCAGGCCGTACGGGACAACCTCGACCTGCTGGTGAAGGCGGCGCCGACCGCAGCGACCGCCGCCCACGAGGCCTCCGACGATCTGGCCGACGTCTACCGCACCCGCTGCACGGAGCAGTTGCTCCCCGACCCCACCGTCTGCCCCCCGCTGAAGCGGGCCACGACCGCCGCGGCCGATGTCGCGAAGGTCGCCGACGATGTGAACGTACTGGTCAAGGACCAGAACGGGGATCTGAAGAAGCTGCGCGGACAGCTGGCGACACTGCAGAAGCAGGCCGACGCCCTCGCCGAGCGCTCCCCGCACCTGGACGAGGACCTGAAGTCCGCCGTCGCGAAGGTCAACGCGCTCAACACCGGTGCCCACAAGGTCGCCAAGGGCGCGGACGAACTGCACACCGGCCTGGCCACCGCGAGGACCGGATCCGTCGACCTGAACACCGGCGTCGGCGAACTCAAGAAGGGCGCGACCAGCCTGGACGGCGGGCTGATCCGGCTCGGCGACGGTTCGGCCTCGCTCGCCCAGGGGCTGAACGACGGGGTCGGCAAGATCCCCGACTACGACAAGCAGGACCGCGACCGCCGCACCGATGTGATGGCCGACCCGGTGAAGCTCGCCTCCCAGTCGCTGCACAAGGCCCCCAACTACGGCACCGGGTTCGCCCCGTACTTCATCCCTCTCTCCCTCTGGGTGGGCGCGATGGTGGCGTACATGCTGATCCAGCCGCTCAACCGGAGGGCGCTCGCCGCCGGGGCCTCCACCTGGCGGATCGCCCTCGCGGGCTGGCTGCCGGTGGCCGCGATCGGTCTGCTGCAGGTCGCCGCCCTGATGTCCGTGCTGCACTGGGGGCTGGGACTGCAGATGGCCCACGCCGCCGGAACGATCGGCTTCCTCGCCCTTGTGACCTGCTGCTTCGGCGCGATCGTGCAGTGGCTGAACGCACGGTTCGGCGCGGCGGGACGGATCCTCGTACTTGCCGTGCTGATGCTCCAGCTGACCTCGGCCGGAGGCACGTATCCCGTCCAGACCAGCCCCGGCTTCTTCGGTGCGATCCACCCGTATCTGCCGATGAGCTACATCGTCGAGGGGCTGCGCCGGCTGATCACGGGCGGCGGCCTCGGTCCGGTCTGGCAGGGCTGTGCGGTGCTCCTGGCGTTCACGGCGGGGGCGCTGGCCCTGACCGCGGTCGCCGCGCGCCGCAAGCAGGTGTGGACGCTGGACCGGCTCCATCCGGAGCTGAGCCTGTGAGCGCGCCGGGACCTGTGAGAATCGACCGCATGGAAAGCAGTAGCACCACGCGTCGCCAGGCCACCCGGCAGAAGCTCTACGAGGCGGCCGTCACGCTCATCGCGGAGAAGGGTTTCTCGGCGACCACGGTCGACGAGATCGCCGAGCGCGCCGGGGTCGCCAAGGGCACGGTCTACTACAACTTCAAGAGCAAGACCGAGCTCTTCGAGGAACTGCTGCGGCACGGTGTCGGACTGCTGACCGCGTCACTGCGGTCCGCGGCCGAGCAGACCGAGGAGCGCGGCGGCACCCGGGTCGAGGCCCTGGACGCAATGATCAGGGCCGGTCTGGTCTTCATCGACCGCTACCCGGCCTTCACCCAGCTGTACGTCGCCGAGCTGTGGCGCACCAACCGTGCCTGGCAGGCGACCCTCCTGGTGGTACGTCAGGAGGCCGTCGCCGTGGTCGAGGACGTGCTCCGGGAAGCCGTCGGGAACGGCGAGCTCAGCCAGGAGATCGACATCCCGCTGACGGCGGCCGCACTGGTCGGCATGGTGCTGGTGGCTGCGCTGGACTGGCAGGCGTTCCAACCCGAGCGGTCCATCGACGATGTGCACTCGGCGCTGTCCCTGCTGCTGCACGGCCGGGTCAGCGGACGCTGACACGCGCTCCTTCCCGAGAGCGTGCGCACGCACAGAAGCGCCGGTCCCACGAGGCTCGATCCCCCCGAGCCTCGTCCGACCGGCGCTTCCCGTGCTGCCGGAGAGCCTTCCCCCGTGACCCCGTGTTCCCCCGTGGTCCCCGGGCTCTCCGTGGTGCACCCCCGTTTCGGAAGGAGTGCCGTGCCTGTGTTCCGCCGCCCCGTGTCGGCGGTACCGGCGCAGCGCCCCTTCCGTGGTCTCCACTCTTCCGTCCGCGCAGGTGGCAGCCCATCCGCGTACCTACTCATCTCGTCCACTAGGTACGGATACTCAGAGCTGCGCACCCGACCCCACCCGCGGCGCCGCACCACCTGGTTACGATCACGTCCGTGTCCGTACTCCCCCTGGTGTTCACAAGCGGCTGGGCGAGCGGGATCAACGCCTACGCGGTGGTCCTGTTGCTCGGCGTCTTCGGTGCGACCGGCATCAGCGACGAGGTGCCCGCCTCGCTGCAGCGCACCGATGTGCTCGTGGTGGCCGGCGTGCTGTTCCTGTGCGAGGCGGTGGCGGACAAGATCCCGTACGTGGACTCGCTCTGGGACTCGGTGCACACCGTCGTCAGGCCGATCGCCGGGGCCGTCGTGGCGGCGCTGCTGGCCGGTGAGAGCGGTTCGCTGCCGGAGCTCGCCGCCGGGGCCGTCGGCGGTTCCACCGCGCTGATGAGCCATCTGGTGAAGGCCGGCACCAGGATGGCGGTGAATACCTCGCCCGAGCCGTTCAGCAATATCGCGGTGAGCACCGCCGAGGATCTGGGCGTCGCCGGGATCATCACGTTCGCGATATTCCATCCGCTGGCGGCCGCGATCATCGCCGCGACGCTGCTGGTGCTCGGCATCGTGATACTGGCCTTCCTGGCCTCCCGGATTCGCCGGTTCCTGCGCCGCAGGGCCCAGCGGCGCGAGGAGAGACACCTGGCCGGGACGGGTTCGCACTGGCCTCTCGGCTGACTTGTCAGCGGTGGCCGTTAAGGTCACTGACATGGCACGTATTGCGGTGATCGGCGCCGGGATGGGCGCAATGGCGGCGGCTGCCCGGCTGGCCGTGGCAGGGCACCGGGTGACGGTGTACGAGCGGTCCGGGACGTACGGCGGCTCGGTCGGCCGGTATGCCCGGGACGGCTTCGCGTTCGACACGGGTCCCTCGCTGCTGCATCTGCCCGCCGTCTACCGCGATCTGTTCGTCAAGACCGGCAAGGAGCCGCTGGAGCGGTGCGTCACGATGACGCAGGTCGACCCGGCGAGCCGCCACCTCTTCGCCGACGGCACGGCGGTCTCCCTGCCGAATGCCTCGCGGGCCGGGGTGGTCGCCGCCCTGGACGGCGCGCTGGGGGCCGGTGCGGGCAACAGCTGGGGCGAGTTCCTCGACCGGGCCCGGGATGCGTGGGACCGGTCCCGGCGGCCGCTGTTGGAGGAGCCTTTGCGCGCCGACTGGCAGGTGCTGGGCCGTGATCCGTATCCGGCGCTCCGGCAGCGCCGGATACTGCGGGCCGCCCGGCAGGCGGACACGGTGGCGGAGGTCGGCGCCTGGGAACTGACGGACCCCCGGCTGACCGCGCTGCTCGACGGATACGCGCTGTCGTACGGCCTGGATCCGCTGCGCGCGCCGGCGAGCGCGGCCCTGCTCCCGTACATGGAGGAGACGTTCGGCAGCTGGTACGTGGCCGGCGGGATCCGGTCGCTGGCGCAGGCGGTGTACGAGCGGTGCCTGGCACGGAGGGTGGAGTTCGTGTTCGGCGCCGAAGTGGCCCGGGTGGTGGAGAAGGACGGCCGGGCAGCGGGGGTCGAGCTGGCGACGGGGACGGTCGCCGATGCCGATCACGTGGTGCTCGGGGCCTGGCCGCGCCCGGGGCTGGTGCCGGGTCAGGGGCTCTGGCAGGACGGCGATGTGACGGCTCAGCCGCGGCCGGCGGACCTGGCGACGGTGCCGGGCCGGTTCCAGGTCCTGCTGTCGCTGAGCGGCGCCCGGCCCGCGGGGACGGTGCACCGGACCGTGGTGCACGGCGCGGACGGCGCGGCGGAACGGGAGGCGGTGTTCGGTGGCCGGCTCGCCGAGCGTCCCACGGTGACGGTGATCCGCCCGGACGATCCGTCGACCCGCCCCGACGACGCGCACGAGGCCGTGACGGTGACGGCGACGGTCGCCCCGCACGGCGCGGTGGACTGGACGGACGCGGCGCTGCGCGAGCGGTATGCGGACACCTTGATCGAGACGGCCGGCGCTGCCGTCCGCGGCATACGTGAGCGGCTGCTCCACGCCGAAGTGCGGACGCCCGCCCAAACGGCGGCCGACACCGGCGCCGAGGGCGGCTCGGTGCCCGCACCGGCGCTGGCCGGGGCCGGGGGCGCGTATCTGCATCCGGGGAACCGCACGCGGCTGCCGGGTCTCTACCTCGCGGGCGGCTGGTCCCACCCGGGCGGCGGGCTCGCGCACGCCGGGATGTCGGGGACGCTCGTCGCCGGGCTCATCGTGGAGGGGGACGGCTTCCGCGGCTCCCGGTGACCGGCCGGCATCGAGAAGGCAGGAGTGCGGGTACGGGGGCCGGGCGCATCGGGTACCGCCTCGCCCTCTGTCTCTCCCATGACCTCAGGGGCATGAGAGGGCAGGACCGGGGCCCCGGCGTCCGTCAGTAGCGGTACTGCTGTTCGTTGTAGCCGCTGTCGTAGGTGTTCGGGTACGGTGCGGGCTGCTGCTCCGGCGGGTACTGCTCGCCCTCGCGCTGTTGGGGCACCCAGACGCCGCCCGGCGGGGTCTCGGAGGTGTACTGCTGGGCGTAGGGGTCTGCCGGGTACTGCTGCTGGTTGCCGTAGCTGTCGTAGCTCGCGTAGGTGTCGTGCGCGCCGTACTGCGAGGGGCCGCCGGTGGTGCCGACGTACGGGTCGGAGTACGCGGCGTACTGCTGCTGGCCGGTGCCGTAGTCGTACTGCCCGGCGTAGCTGTCCTGCCCGGCGTAAGTCTCCTGCCCGGCGTAACTGTCCTGACTTGCGTACGCGTTCTGGTCGGCGTACACGCCCTGCCCGCCATAGCTCTCCTGGCCGGGCACGCCGCTGTACGTGGAGTAGTCGGTGTACGGGTCGTACGCACCGTACTGGGGCTGCCCCTGAGCCTGCTGGGACTCCTGCTGCGGGACGGGATCGGTATAGATGCCGTACTGCCCGGTGTCGTCCGGCAGCGGTTCCGGCTCGTAGACGGCGGCCGCCGGCGCGGGTGCGGCGTTCTCCGCCTCGTCCTCGCCCTCCCGGTCGTACCCCACTTCCAGGTCCGACACCTCGAGCGTGGGCTCCCGGCGGGTGTCCCGGTCACCGCTGCTTCGACGGCGACGGCTCTCGCCCGGGCTGCCCCCTATGGCCCAGCCGGTCGAGAAGCCGCGCCGGAAGGAGAGCGTGACGTACGTCTGGCCGATGGCGAACGCGATCGCTCCGACGGCGATGACGGGCACGGACGGCATCAGCACGCCGACGACCACACCGGCGAAGCCGGTGAAGGCGAGCAGACGCCAGCGCAGCCGCGCCTTGTACTGCAGGAGCACCTCGCCGAGCAGCCACAGCGCCACGATGCCGAACGCGATGTAGAGGACCGTCCAGCCCATGCCCGCCCCCATTTCTACGGCCGCCGCCCGGGATCATGGCGGGTACGGCCGGTCACGACTGCTTGTGCAGTCCGAGATTCTCGTAGATTTCGAGCGTTGCCGTCGAGTTGTTGAGCGTAATGAAGTGCAGCCCGGGCACACCCTCGGAGCGCAGCCTCGCGCAGAACTCCGTCGCGAACTCGATGCCAATGGAGCGTACAGCGGCTGCGTCGTCCTTGACGGCAAGGATGCGGTCTTTCAGGGACGAGGGCAGCGTCGCGTTGCTGAGCTGCGGAAACCGCTCCAACTGCTTGACGCTGGTGAGCGGCATGACCTCGGGGATGACGGGCGTGTCGCAACCCGCAGCAACCACGCGGTCACGCATCCGCAAATAGTCGTCCGGATCGAAGAACATCTGCGTGATCGCATAGTCGGCACCCGCGCGGCACTTGTCCACGAAATGCCGGATGTCGGTGTCCCAGTCGGTCGAGCGCGGATGCATCTCGGGAAATGCCGCGACCCCGACGCAGAAATCGCCGGATTCCTTGATGAGCCGGACGAGGTCGGCCGCGTACCGCACACCCTCCGGGTGCTCGACCCACGCGCCCATCGGGTCGCCCGGCGGGTCGCCGCGCACGGCGAGGATGTTCCTGATCCCGGCGTCGGCGTACTGCCCGATCATGTTGCGCAGTTCGGCGACGGAGTGGTTGACGGCCGTGAGGTGCGCGACCGGGGTGAGCGTGGAGTCGGCGGCGATCTGCTGGGTGGCTCTGACCGTCCCGGCCCGGGTGGAACCACCGGCCCCGTACGTCACGGAGACGAAGCTCGGGCCCACCGCCTCGACCCGGCGCAACGCATTCCAGAGATTACGCTCGCCCTTCTCGGTCTTGGGCGCCCAGAACTCGAACGAATACGAAGTCTTGCCGGTCGCCAGCAGCTCACGCACGGTGCGTGCGTGATCCGTCCTGGTAGAGGGAGTGCCAAGGGCCATACTGCAGATTAACCAGGGCGCGACGGTCCCCCAACCGGACCAGCGGCAATTGCCCGAATTGACTGGTGGTTTGTCCACCCTTCGGACAGTCCTCCGACCTGCTCCGGATGACCTGTGATTTCCGTGACGCGCCTGTCAGCCGTCGGCGCGCGCCCTGATCCGCTTCGTCAGCTCCGCGGTGGCCGCCACCGGGTCGTCGGCCTCGGTGATCGCCCGTACGACGACGACCCTGCGCGCTCCCGCGTCCAGCACCTCGTCGAGGTTGCCCGCGTCGATCCCGCCGATGGCGAACCAGGGGCGCGGCTGGGCGAGAGAGGCGGCGTACCGCACGAGGTCGAGGCCGGGGGCGTGCCGGCCGGGCTTGGTGGGGGTGGGCCAGCAGGGTCCGGTGCAGAAGTAGTCCACGCCGGGCTCGGCGACGGCGGCGTCGACCTCGGGCTCCGCGTGCGTGGAGCGGCCGATCACCACGTCCTCGCCGATGATGGCGCGGGCGGCGGGGACCGGCAGGTCTCCCTGGCCGAGGTGGAGCACGTCGGACCCGATGGCGTGGGCGACATCGGCCCGGTCGTTCACGGCGAGGAGCTTGCCGTGGCGTCGGCAGGCGTCGGCGAGGACCGCGAGGTGTTCGAGCTCCTCGGCCGCCTCCATGCCCTTGTCGCGCAGCTGGACGATGTCCACCCCGGAGGAAAGCACAGCATCGAGGAAGGCGGGCAGGTCGCCCTGGCGCCTGCGGGCATCCGTGCACAGATAGAGCCGGGCGTCGGACAGCAGCTCGCGAGGCGTGGGCATGGCGAGGTTCCCCCTTGATACAGCTGTACGGAATTCAGCGGTACGACACGGTCGGGCTGGTACAGCGGTGCGGCGTGCTGCGAGGGTACGGGCCGGGCCGTTCGGAACGGACCGTGCCCGTACCCCGCGTGCGGTTGTCCCGGTCAGACGGCGAGCGCCTGGGCGCGGCGCTTCACCTCCGTGCCGCGATTCTCGCTCAGCGCCTGCGCGGGGGTACCCGGCAGGGTCGGGTCGGGAGTGAAGAGCCACTCCAGCATCTCTTCGTCGGTGTAGCCGTCGTCCCTCAGGAGCGTCAGGGTGCCGGAGAGGCCCTTGACCACCTTGTTGCCGTCGATGAAGGCAACAGGCACCTGGAGCGTCCGGTTCTCACCACGTCGTACGGCGATGAGCTGGCCCTCCTTGACCAGCTGCCGCACGCGCGTCACCTCGACATCGAGCATTTCCGCGATGTCGGGAAGGTGGAGCCAGGCGGGGACGAGAGCATCAATCTTTGCGTCAATCTCGGTCACGGGGTCAAGCGTGCCATCCCGGACCGACAGTCGGCACGCGGACCCGACCGGACGGGGGTCGACCCAGTGCCCGCAAGGGCTCCGGAACCCCTCCGGGCGTGCCGCTACGGGGCATCGGCCCTGGCCGACTTCAGCGGTACGGCGGGGTCGGCTGCCCGCACCGGATCCAGCCGTGCCCCCGCCTCGATGAGTTTGCGCCCCTGGGCCAGATCGCGCGGCCGCCCGACGGCGAGGACGGCGACCAGTGCGCCGCCCCGCAGCCAGCACACGGACCAGGCGGGATCGGCCGGGTCACCACGCCAGATCAGGGTGTCCGCGCCCCCGTGATGGCCCGCGTACTGCACGAACCGGTCGAACTGCTCGGACCAGAAGTACGGCACGGGGTCGTATGCCAGGAGCTGCGACGCCCCGTCCGCACCGGCACCGATGATGTTGGCGGCGGCGGTCCGGGGCCCTTGGACGGCGTTGTCCCAGTGGTGGACGAGGAGCCGTGTGCCGTACCTCGCGGAGGGGAAGGAGGCGCAGTCCCCGACCGCATACACATCGGGCAGCGAGGTGCGCAGCGCGGCGTCGGCGGTCACCGATCCGTCCGGACCGAGGGCGATGCCGGAGCCGGCCAGCCAGCCGGTGGCGGGCCGGGCGCCGATCCCGACGACCACCGCTCCGGCGGCAACCGTGCGGCCGTCCGCGAGGACCACACTGCCGGGCTCGATCCGGGCCACCGGGGCGCCGGTGAGGAGTTCGGCGCCGCTCTGCGCGTACCAGCGGGCCATCGGGGCAGCGACCTCGGCGGGCAGGACGCCCGCGAGCGGCCGTTCGGCGGCCTCGACGACGGTGACCTCGCAGCCCGCGGCGCGGGCTGCGGTGGCGAATTCGGCGCCGATCCAGCCCGCGCCGACGACCACGACGGTGTGCTGCTGGTCGAGGACCGGCCGTAGCCGTGCGGCGTCGTCGAGGGTGCGCAGCAGATGGACGCCGGGCACCCCCTCGGAGCCGGGCAGCACCACCGGTTCGGCGCCGGAGGCGATGACCAGGACGTCGTACGGTACGGGGCCCGTCAGGGTGTCCAGTTCGTGCGCGTCGGCCCGTACGCCGGTCACGTCACGGCCCAGTTGCAGCTCGATGCCCAACTCTTCGAAGTCGATGTCGAAGGCGGAGCCTTCGGCCGTGCCGAGCAGCACCGCCTTGGACAGCGGGGGCCGGTCGTACGGCTGGTGGGGTTCGGCACCGATCAGGGCGACCGGGCCGGTGAAGCCCTGTTCCCGCAGGGCCACCGCGGTCTGCACGCCGGCCATGCCCGCACCGACGATGACGACGCGGCGCTCTGTCCGCCGGCCAGGCTGCTCTGTCTGCTGTTCGCTCACCTGTCCACCTTAAGCATCTGACGAACCATCAGGTTGCGAGTTCCTCGACCACGCTCGTCCCGCTGCCCTCCTGCGACTCCCCTTCCCAGCGCTCCTCCAGCCGCACCCGGCCGTCCGCAAGGCCGACGACGGTGGAGACGCAGTGTCCGCAGGAGGTCGATCCGTCCTGCTTCAACTGGACGTAGCGGAAGTCGAGTCGATCGCCGGTGCGAGTGCCGACGAGATGGCCCCGGACCACGTCCCCGCCCGCGTAGTCGGCCCAGATCGCGCCCTTCTCCTCGTGGTACGTGAAGCGGGTCCGGGTGCCGACCTGACCCGGCGCCTGGTCGGCGACCGGCGAGAGGACAAGTCCGTCGAGTGAACGGGCCACGGTGGCCGCTCCCTTACTGGGGCCGGGTGACGGGGTTTAGGGTGGCCGACGTAAGACACTCGCGGGAGCCCGGACGCACCGGGCTGAGAGGGAGGCTGGGCGGCCTCCGACCGTACGAACCTGATCCGGGTCATGCCGGCGAAGGGAGGGGCTGGACGCCCATGCGATCCTCCGGGAGCACATCAGCAGACGGATCCGGCGTACCCGGATCCGACGTCCTCGTCATCGGGGGCGGAATCATCGGTCTGGTGACCGCCTGGCGGGCGGCGCAGCGCGGCCTGCGCACCGCGGTCGTCGACCCCGACCCGGGCGGCGGTGCTGCCCGGGTCGCGGCCGGAATGCTCGCCGCCGTCACCGAACTCCACTACGGCGAGCAGATGCTGCTCGGTCTCAATCTCGCCTCCGCCGCGCGCTACCCGGCCTTCGCGGCCGAACTGGAGGCGGCGAGCGGCCAGGACATCGGCTTCCGGGCCTGCGGCACCCTCGCGGTCGCCCTGGACTCCGACGACCGCGCCCATCTGCGGGAACTGCACGCGCTCCAGCACCGTTCGGGGCTGCAGTCGGAGTGGCTCACCGGCCGCGAGTGCCGCCGCCTGGAACCGATGCTGGCGCCGGGTGTGCGCGGCGGTCTGCGGGTCGACGGCGACCACCAGGTCGACCCCCGCCGGCTGGCCGCCGCCCTGCTGACGGCCTGCGAACGGGCCGGGGTGGTCTTCCACCGCGACCGGGCGGAACGCCTCGTGGTGGTGCGGGACCGGGCAGCCGGAGCCGTACTGGCAGCCGGCACGGAGCTCGCAGCCGACCGGATCGTGCTCGCCGCGGGCAGCCTCAGCGGACGGCTCGCGGGGCTGCCGGACGAGGTCGTGCCGCCCGTCCGGCCGGTGAAGGGGCAGGTGCTGCGGCTGACCGTGCCCGCCGTGTACGCGCCGTTCCTCACCCGGACCGTACGAGCCGTGGTCCGCGGCAGCCATGTCTATCTCGTCCCGCGCGAGAACGGCGAGTTGGTCGTCGGCGCCACCAGCGAGGAGATGGGCTGGGACACCACGGTCACGGCGGGCGGGGTGTACGAGCTGCTGCGCGACGCCCACGAGCTGGTGCCCGGCATCACCGAACTGCCGCTCACCGAGACCCGGGCCGGCCTGCGCCCCGCCTCCCCCGACAACGCCCCGCTGCTCGGCCCCACCGCCCTGCCGGGCCTGTATCTCGCCACCGGCCACCACCGCAACGGGGTGCTGCTCACCCCCGTCACCGGCGACGCCATGGCCGAGCTCCTGACCACCGGCGAGCTGCCCGCCGTGGCCCGCCCGTTCACCCCCGGGCGGTTCGGGCCCGCCGTACCGCCGCCCGCCGCGCCCCCCGCCACCGCCTCCGCACGTCAGGAGCAGCCCGCATGACCGACTCCGTCGCGCTCTCCGTGTCCGTGAACGGCGACCCCCGCTCGATCGCCGCCGGCACCACCCTGGAAGCCCTCGTCGCCACCCTCACCGCTGCGCCCTCCGGCGTCGCGGCCGCCGTCAACGAGACCGTCGTCCCCCGCAGCCGGTGGTCCACCGCCGCGCTCGCCGACGGCGACCGGATCGAAGTTCTCACCGCGGTCCAGGGAGGCTGACCATGTCCGACGATCTCTTCACCCTCGGCGACACGACGTTCGGCTCCCGGCTGATCATGGGAACGGGCGGGGCGCCCAGCCTCGACGTGCTGGAACGCTCGCTGACCGCGTCGGGCACCGAGCTGACCACCGTCGCGATGCGCCGCCTCGATCCGACCGTGCAGGGTTCGGTGCTCTCCGTGCTGGAACGGCTCTCGATCCGCGTCCTGCCGAACACGGCGGGCTGCTTCACCGCGGGCGAGGCCGTGCTGACCGCGCGGCTGGCCCGCGAGGCGCTGGGCACCGACTGGATCAAGCTGGAGGTGGTGGCCGACGAGCGGACCCTGCTGCCCGACCCGATCGAGCTGCTGGACGCCGCGGAGACGCTGGTGGACGACGGCTTCACCGTCCTCCCGTACACGAATGACGACCCGGTGCTGGCCCGGAAGCTGGAGGACGTGGGATGTGCGGCGATCATGCCGCTCGGCTCCCCGATCGGCTCCGGTCTCGGCATCCGCAACCCGCACAACTTCCAGCTGATCGTCGAGCACGCCCGGGTACCGGTGATTCTCGACGCCGGCGCCGGGACCGCATCGGACGCGGCGCTCGCGATGGAGCTGGGGTGCGCGGCAGTGATGCTGGCGTCGGCGGTGACCCGGGCGCAGGAACCCGAGCTGATGGCGGCGGCGATGCGGCACGCGGTGGACGGCGGACGGCTGGCCTACCGCGCGGGCCGGATCCCCCGGCGCCACTTCGCCGAGGCGTCGTCACCGATGGAGGGGCGGGCTGCGCTGGACCCGGAGCGGCCCGCGTTCTGAGCACTCGTACGCACGCGGAGCGCACGGTGCCGCAGGCGTGTGACGCACATGTCCCTGTCACGGCTCGGCTGCAGTACGGACCCGGGATCGCCCGGCCCGTCAGCCATGTCCTCGGCGGCTCGTAGACTCGCTCGTGTGGATACGACCCTCCAGGACCCTTCCCCGGCCTTCGGCCAGGGAGACCCCATCGTCGGGCAGCTGCTCGACGGCCGCTACCGCGTCGATGCCCGCATCGCCGTGGGCGGGATGGCCACGGTCTACCGGGCCATGGACACCCGGCTCGACCGGGTTCTCGCCCTCAAGGTGATGCACCCGGCCCTCGCGACCGACGCCTCGTTCGTCGAGCGTTTCATCCGCGAGGCCAAGTCCGTGGCCCGGCTCGCGCACCCCAATGTGGTCGCTGTCTTCGACCAGGGCGCCCAGGGGGCGTACGTCTACCTGGCGATGGAGTACGTGGCGGGCTGCACGCTGCGCGACGTCCTGCGTGAGCGCGGCGCCCTGCAGCCGAGAGCCGCGCTGGACATCCTGGAGCCGGTCCTCGCCGCGCTCGGTGCCGCACACCGGGCAGGCTTCGTGCACCGCGACATGAAGCCGGAGAACGTCCTCATAGGGGACGACGGCCGGGTGAAGGTCGCGGACTTCGGTCTCGTACGGGCCGTGGGTTCCGACACCAACACCACCGGAACAATCCTCGGCACCGTCTCCTATCTCGCCCCCGAGCAGATCGAGCACGGTACGGCGGACACCCGCACCGATGTGTACGCCTGCGGCGTCGTGCTGTACGAGATGCTGACGGGCGCCAAGCCGCACACCGGCGACTCCCCCGCCCAGGTCATCTACCAGCACCTCAGCGAGGACGTGCCGACGCCCTCGACCGTTGTCCCGGGGCTCGCGGCCGAGCTGGACGAACTCGTCGCGAGCGCCACCGCCCGCAACCCCGAGGCCCGTCCGTTCGACGCCGTGGCCCTGCTCGCCGAGTCCCGAACCGCGCGGGCCGCGCTCAGGGACAGCCAACTGGACGCCGTACCACCGCAGGCCCTCGCCGAGGCACACACCGACGCCGAGGACCGGACGAGCGTGATCCCCCGGGTGCTCCCGGTCGGCCAGGGCATCGCCCATCACACCAGCCGGCTGGAGATGCCCCCGCCGCTGCCGCCCGAGCCGGCGAGGGGCGGGCCACGGCACGGAGGGCCGCGGCGCGGGATGCTCGCTGCGATCGTCGCCGTGCTGCTGGTGCTGGGGGTCGGCGCCGGTGTCTGGTACATCAACTCGGGACAGTTCACCCGGGTCCCCTCGCTGCTCGGCCAGACCGAGAAGGCCGCCCGCGAGCGGCTCTCGGACTCCGGCCTCGAGCTGAAGGGCGTCGAGCGGGCCTACAGCGACAACGTCGACCGCGGCAAGGTCGTCAGCAGCGACCCGAAGTCGGGCGCCCGTATCCGGGGCAACGGATCGGTGAAGATCGTCGTCTCGCGCGGCCCCGAGATCGTGAAGGTCCCCGACGTCCGGGGCACCGGGCTCACCGAGGCCAGGCGAGCACTGAAGAAGGTGGGTCTGGTGCCCGGCATGGTCACCAAGGAGTTCAGCGAGGACATCGGGCAGGGCGAAGTGATCCGTACGGATCCCGGAGCCGGCGCGGAGCGCCACCCCGAATCCGCAGTCGCCCTGGTCGTCAGCAAGGGCAGCCCGGTCGACGTCCCCGACCTGACCGGGCTGTCGGTCCAGGAGGCCACCGACGCGCTGGACGAGGAAGGCCTGAAGGCCGAGGTGCTGCCGGGCCGGGTCAATTCGCCCGAGGCCGCGGGCGACATCGCGCGCCAGTCACCGGGCGGGGGCACCCAGGCAGCCGAGGGCGACACCATCACGCTCACGGTCTCCAAGGGCCCGCGGATGATCGATGTCCCGGATGTCACCGGCCAGGACGTCGACGAGGCCACGCGCCTGCTGAAGGCCGCGGGCTTCGACGTCAAGGTCGACCGCCCGTTCCTCTCCTTCAGCGACACGATCGCGAGCCAGTCGGTCGACGGCGGCGACCGGGCCCCCGAGGGCAGCACCATCACCATCAAGACCAAGGGACTCTAGATCCGTATGCGCAACCCAGTCGGCGGCCATGTCCCGGTGGCCGGCGGCCTCGCCAAGGTCGGCCTGCCCTACGCCCGCGAGATGGGGGCGGAGGCCGTCCAGGTCTTCGTCGCCAATCCGCGCGGCTGGGCGACACCGGCCGGGAACCCGGCGCAGGACGAACAGTTCCGCGCCGAGTGCACCGCCGAGTCGATACCGGCGTACGTCCACGCCCCGTATCTGATCAACTTCGGCTCGCACACCGAGGCGACTGTCGAGAGGTCCGTGGAGTCGCTCCGCCACTCCCTGCGCCGGGCCCGCGAGATCGGCGCCCTGGGCGTCGTGGTGCACACGGGCTCCGCGACCGGTGGCCGGCCGCGCGCGGAGGCCCTGGCCCAGGTGCGTACGCACATGCGGCCGCTCCTCGACGAGCTGACCCACGACGACGACCCGTTTCTGCTGCTGGAGTCGACCGCCGGACAGGGGTTCTCACTCTGCTCACGGACCTGGGACTTCGGCCCGTACTTCGAGGCGCTGGACGCCCACCCCAAGCTCGGTATCTGCCTCGACACCTGCCACATCTACGCGGCGGGCCACGACCTGGCGGGCCCGGCGGGCATGAAGCAGACCCTGGATCTGCTGGTGGAGACGGTCGGCGAGGGCCGGCTGAAACTGATCCACGCCAATGACTCCAAGGACGTGGTGGGAGCCCAGAAGGACCGGCACGAGAACATCGGCGCCGGGCACATCGGCGAGGAGCCGTTCCAGGAGCTGTTCTCGCATCCGGCGACGGCCGGGGTGCCGCTGGTCATCGAGACGCCGGGTGGCAAGGAAGGCCACGCGGCGGATGTGGCGCGGCTCAAGGAGCTGCGCGACCGGGGCTGAATTCGCGAAGGCATGAGGAATACCCCCAGGGGGTATGCGGTTCCTGTATGGGGAGGGAACCGCTACCGGCATTGGGGGATCGCCATGCAGCACGACACGCGCGACGAACAGTACGAACAGCAAGGCCGGCACGAGCACCACGAGCACCACGAGCACCACGAGCACCAGGGCCACAACAGCCGGCACGCAGACCACACAGGCCGTTCAGCTCACGCCGGCCACACGGCGCACGCCCCCGGCGCGGCCGGCTGGTCCATGGCGGCCCGCGCCACGCTGCACTGCCTCACCGGATGCGCCATCGGCGAGATCCTCGGCATGGTGATCGGCACCGCGCTCGGCTGGGGCAACGCGGCGACGACGATCCTCGCGATCATCCTGGCCTTCGCATTCGGCTACACGCTGACGCTGCGCTCCATCCTCAAGGCCGACGTCGACTTCCGTACGGCGATCCGGGTCGCCCTCGCCGCCGACACCGTCTCCATCGCGGTGATGGAGCTGATCGACAACGGTGTGATCGCGCTGTGGCCGGGCGCCATGGACGCACAGCTCGCCGACACACTGTTCTGGGGAGCCCTCGCGCTGTCGCTGGCCGTCGCCTTCGCCGTCACCACACCGGTCAACAAGTGGATGATCGGCCGCGGCAAGGGGCACGCGGTGGTGCACCGGTACCACCACTGAGGGCGGGCCCACAGCGACCGGGCCCGACGGGTCAGAGCTCGGGGCCGTCCCCGGGCTCCTCCTGGTAGGAGTAGCGCTGTTCCTTCCACGGGTCGCCGAGGTTGTGATAGCCGCGCTCCTCCCAGAAGCCCCGGCGATCGGCGGTCATGTACTCGATGCCCCGGACCCACTTGGGCCCCTTCCAGGCGTACAGATGCGGTACGACGAGACGCAGCGGGAAGCCGTGCTCAGCGGTGAGCAGTTCACCGCCCTGGTGAGTGGCGAAAAGTGTTCGGTCCGAGGTGAAGTCGGCAAGCCGCAGGTTCGAGCTGAATCCGTATTCGGCCCAGACCATCACATGGGTGACCTGGGGCGAGGGCGGCGCGAGTTCGAGGATCGTACGGGCGAGGACCCCGCCCCATTCGGCACCGAGCATGCTGAATTTGGTGACGCAGTGCAGATCGGCGACGACCGAGGAGAACGGCAGGGCCGAGAACTCCTCATGGTTCCAGCAGTGCTTCTCGCCGTCCGCCGTGGCTCCGAAGACCCGGAACTCCCAGCGGTCGGGCTTGAACTTGGGAACGGGCCCGTAGTGGGTAACCGGCCAGCCGCGCTGCAGTCGCTGTCCCGGCGGAAGCTCGGACTGCTCTGATTCGCGGTATTCCCGGCTTTCCGGCTGACCCATGACTCCATGGTGACAGACAGGCAGGGGTGGTCATGACCAGGGCAGAGGCGATTAAGGCAAACCCTACTAAGCGTGTACTTACTGGACGGTGGATGGGTGCGGTGCGAGGATGCGGCCAACTTGCCCGGTTCACGGTTGGAAGGAGCCTCTGCGATGCAGGGCGACCCCGAGGTCCTCGAGTTCCTGAACGAACAGCTGACCGCCGAATTGACTGCCATCAACCAGTACTTCCTGCATGCAAAGATGCAGGAGAACTTCGGCTGGACGAAGCTGGCGAAGTACACGCGCTCCGAGTCGTTCGACGAGATGAAGCACGCCGAGAAGCTGACGGACCGCATTCTCCTTCTCGATGGACTACCCAACTACCAGCGACTCTTCCATGTGCGGGTGGGCCAGACCGTCACGGAGATGTTCCAGGCCGACCGCCAGGTCGAGGTGGAGGCGATCGATCGGCTCAAGCGCGGGATCGAGTTGATGCGCGGCAAGGGCGACATCACGTCCGCAAATATCTTTGAGTCGATCCTTGAGGACGAGGAGCACCACATCGACTACCTCGACACCCAGCTGGAGCTGATCGAGAAACTCGGTGAACCGCACTACATCGCGCAGCAGATCGAGCAGCCGGACAGCTGAGGTCCCGAGCCTCCCGAGCCCTGAGTTCAGGCCGCGTCGGGGAGCCGGATGCCCGGGACTCTGCCGGGAGCGGTGCCCGGGACTCTGCCGGGAGCGATGCCCGGGGCCCTGCCGGGAGCGATGCCCGGGGCCCTGCCCGGGTCGGCATCGGGGTCACCGGGCTCGAGCGGCTGCTCGGGGACGCCACCGGGGGTCAGCTTCTGCTCGAGCAGCGCGCTACGAGCGCACGAGCCGCGGCCCAGCATCGCCTGGATCCTGCGGACACAGCCGCCACAGTCCGTGCCCGCCTTGCAGGCGTTGGCTATCTGGCGGGGGGTGCACGCCCCGGCGTCCGCATGCTCCTTGACCTGCTGCTCCGTAATGCCGAAGCACGAGCAGACGTACATGCGGTTCACCTCCCGACGGGATCGATCGTTGGCGCCGTCCCGACTGATCGGTGAGGCTAACCTAACCTTACCCGGCGCTCCTCTCCCGTAAAGCCCCGGTACGACTGTGGGGCACGGATCACATCGATCCGTGCCCCACAGTCGTACGTGCGGTACCTGCGGTGACTGCCCTACTGGTCCCGGTACATCTCGGCGACCAGGAAGGCCAGGTCCAGCGACTGGCTGCGGTTGAGGCGCGGGTCGCAGGCCGTCTCGTAACGCTGGTGCAGGTCGTCCACGAAGATCTCGTGGCCGCCGCCGACGCACTCGGTGACATCGTCACCGGTGAGCTCGACGTGGATGCCGCCCGGGTGCGTACCGAGGCCCTTGTGCACCTCGAAGAAGCCCTTGACCTCGTCCAGGACGTCGTCGAAGCGACGGGTCTTGTGGCCGGAGGCCGCCTCGAAGGTGTTGCCGTGCATCGGGTCGGTGACCCAGGCGACGACCGCACCGGAGGCGGTGACCTTCTCGACCAGCGCGGGGAGCTTGTCGCGGACCTTGTCGGCGCCCATGCGGACGATGAAGGTCAGCCGGCCGGGCTCGCGTTCCGGGTCGAGGTGTTCGACGTAGCCGAGCGCCTCGTCGACGGTGGTCGTCGGGCCCAGCTTGATGCCGATGGGGTTACGGATCTTCGAGGCGAACTCGATGTGCGCGCCGTCCATCTGACGGGTGCGCTCACCGATCCAGACCATGTGGCCGGAGGTGTCGTACAGCCGGCCGGTGCGCGAGTCGGTGCGGGTCAGCGCCGACTCGTAGTCCAGCAGCAGTCCCTCGTGCGACGAGTAGAACTCGACCGCCTTGAACTCGGCCGGGTCCGTGCCGCACGCCTTCATGAAGTTCAGCGCGTTGTCGATCTCGCGGGCCAGCGCCTCGTAGCGCTGACCGGACGGGGACGACTTCACGAAGTCCTGGTTCCAGGCGTGCACCTGGCGCAGGTCGGCGTATCCGCCGGTGGTGAAGGCGCGGACCAGGTTCAGCGTGGAAGCGGATGCGTGGTACATCTGCTTCAGCCGCTCAGGGTCCGGGATCCGGGCTTCCTCGGTGAAGGCGAAGCCGTTGACGGAGTCGCCGCGGTAGGTCGGCAGGGTGACGCCGTCGCGGGTCTCGGTCGACTTGGAGCGCGGCTTGGAGTACTGGCCGGCGATCCGGCCCACCTTGACGACGGGCACGGAGGCCGCGTAGGTCAGGACGGCGCTCATCTGGAGCAGCGTCTTCAGCTTGGCCCGGATGTGGTCGGCGGACACGGCGTCGAAGGCCTCGGCGCAGTCGCCGCCCTGCAGCAGGAACGCCTCGCCCTTGGCGACGGCTCCCATGCGGGCGCGCAGCTGGTCGCACTCGCCCGCGAAGACGAGCGGCGGATACGACGCGAGGTCCGCGAGTACATCGCGCAGAGCCTCGGCATCGGGGTACTCGGGCTGCTGCGCCGCGGGAAGGTCTCGCCAGGTGTTGCCACCGGCGACGGAGGTATTGGCGTTCACGGTCACATCCACAACATTACGGGGTCTCGTGGGGCACTCATCCGTAGGCTCAACAGATGAGACGCGCGTCTGGACCGGTGGACGTCCGGTAAGGTGCGGAACATGTTCGCGCAGACACATCAGAACTGGTGGTGGACCGCTCATCCGGCGGCCCACTGATTCATCGCGCGACAGACCACGCGAAGGCCGCCCGAGGGGCGGCCTTCTCTGCGTTTCGGGAGCCGTTCCTCCATCCGGAAGGAACACCTCATGCCCGACCCCACCGAGCTCGTCGTCCAGCGGCTCCTGACGGACGACTGCCCGCCCTTCGCGCTGCTGCGCAGGCGCACCCCCGGCCGTGATCACGACACCGTCGAGGTCCTGATCGGCCGGGTGCGGGAGGTGAACCGGCTCGCCGATCTGCCCGTCGGTCCGCAGCCGTCGCTCTCCCTGGTGCCGTTCCGGCAGATCGCCGAGCGCGGTTTCGACGTGCGCGACGACGGGACACCGCTGTCCGTGTTGGTCGCGGACGAGACGTACGAGCTGCCGCTCGCCACCGTGCTCGACGTGCTGCCCACCCATGACGTGCAGGTCGAGGGCGGGGCCTTCGACGTGCCCGACGAGGAGTACGCCGGGATCGTCCGGCGGGTCATCGAGGACGAGATCGGACAGGGCGAGGGCGCGAACTTCGTCATCCGGCGTACCTTCCAGGGCGGGATCCCCGGATTCGGGCGGGCCGACGCGCTGGCGCTCTTCCGGCGGCTGCTGGCCGGTGAGCGGGGCGCGTACTGGACGTTCGTCGTACACACCGGCGACAGGACGCTGGTCGGCGCCAGTCCCGAGGTGCATGTGCGGATGTCCGGCGGGACGGTCGTGATGAACCCGATCAGCGGGACGTACCGCTACCCCGCCGAGGGGCCGACCGCCGAGAGCCTGCTGACCTTTCTCGGTGACCGCAAGGAGACCGAGGAACTCTCCATGGTGGTCGACGAGGAACTGAAGATGATGTGCACCGTCGGTGACATGGGCGGGGTGGTGATCGGGCCACGGCTCAAGGAGACGGCCCATCTCGCGCACACCGAGTACGAACTGCGCGGGCGCTCCTCGCTGGACGTACGGGAGGTGCTGAAGGAGACCATGTTCGCGGCGACGGTCACCGGCTCGCCCGTGCAGAACGCCTGCCGGGTCATCGAGCGGTACGAGCCCGGCGGGCGCGGATACTACGCGGGCGCGCTGGCCCTGCTGCGGCAGGAGCCGGGCGGGGCGCAGACCCTCGACTCGCCGATCCTCATCCGTACCGCCGACATCGCGGCCGACGGGCGGCTGCGGGTGGCGGTCGGGGCGACGCTCGTACGCCACTCCGATCCCGCGAGCGAGGTCGCCGAGACCCATGCGAAGGCGGCCGGGGTGCTGGCCGCGCTGGGGGTGCGGCCCGGGCGGCCACAGGCCGAGGGGACGCGTCCGCGGCTGGCCGGCGACCCGCGGGTGCGGGCCGCGCTGGACGCCCGACGGGACGGGCTCGCACCGTTCTGGCTGCGGATGCAGGAGCGTACGCAGGAGCTGTCCGGCCATGCGCTGGTGATCGACGGCGAGGACACCTTCACCGCGATGCTGGCGCATCTGCTGCGCGCCTCGGGCCTGGAGGTGTCGGTGCGGCGCTACGACGAGCCGGGACTGCGCGAGGCCGTCCGGGCGCACCTGGGCCCGGTCGTGCTGGGCCCCGGGCCCGGGAATCCGGCCGACACCGGCGATCCGAAGATGCGGCTGCTGCGCGAGTTCGCCGCGGAGCTGGTCCGGGACCATCGGCACGGGCTGCTCGGGGTCTGCCTGGGACATGAGCTGATCGCGGCGGAGCTGGGACTGGAGATCGTCCGCAAGACCGTGCCCTACCAGGGCGCGCAGACCCGGATCGAACTGTTCGGGCGCCCGGAGACGGTCGGCTTCTACAACAGCTTCACCGCTCGCTGCGATGACGAGACGGTCACCGAGCTGGCTGCGCACTCCATCGAGGTGAGCCGGGACGCGGCCACCGGGGAACTGCACGCACTGCGCGGGGACGGGTTCGCGTCGGTGCAGTTCCACCCGGAGTCGGTGCTGACGCTGCGCGGGGCGTCGATCGTCGCCGAGCTGCTGGCGGGGCTGCCCGTGCACAGCTGACGGCGTACGTGGGCGGGGCTCCGGAGGAGATCCGGGGCTCAGTCCTCACGGAGCGCGGGAACGAGGACGTTGTCGCTGCGGCGGCGGGCCAGGCAGCCGGACCTCGTGCTGTCCGGCGAAGGCCTTCTCGATCAGCTGCTTCTCGTCGGACTGCACACCGAATGCCAGGATTTCCATGATTTCTCCTGGAAGGCAGGGTGCGGGCCGGACGGCCGCGAATATACGGCCCGTACCCCTGCCGTGCTCAGCCGAAGAGACGCGCTCAGCCGAAGAAGACGCCGACCTCCGCGTAGAGCGCCGGGTCGACCGTCTTGAGCCGGGCGGTCGCCTCCGCGATCGGCACCCGCACGATGTCCGTGCCACGCAGGGCGACCATCACACCGAAGTCGCCGTCCCGGACGGCTTCGATGGCGTGCAGCCCGAAGCGGGTGGCCAGCCAGCGGTCGAAGGCGCTGGGGGTGCCGCCGCGCTGGACATGGCCGAGCACCGTGGTCCTGGCCTCCTTCCCGGTGCGCCGCTCGATCTCCTTGGCCAGCCATTCGCCGACGCCGGACAGCCGGACATGGCCGAAGGAGTCGTGGGATCCGTCCTTGAGGATCATCTCCCCCTCGGCGGGCATGGCGCCCTCGGCGACGACGACGATCGGGGCGTAGCTCGCCCGGAAGCGGGAAGTCACCCAGGCGCAGACCTGTTCGATGTCGAAGCGCTGCTCGGGGATGAGAATGACGTTCGCGCCGCCTGCCAGCCCGGAGTGGAGCGCGATCCAGCCCGCGTGGCGGCCCATCACCTCGACGACGAGGACCCGCATATGGGACTCGGCGGTGGTGTGCAGACGGTCGATGGCCTCGGTCGCGATGCCGACCGCCGTGTCGAAGCCGAAGGTGTAGTCGGTGGCCGACAGGTCGTTGTCGATGGTCTTGGGAACGCCGACGCACGGGATGCCGTAGTCGTCGGACAGGGTGGCGGCCACGCCGAGCGTGTCCTCGCCGCCGATGGTGACGAGCGCGTCGACCTCGTATTTGGCGAGGTTGTCCCTGATCCGGCGGACGCCGTGCTCCGCGTTGAGGGGGTTGGTGCGCGAGGAACCGAGGATGGTGCCGCCGCGCGGCAGGATGCCGCGCACCGCCGGGATGGAGAGCGGGACGGTCTCCCCCTCCAGCGGGCCGCGCCAGCCGTCCCGAAAGCCGATGAAGTCGTAGCCGTACTCCTGCACGCCTTTGCGGACGATGGCGCGGATGACCGCGTTGAGCCCGGGGCAGTCGCCGCCCCCGGTCAGTACTCCGACCCGCATGGAAGCATCCCTTCGCCGAAGTGAGCTCGCTACGACCACGCTAATGGTGATCCAGGTCACTCAGGGATGGGTCGGAAGGTCAATTCCCGCGCAATAAATCGGAGTTGATCACGGGCGTCGCCGAGGCGGAGCCGATCTCGGCGTTCCGGGTCTCAGGCGTCGTCGAGGCCGCGTTCGATCGCGTACCGCACGAGTTCCACCCGGTTGTGCAGCTGAAGTTTGCCCAGGGTGTTCTGGACGTGGTTCTGGACGGTGCGGTGCGAGATGACGAGCCGTTCGGCGATCTGCTTGTACGAGAGCCCCTTGGCGACGAGCCGCAGCACCTCGGTCTCCCGGTCGGTCAGCTGCGGGGCCTTCGGCTCGTCGGACGCGACGGGCGCCGGCTCGGAGGCCAGCCTGCGGTACTCGCCGAGCACCAGTCCGGCGAGGCCCGGGGTGAAGACCGGGTCGCCGGCCGCGGTCCTCCGCACGGCCTCGGTCAGCTCCTGCGTACTGGCCGACTTGAGCAGGTAGCCGGTGGCGCCGGACTTCACCGCCTCCAGTACGTCGGCGTGCTCGCCGCTCGCGGAGAGCACCAGGACCCGCAGGCCGGGGTGGGAGCCGACCAGCTCCTTGCAGACCTGGACGCCGGGCATTCCCGGCAGATTGAGGTCGAGCACCAGGACGTCAGGGGTGACGGCCCTCGCCCGGCGTAGGGCCTGCGGGCCGTCACCGGCGGTCGCCACCACGTCGAAGCCCGACTCGGCGAGATCGCGGGCGACGGCGTCGCGCCACATCGGGTGGTCGTCGACCACCATCACCCTGATCGCCCGCCGGGTGGCGCCCTGCCCGCCCGCCGCGCTCGTCGCGCCGGTCGTGTTCGTCACGTTGTCCGCGCTCATCGGCCGGAACCTGCCTTCCCCCGTGAATCGTTCGGAGTCCTCGAAACCTTTGGAACCTTCAACTCGACCTCGGTGCCCTGGCCGGGCACCGAGATCAGCTCTGCCGTGCCGCCCAGATCACGCAGCCGCCCCCGGATCGACAGGGCGACCCCCATCCGCCCCTCCCCCTCCGCCTGCGCCAGCCGCCCCTCGGCAATACCCGGGCCGTCGTCCCGGACCGTCACGATCACCTCGTCCGGCCAGTCCTCGACGAGGATCCAGGCCTGGGCGTCCTGCCCCGCGTGCACCCGCACATTGTCCAGGGCGGCACTGACAGCAGCCGCAAGTTCTTTCGCCGCCGCCGGAGCGAGCAGTACCGGGGCGCCGGGCTCCGCGAAACTGACCCGGGAGCCGGCGTGCGGGGCGAGCAGGGAGCGCAGATCGCATGCGGCCCCGCCGGCCGGGCCGTCCTCCTCGTCGTCGACCTCGACGCTGCGGACCACCGCGCCGTCGGCGGCGTCCTCGGAGACCCGGGTGGTGGGCACGAGTCCGCTGGAGACCAGGGTGCGCAGGGCGACCTCCTGTTCCCCGGCCATCCGGCCCAGTTCGGCCGCCTCGCCGCCCAGCGCCGTGCCACGGCGCTGGACCATCGCGAGGACCTGGAGCACGCTGTCGTGGATGCCGCGGGCCAGCCGCTCCCGTTCCCGGGTGGCCGCCTCGATCTCCAGAGCGCGGGCCAGGGTGCGCTCACTGGCCCTGGCCACCTCGACGACGTAACCGATGGCGATGGCGGCGACCCAGACCAGCAGGACGTTGTGGAAGGTGTCGCGGCTGGGTTCGCCGCGCTCGACGATGTTGGCTGCGGCGACGAAGGTGGAGGCGAAGGCCGCCCAGCGCCAGCCGCCCTTGATCGCGAACGCCAGGACGGAACCCGCGGTCCAGATGGACGGCAGGGTCGAGCCGTCCATGTGCTGGGCGTCGAAGTCGGCGAGCGGGGTCAGCAGAATGCCGAACAGGGCAAGCGCGAGGTCGGCGCCGAGGAAGCGCTTGGTACAGCTCACCGCGCCCGCGACCTTGGGGAGCGTGGCGAGGGTCCAGGCGGCCATGGCGACCAGGTAGGCGAAGGCCACCCACGGCCGCTCGTACTCGCCCCGGCCGAAGACGGCGAGCAGACTCGCATAGAGCATCGTCAGAATCCGGTACGCGGTCAGCGCACGCCACAGCGGCTGCTCGACCGACATGCGTACGACCCGCTCGCGCTTGGCCATGCCCCCCCACCCCCCCCCGACGGACGCCGGCGCGGTGACGCGCCGGACCGATTCGTCACCCTTGCGTTCCGGGCTTTCCGCCCGCGTGCTTCTCCTCCTCGGCCCGGCGCTTCGCCTCGTCCGCGATCTGCCGCTTGGCCGCGGTCGCGTAGATGTCGACGTACTCCTGGCCGGAGAGTTTCATGATCTCGTACATCACCTCGTCGGTGACCGAGCGCAGAATGAAGCGGTCGCCCTCCATGCCGTGATACCGGCTGAAGTCGAGCGGCTTGCCGATCCTGATACCCGGGCGCATCAGCTTGGGCATCAGCTGACCGGGCGGCTGGATCTTCTCCGTGTCGATCATCGCAACGGGGATGACCGGCGCTCCGGTGGCGAGGGCCACGCGGGCCAGTCCGCCGGGCTTGCCGCGGTAGAGCCGGCCGTCGGGCGACCGGGTGCCCTCCGGGTAGATACCGAAGAGTCCACCGCTCTCGATGACCTCTATGCCCGCCTTGATGGCCGCCTCACCGGCACCGCGGGCGCCGGAGCGGTCCACCGGGAGCTGGCCGACACCCTTGAAGAAGGCGGCGGTGAGCCTGCCCTTCACGCCGGGTGCGGTGAAGTACTCGGCCTTGGCGATGAAGGTGACCTTGCGGTCCAGGACGGCCGGCAGGAAGAAGGAGTCGGAGAACGAGAGATGGTTGCTCGCGAGGATCGCCGGCCCCTGAGCAGGGATGTTCTCCAGGCCCTCCACCCACGGCCTGAAGGCGAGCTTCAATGACCCACCGATGGAGAACTTCATTGCGCCGTAGATCAACTCGAGTGCCTCCTGTGTGCTGTCGCACTGACCTTAACCCTTGGTGCAGCTGCCGTTCCTGCCCGGCACGGGGCCGAAGCACGGCTGTGACCGGTGACGACCCTGGTCGGTGTCAGTCCGGTCGCGTACGGTGAAGTAATCCTTCTTGCACTCCCCCTTTCGCTCCCCTTCGAGCCTCACGAACAGGAGACCCCGGTGCCGGTCCTTCCTGGAGCCGAGCCGTTCCGCCACGAGGGCGGAGAGGTCGGCGTCCTCCTCTGTCACGGATTCACCGGTTCACCGCAGTCGCTGCGGCCCTGGGCCGACCATCTGGCGGAGCGCGGGCTCACGGTCTCGCTGCCGCTGCTGCCCGGGCACGGCACACGCTGGCAGGACATGCAGGTCACGGGCTGGCAGGACTGGTACGCGGAGGTGGACCGGGAGCTGCGGGCCCTGTCGGAGCGGTGCAGTCAGGTCTTCGTCTTCGGGCTGTCGATGGGCGGCGCGCTGGCGCTGCGGCTGGCGGCGAAGCACGGGGACGCGATCAGCGGTCTGGTGCTCGTCAATCCGGGGAACAAGGTGCACGGCCTGGCGGCGTACGCACTGCCGGTCGTCCGTCATCTGCTGCCGTCGACGAAGGGCGTGGCCAACGACATCGCGCGGGACGGCTCCGTGGAGATCGGCTACGACCGGGTGCCGCTGCACGCGGCGCATTCGCTGCGGAATTTCTTCCGGCTGGTCGACACCGATCTGCCGCAGGTCACCCAGCCGCTCCTGCTGCTGCACAGCCCGCAGGACCACGTGGTGCCGCCGGCCGACTCGGCGCGGATCCTCAGCCGGGTGTCGTCGACGGATGTCGAGGAGATCCTGCTGGAACAGAGCTACCACGTGGCGACGTTGGACCACGATGCGGAGCGGATCTTCGACGAGAGCTTTTCGTTCATCGGCCGCCTCGCTCCGAGCGTCGGAAAGAAGGGGAGCACATCCGGTGGCTGAGCACGACGCGGAGCGCGCGGGCAGCGAGGAGGAGCGCGAACCGCGCCCCACCGAGGGAGCAGCCGTGCCCGACGGGGGCGCGGGTGCGCAGGATGCCCCCGCAAGGCCCAAGGGCGAGGGCGACCCGCTCGACGAGGCGGCCGTCTGGGAGGCGATCGTCGCCGGGTACGGCGAGGAGCCGCCGGACCCGCCGGGTGCCAAGCCGTTCAAGTCGATCGGTGACCTCGCGCAGCTGGAGGACGGTCAGCGCAATGTCCTGGACCCCGACAAGGGTGCCGGGAAGCAGGGGCCGCCGAAGCCGCCGGAGAAGCCGCTCGGCAGCTCGGTCGTCTTCGCGCCCGGTGTCAACGGTCCGCGTGACTACGAGGTGACGGAGCCGACCGACGGGGACGACGCGGACGACCACGACGAGGGGCATTTCGTCCCGCCGGAGCCGCCGCCGCTGCCGGAGGCCGACGTCCCGGCGAAGTTCGCCTGGCTCGCAGTCGTCGGCGGGCCGGTGCTGCTGCTGATCGCGGTGCTGCTGCAGTGGGACATGACATGGTGGCTGACCACGCTCTGCGTCGGCGGCTTCCTGGGCGGTTTCGTCACCCTGGTCGCGCGGATGCAGGACGCCGACGAGGACGACGACGATCCGGGGCGCGGCGCGGTCGTCTGACACGGCTCCCGGGGCAGTGCGGCGAGCCGCTCCCCGGGATCAGGCCGGTTCGGCGAGGGAGGCGAGGGCGGGCACCCGGAGTGCTGCCAGTACCGGCAGATGGTCCGTGGCCGCCCGCAGGTCCGGCTCGGTGATGCCGGGCAGCCCCGACGGGACTCCGCAGCCGAGGACCTCGATCCCGGCGGTCGCGAAGATCGCGTCGATGCGCAGGCGCGGATCGTGCGCCGGGAAGGTCTGGTCGGCGCCCCACGGCCGGACCGACCGGCAGTCCTGGAGCCGCCCGGCCAGTAGCCGGAAAGCCTTCCCCTCCGGGCCGTCGTTGAGGTCGCCGGCCGCGATGGCGTGCTGGACCTGCATGGCGTCCAGCCGGTCGAGCAGCAGATCCGCCTGGGCCAGGCGTTCGTCGTGCCGCAGGCTGAGATGGCAGCTCAGCAGACCGATCCGGGTGCCCGCGATCCGCACCACCGCCGTGGCGAACCCCCTGCGGTGCAGTCCAGGGGTGTGCGGCAGCAGCAGGTCCTCCGTTCGTTCCACGGTGGCGCGCAGCGAACAGAGCAGCAGGGGCCCGGCCGCGGTGGCGCCGCCGGAGAGGAGCACCAGGTCGGTGTG
Source organism: Streptomyces sp. NPDC051664 (assembly GCF_044453545.1). Classification (NCBI taxonomy): domain Bacteria; kingdom Bacillati; phylum Actinomycetota; class Actinomycetes; order Kitasatosporales; family Streptomycetaceae; genus Streptomyces; species Streptomyces sp. NPDC051664. The sequence continues at coordinate 188,764 of NZ_JBITCU010000004.1, read as the reverse complement.
GGCCGCCAGCCAGGCGGCGCGCTTGCGCCAGCGGAAGAAGCGCGGGGCTTCCTGGATGAAGACCAGATCGGGTGCGCTGGCGCGGATGACGCGGGCCAGGGCCTCGCGGTCGTCGCGCATCGACCGGATGTTGTAGCTGAGCACTCTGATGACGGCCGAACCATCCGGCTCGGTACGGGAGTCGGGCAGCGGCGTCAGGACCATACCGCTCACGATACGACGGACGCCCACCGCTCCCACAAGGGCGCGACGGGCGTCCGGTGATGTCCGTGACCGGGTGGTTCAGCCCTGCCGGGCCAGATCCGCCGCGCCCACCAGTCCGGCCTTGCCGCCCAGTTGGGCCGCGAGCACCTGGGCGTGCGGGCGCCACTCGCCGCCGATCAGCCAGCGCCGGAACGACTTGCGGATCGGGTCGAGCACGAGCTCGCCCTCGTCGGAGACGCCACCGCCGACGATGAACGCGGACGGGTCGAAGAGCGAGGCGAGGTCGGCGAGCCCGGCGCCGGCCCAGCGGGCCAGCTCGCGGAACGAGTCGATCGCCACCGGGTCGCCCTGGCGTGCGGCCTGGCTGATGTGCTTGCCCTCGATGCCGTCCACCGTGCCGTCGCCGAGGCTGAGCAGGATCGTGGCGTTCTCCGGGGTGGCGTTGGCGCGCTGCTTCGCGTACCGGACGAGCGCACGCCCGGAGGCGTACTGCTCCCAGCATCCCTGGCTCCCGCAGCCGCAGAGCAGCCCGTCCGGAACGACCCGGATGTGGCCGAATTCGGCGGCGACACCGAAGCGTCCGCGGCGCAGCTTGTTGCCGATGATGATGCCGCCGCCCAGGCCGGTGCCGAGCGTGATGCAGATGACGTCGTCGTGGCCCTGGCCGGCGCCGAAGCGGTACTCGCCCCAGGCCGCGGCGTTGGCGTCGTTCTCGACGACGACCGGGAGGCCGACGCGCTGCTCGACCTTGTCCTTCAGCGGCTCGTGCCGCCAGTTGATGTTCGGCGCGAACAGCACCGTGGCGCGCTTGTCGTCGACGTATCCGGCAGCGCCGATGCCGACTGCCTCGACCTCGTGTCCCTCGCTCGCGCCGGATACCGCCGCCGCGATCGCGTCCACGATGCCTTCAGCCGTCGGCGGGGTCGGCACCTTGAACATCGAGAGGATCCGGCCCTCTTCGTCGACCACTCCAGCCGCGATCTTCGTGCCGCCGATATCGACGCCGATGGTGAGTCCCATGAATCCCTCAGTTTCGGTCGAGCCCCGCTACGGGCAACCGTACCCGAGCGCCGGACCCCGCCCTATCGGTGCCGGTCAGTCCAGGTCGATGTGTTCGCCCGCGCCGGTGCCGCCGTCGCGCGGGTCGGTGGGGTCGTCGGCCTTCTTCGAGGGGCCGCCGGTGTCGGTGGCGCCCTGGGTCCAGCGACGTTCCTGGCTCTCGACGGCGGAGCGGTAGGCGGCGAGGAGTTCGCTGCCGGCCGCGGCGATGTGGTCGAAGACATCGGGGTTGCGCTCGATGACGGGTTCGACGACAGACTTCGCCTGCTTGATCACCTGCTGTACGGCGCCCTGGGCGGCCACGCCGAACAGCGGGGACTGGAGGGCGGAGACCTTGTCGGCCACGGCATCGACCAGTTTGCGCAGTTCTTCGGCGGCGGAGCCGGGCGGCGGGCCGTGCTGGGCGCGGCGGCGGGCCTTCTCCGCTTCGAGATCCTCGGCGCAGGCCTTCGCCCACGCGTCGTCGTCGACGGGACGATCGGTGGCTTCGCTCATGGCGGACTCCTGCGACATGGTTGCGGACGGTGACGCGTACGGGACACGTACGGTGGCGCATAAGGGACACGCACTACCGACGTTACCCGAACGGTGGTACGCCGTTCAGGAGGTCCGCGGCCACAGGCCCGGGTCCGGGGTGAACCGGACGCGCAGCACACCGTCGGTGAGCGCCGCGCCGGAGACGGTGCAGCGGCGCAGCCCGGACTCCAGCTCCACGATCCGGCGGAACGGGCCGACGGTCAGGACCAATTCGTCGCCGCGCCGCACCAGCTGGAGTTCCTCCTTGACGGCTCCGGGCAGCGGCAGGCACCAGACCAGGACCCCATCGGGGCCGTCCGGGACGCTCGGGCCCTCGATCCACCAGGGGTTGTCGGCGCGCCCGCCCGGCCGGTAGGCCGGTTCGACGGCGAGCCCGTCGCCCTCGAAGTGGCCTCCCCCGTTGCCCGCCACCTCGAAGGCGGTGCGGTTCGCCCCGGTGTCGAGGAGCGTGAGGTCGTCGAGCCCCTGCGGGTCCCGGCCGAGGTGGGGCACCTCGCACAGCGAGGTGGCCGGCGCCCACTCCTCGTACCAGTGGTCGACGCACTTCTCCTGCTGTGCGGCGAGCGCGGCGAACCACGGGTCGGACGAGTGGCGGGGCAGCACCCGGTTGACGGTGAGGGTGTCGACGCGCAGCCCGTGCAGGGCGAGTCCGGTGCGGGCGAGGCGCAGGGCATCCTCGGCGGCGGGTCCGGGTTCGGCGACGAGGCGGACCGTGGTGCCCCGGTCCTCGATCAGCGTCTGGACGGCGGCCAGCTCGGCGTCGCGGCGGGCGGCGGTCTCGTACAGCCACTGGGCGGGCATCGGAACGCCGGCGAGCTGCGCGAGCATCGGGCGCAGGGCGCGGGCGGCCTGGCGTTCCGGGGGCAGCAGGCGGCGCAGATAGCGGCGCAGCTGCTCGGGCAGGGCGAGGACGGCGAGGGCTTCGCGCAGCGGCGGCAGGTCGACGACGAGAAGCTCGTGGCCGTCGTGCGACCAGTCGCCCTCGACGACGCGGCGCAGGGTGTGCAGCAGGGCGAGTTGGCCGCTGCCGGGGAGTTCGGTCAGCTCCTCGGCGTCGAGCCGGTTGCCGCCGAGCAGGTCGAGTACCGGGGACGCCTGGTCCTGGAGGGCCAGGAGTTCGGTGCGGAAGTGCTCGCCGGAGTCGACGCGGGCGAACCGGAGTCCTTCGGTGACCTCGGTGGGTTCCGTGGCGTCGGGGAAACCGGGTATGGCGTCGGCGGACAGCAGCAGCGTGCGGCGGCCGCGACGGGCGGCGGCCAGTGCGGTCGCCGCCGCGACGGTGGTACGGCCGGCGCCGCCGGGGCCGGTGACGAGGACCGTACGCACCGGGTCAGCCCCGCGGGACGGACTCGACGCGCTTCTTCAGACCGGCCAGTGCGCGGTCGATGATGACCTTCTCGGCCTTGCGCTTGATCATGCCGAGCATCGGGATCTTGACGTCGACGGTCAGCCGGTAGGTGACCTCGGTGCGGCTGCCGTCACCGATCGGGGCCAGCGCGTAGGAGCCGTCGATGGCACGCAGCATCTGGGACTTGACCAGGGTCCAGCTGACCTCGTGGTCGCCGGTCCAGGTGTACGCGAGGGTGTGGTCGTCCTTGATCGCACCGGCGTCGAGGACGAGGCGGACCTTCTCGGCGCGGCCGTTGTCGTCCTTGGCGAGGATTTCGGCCTCCTTGACCTCGCCGGTCCATTCCGGGTAGCGGTCGAAGTCGGCGATCACGCCCATGACGTCGGCCGGTGCCGCCTCGATCGTGATGCTCGAGCTGGTGTGTTCAGCCATCGCTGTGGCTCCTCCAGTGCGGGGTACCGGTCGGTAGGCAGAGGCCTGCCGCCAGAAGGCTATCGCGTGCGCGGGGCGCATCGTCCCAGGGTCCGGTCGGCACGGGCCACCGGTCCCGGTCGCCGGTCCAGGTCACCACTCCAGGGCCCATGGCCGGCCGGTCGACGCGAAGTGCCCGACGTTCACGCATTCGGTGGCGTCGATCCGCATCCGGCGGACCAGCGGCTGGTGGACATGGCCGAAAACCGCGTACCGGGGGCGGGTCCGGCGGATCGCGTCGAGCAGGGCCCGGCTGCCGCGTTCGAAGCGGCGCGCCACGGTGTCGTACGTCAGTTCCGGGACGTCGGGCGGGATGTGCGTGCACAGGACGTCCACCTCGCCGATCGCCTCGACCTTGGCGGCGTACTCCTCGTCGCTGATCTCGTACGGGGTGCGCATCGGGGTCTGCAGTCCGCCGCCGACGAAGCCGAAGACCCGGCCGCCGATCTCGACGCGTTCACCGTCCAGGACGGTGGTGCCGGGGCGGGCGTACTCGGGCCAGAGATCGGGGATGTCGACATTGCCGTAGGTGGCGTACGTGGGGGTGGGGAGCGCATCGAACAACTCGGCGTACTGCTTGCGCACCGCGCCGACGATGGCGGCGTTGCGGTCCAGGCCCGCCCAGAGACCGCGACCGAAGTCCCGGGCCTCCTCGAAGCGTCGGGCGGTGCGCAGTTCGACGATCCGGTCGGCGTTCTCGACACCGAAGAGATCGGGGAAAATACCGCGCGAGTGGTCGGCGTAGTCGAGGAAGAGCACCAGGTCACCGAGGCAGATGAGCGCGTCCGCGCCATCCCCGGCACGGGCCAGCGCTTCGGTGTTCCCATGCACGTCACTGACCACATGGATGCGGGTACGGCGTGCGGTGGCGGCATCACGGCTGTTCGGTCCGGCTCGCATGACGATCACCCTAGGACGACGCCCGCAGCATGGGTAGAGCCGCCGGACCTGCGGTTACTTCCTGGTCGTAACCCGGGTGCACTACTGTGCGCGCAAGGACCACCAATATGTGTGACGCATAAAACATCTGGCCGGAACCCCCTATCCGGAACCGAGTACTGATGGGTAACGTCCGGGCAGTCCAGTCGTGCTCACCCCACTGAGCACCCGCCAATCTTGGACCGCATCCGGTGCGTCACACAGTGCCGTGGCACCGGAGCCCGATGAGGAGCAGCAGTCTTGCGCGAGTTCAGCCTTCCGGCCCTGTACGAGGTCCCCTCGGACGGCAACCTGACGGATCTCATCCGCCGCAATGCCGCGCAGCATCCCGACGTCGCGGTGATGAGCCGCAAAGTGGCAGGCGTCTGGGCCGATGTGACCGCCACCCAGTTCCTGGCCGAGGTCAGAGCCGCCGCCAAAGGCCTGATCGCCGCGGGCATCGAGCCTGGCGACCGGGTCGCACTCATGTCCCGTACCCGTTTCGAATGGGTCCTGCTCGACTTCGCGATCTGGAGCGCCGGGGCGGTCACCGTCCCGGTGTACGAGACCAGTTCCGCCGAGCAGGTCCAGTGGATCCTCGGCGACTCGGGCGCGGTCGCGGCCCTCGTCGAGAGCGACGCGCATGCCGAGTCCGTCACCTCCGTGCGCGACCGGCTGCCCGGCCTGCGCAACGTCTGGCAGATCGACAGGGGCGCGGTCGACGAGCTGACCGCGGCGGGCGCCCAGGTCTCGGAGGAGACCGTCGACCTGCGCAGCGCGAGCGCCAGGGCCGACGACCCGGCAACCATCGTCTACACCTCGGGCACCACCGGCCGCCCCAAGGGCTGTGTGCTCACCCATCGCAGCTTCTTCGCGGAGTGCGGCAACGTGGTGGAGCGGCTCAGGCCTCTCTTCCGCACCGGCGAGTGCTCCGTTCTGCTCTTCCTGCCCGCGGCCCATGTCTTCGGACGGCTGGTCGAGGTGGCGTCGGTGATGGCGCCCATCAAGCTCGGCTGCGTCCCGGACATCAAGAACCTCACCGATGAGCTGGCCTCGTTCCGGCCGACGCTGATCCTCGGTGTGCCGCGGGTCTTCGAGAAGGTCTACAACTCGGCGCGTGCCAAGGCGCAGGCCGACGGCAAGGGCAAGATCTTCGACAAGGCCGCGAACACGGCGATCGCGTACAGCCGCGCGCTGGGCACCCCCGAGGGTCCGTCCATCGGCCTGAAGTTCAAGCACAAGGTGTTCGACCGGCTGGTCTTCAGCAAGCTGCGGGCCGTGCTCGGCGGCCGCGGCGAGTACGCGATCTCCGGCGGCGCGCCGCTGGGCGAGCGGCTCGGGCACTTCTACCGCGGCATCGGCTTCACGGTGCTGGAGGGCTACGGCCTCACCGAGACGTGCGCGGCCACCGCCTTCAACCCGTGGGACCGGCAGAAGATCGGTACGGTCGGCCAGCCGCTGCCCGGATCGGTCGTCCGGATCGCCGACGACGGCGAGGTGCTGCTGCACGGCGAGCACCTGTTCGCGGGCTACTGGAACAACGAGGCGGCGACGGCCGAGGCGCTGGCCGACGGCTGGTTCCACACGGGCGACATCGGCACCCTCGACGAGGACGGCTATCTCGCGATCACCGGCCGCAAGAAGGAGATCATCGTCACGGCGGGTGGCAAGAACGTCGCACCCGCGGTGATCGAGGACCGGATCCGCAGCCACGCCCTGGTCGCCGAGTGCATGGTGGTCGGCGACGGGCGGCCGTTCGTCGGTGCGCTGATCACCCTGGACGAGGAGTTCCTCGGCCACTGGGCCGCGGAGCACGGCAAGCCGGCCGGCTCGACGGCGGTGTCGCTGCGCGAGGACCCGGAGCTGCTGGCCGAGGTGCAGCGGGCGGTGGACGACGGCAACGCGGCGGTGTCCAAGGCGGAGTCCGTGCGTAAATTCCGCATCCTTGCCTCGCAGTTCACCGAGGAGGCGGGCCACATCACGCCGTCGCTGAAGCTGAAGCGGAATGTGGTGGCGAAGGACTTCGCGGACGAGGTCGAGTCCATCTACCAGCGCTGACCGGGTCGTTGGCCGAAACCTGGTCTTCTCCCCCATGCGGGGGCGGTGCAAGGGTCGGGATCACTCGAACTGATCCGCTTCCCTAGGGAGACCCCTGTGCGTACTGCCTTCCAGCGGGCCGGTCTGGTCCTGGCCGTGGCAGCCTCCGCCTTCGTGGCGGTGCCTGCCACGGCCGACGCGGCAGCGGCCGCGGCCAGTCCGACCGCGGTCTGCGGGGCCGACGGCCACGGCTACTCCGTCGTCGCCTCGTCCCCCGTGAAGTTCAGCAGCGGCACGGTCGCCGGTACCGTCTACCTGATGTACAGCAGTGGGAACGGCAAGAACTGTGTCGTGACGGTCAAGACCTCGTACACGGGCACGGCCACCTTCACCACGGCCCAGCTCATCATCCAGAACGGCAACACGTACGTCGACCAAGGCAACTACACCAGCTACGCCGGGCCGGTCCGGGGCAGCGCCGCGGGCAAGTGCGTGAAGTACTGGGGCTCGATCAACACCGGGCCGGACGGACAGGCCGGGGCCAACGCCAGCGGCGGTCGCATGAGCTGGGGCAACTGCGGCTGAAAACACAGCGATGCCCGGCGCGGGACGCGCCGGGCATCGCTGTGTGTCTCACAGCAGCGTTCTGAGCCGCTCCGCCAGCAGGTCCCAGCGCCACTTCTCCTCGACCCAGGCCCGGCCCCGCTCCCCCATCCGCTGCCGCAGCTCCGGGTCGCCGAGCAGGGTGGCGATCCGGTCGGCGGACTCCTCCACGGAGCCGCCCCGCACCACCCAGCCGGTCTCACCGTCCAGTACGGCGTCGGGGGCGCCGCCCGAGTCACCCGCCACCACCGGCAGTCCGGTCGCGGACGCCTCCAGGTAGACGATGCCGAGGCCCTCGACGTCGAGGCCGCCGCGGCGGGTGCGGCACGGCATGGCGAAGACGTCGCCCGCGCCGTAGTGGGCGGGCAGCTCCTCCCACGGCACCGGTCCGGTGAACCGTACGGAGTCGCTGACGCCCGTCTCCTCGGCGAGCTTCTTCAGCTCCTTGGCATACGGTCCGCCGCCGACAATCAGCAGTACGGCGTCCGGCTCACGTGCCAGGATCGCGGGCATCGCGAGGATCAGGGTGTCCTGTCCCTTGCGGGGCACCAGCCGCGACACGCAGACGACGACGGGCCGGTCCGTGAGCCCGAGCCGGGCCCGGACCCGGTCCCCGCCGGAGTCCGGGTGGAAGATCTTCTCGTCGACACCGGGCGGCAGTCGGACCATGCGGCCCGCGGCCTCGGGGGTGAGCGCGGCCGCGATCCGGGAGCGGGTGTACTCGCCGAGGTACGTGATGGTGTCCGTGCCCTCGCCGATCCGGCGCAACAGCTGCCGCGACGCGGGCAGTTGGGCCCAGGCCGCCTCGTGCCCGTGGGCGGTCGCGACCAGGCGCCGGGCGCCCGCCTTCCGTAGCGCCGGTGCCATCAGCCCCAGAGGGGCGGCGGCGCCGAACCAGACGGATGTGCAGTCGTGTGCGCGCAGCAACTGAACCGCGCGCCGGGTCACCCGGGGGGTCGGCAGCAGCATCGTCGTACGGTCGCGGACGACGGTGAACGGCTGCTCGGCGTCGAACGCGGCGGTGGCCGCGACGCCCTCGGGGCTCCGCTTCCAGGTGGAGGCGTAGACAACAATTTGTCCGGGGTCCAGGCGCAGCGCCATATTGTGCAGAAATGCCTGGATACCGCCGGGTCGGGGCGGGAAGTCATTGGTCACGATCAGGGTCTTGTCCATCGCCGCTGACAGTACCGAACAGCTGGGCCTGATGGCTCCCGCACAGAGACGCCGTGCATCATGGCTCATCGAGCCACCGGCGAAGGGAATGAGTGCGGCCATGACGGCAGCAGGCGGAACCGGCAGATTTCTCGCACCCGTGGCGGTGTGGGCCCTCACCAGGGCCGTGTTGCTGCTCTGCGTCCTGAAGGTCATCACGCTGCCGGGCCCGGACGTGACGAGTGACGTCTCGGTGATCTACCACGGCTGGTCCGAGGTACTGAAGAGCGGTACGTACCCGCAGTCCGACGTCACCTGGCAGTACCCACCCGTCGCGGCGCTCGCCATCCTCTCCCCCGCACTGCTGCCGTTCCTGGACTACACCTCGGCCTTCTTCGCCCTCGTGTGCCTGTGCGACGCGCTGGTACTGGGCCTGCTGCTGTACGCGGGCCGGCGGGCCGGCAGGCGGACGGCGGGCGGCTGGGTCTGGGTGGCGGGGGTGCCGCTGCTCGGCACGACCGCGTACGCCCGTTACGACGTGATGGTGACGGCGGTCGCGGTGGCGGCGCTGCTGGCGGGGGCGCGGCATCCGCGGGTGCTGGGGGCGCTGGCCGCCTTCGGCGCGCTGCTGAAGGTGTGGCCGGTGCTGCTGCTCGTCGGCACGGCACGCGGGGAGCACACCCGCCGCTCGTGGACGGCGGCCGCGGTGACGGCGGCCGGTCTGCTGGTGGCGGCTGCGGCGGCGATGCCGGGCGCGCTGGCCTTTCTCGGCTTCCAGCGCGACCGGGGCACCGAGGTCGAGTCGCTGGGCGCGCTGGTATTCCATGTGGCGCGGCAGTTCGGCTGGCAGGGCCGGGTGGAGCTGAACTACGGATCGCTGGAGTTCCTCGGTCCGCATGTACCACTGGTGAGCACGCTGGCGCTCGGTCTGAGCCTGATCGCCTGCGGCTGGCTGCTGGTGTGGCGCCTGCGGGCCCGCACGTCCGGGGCGAGCACCACCGCCGACGCGGCGTTCACCGCGGTCCTGCTGTTCACGACCACCAGCCGGGTGATCAGCCCCCAGTACATGCTGTGGCTGGTCGGCCTTGCGGCGGTCTGTCTGGTCTTCCGGTCCGGCCGGATGGGCTTGCCGGCCGGACTGGTACTGGCCGCGACGGGCGTCACGCAGCTGGAGTTCCCGCTCGGGTTCATCCACGTGGTGACCAGCGACGCAACGGGCGTGACGCTGATGTTCGTACGCAATGGCCTGCTGGTCGCGGCGACCCTGGTCGCGGCGAGGCGGCTGTGGCGGCGGACGGTGACCGAGCCGGGAAGGCCGGAGCAGCCGGTGCCGGTCCGGCCGGTCCGCTACCGCGGGTCCGCGCCGGCCGGGGACGTCAGCCGAGACGGGACCGCAGATACTGCCGCCAGCGCGCCGTGAAGTCCTGCTCGGTCGTGCCGAGCACCTCGTGCAGGGCCTGCTCCGACGCTCCGTCCCGCCCTGAGTGCCCCCCGACGGCCCGGTAGAGGGCGAACAGCTTCTTCTCGCCCCAGTGGTCGGCAATCAGCGCGCAGGCCAGCCAGCCGCCCTCGTACGCCCTCGCGAGGCGCCCGGAGTCGCCACCGAAGCGGAAATCCTCGTCCGTGGGGAGTGCGGCGGGCAGCTCGCCGCTCCGGACGGCTTCCGCCAGTTCCGGCGCGGCCTGTGCGGGGGTCCGGTCCTCGGCGCGGTAGGCCGCCCAGTCGGCGAAGCCCTCGGAGAGCCAGGTCGGGGTGGCGGCGGAGGTACGGGCGCGGGTGGCGACATGGGCGGTCTCGTGGGTGAGGACGACCCGCTGTCCGAACGTGCCGAGCATCGCGTACGCCTGCGGGTTGACGATCACCCGGTCCGCGGGCGTCCGGCCCGGGCCGCCGGTCTCCCCGGTGGTGACGGCCGCGATGCCCCGGTAGTTCGCCACCGGTGCCCCGAGCAGCCCGGCCATGTCGTCGACCGTCTTCGGCACGACCACCACCACGCGGGCGGCCCAGCGCTCCGGCCAGGCGGCGGAGACGGCGGGCACCGCGCGGTCCTCGGTGTCCGCGATCCGGCGCAGCTCCTCCTGCGTGCGGCCGACGCCGAGGACGAGGCTGTGCGTGCCGCGTACGACCCGCACGTCGCCCTGCTGCCAGAGCTGCCGGCCGCCGTCCTTCCCGGCCCGGTCGGCAGCGATGTACCAGCGGCCGTCCGCTCCGTGCCGCTCCAGGTCGAGGACCCGGTCGGTGGTGACCGGGGCACTGTCGTAGCCCGCGATCCGGTACCGCAGTTCGACGTCGGCGGTGGCCCTGGCGGCGCCGTGCTCGTGCACGTCCGTCACTTCGTACGTCCACGAGCTCAGCGGCACGTCGGCGAGGTTGGCCAGCTCACGGCGCTGGGCCGTCCGCAGGCCGGTGGCCCCGGGGGCGACCGTGGCCGCATAGGCGTCCGGGTCGTGGTCCAGGACGGCGGCGGCTCGGCGGTCCAGGGTGGCGCGGACGTCGCGGACCGTGGTGTCGGGGGAGGTGGTGGCGGGGGCCGTGCAGGCGGACGCGAGCAGCAGAGCGGTGAGTGCCGCGCCCGCCGCGCGCCACCGTCCGTCACGTCCCCGGCCTGCCGTACGCCCCTGATCAGCCACCCGGTCGAGGGTACGGGTCAGATACGGGTGACCGACGAGACGGGCATCATGCCGACCGGGTCGTAGCGGACCGGGGCGCCCGGGTACGGGGCGTGGATCACCTGGCCGTTGCCGACGTACATCCCGATGTGACTGGCGTCGGCCCGGTACGCGACGAGGTCGCCCGGGCGGGCCATGGAGAGCGGCACCATGCGTCCGGCGTACCGCTGGGCCTGGGAGGTGCGCGGCAGGCTGACACCGGCCTGGGCGTACGCCCACTGCATCAGCCCGGAGCAGTCGAATCCCGCAGGCCCGTTGGCACCCCAGATGTACGGGCGTCCGACGGCATGCCGGGCCGCCGTCACGGCGGCCGCCGCCCGGGACGAACCCGGCGGGAGATCGGTCATGCCCGGGAAGACGTCGTCGCGGCCGGTGCGCGAGGACCGGTCGAAGGCCGCCCGGTCCGCGCCCGGCAGCGAGCTCAGCAGCTGCCGGGCCCGCTCGAGTTTCTGCTCGACGGTCCGTTTGTGGCGGACGGCGGCGGCCCGGTTGCGCTCCAGACCGGCCAGCGAGCGGGCGGCCTCCGCCCGGGCCTGTGCGAGCCCGCGCCGGGCGCGCTGGAGCTTCTGCAGAGTGCTCGCCCGACGGACGTTCAGCCGGTCGAGGGTGGCCGCCCGGTCGAGGTAGCTGTCCGGGTCCGAAGAGAGCAGCAGGGCGAGCGAGGGATCGATGGAGCCTGCGCGGTACTGCGCGGCGGCGGCCGAACCGACCGCGGTGCGGAGCCGGTTGATCTGTTCCTGGTCGCGGGCCGCCCGCTCCTGGGCCCGGATCACCTCGCCGCGCAGCCGCTCGGCGTCCTCCCCGGCCTTGTCGAACTGCTCGGTGGCGCGCTCGGCCTCGCCGTACAACCGGTCGACCTCGGCCTTCGCGGTCCGGGGCGTGTCCTGCGGTTCGGCGCTCGCGGTGGCCGCCCCGAGTGCGGCGGCGGCGGTCGCCGCCGACAGGACTGTGATCCGGACGCTCCGGTTGACACCGGGCTGTGTGGAACGGCGATGGGACACCACAGGACGCCGCACTCCCTTCCGCTGTACGCAGAGGTGCGCAGCCCCCTGCCGCCCGGGGCGGGCGGACCGACGGACGGGAGCTGCACAGCAGGCAGACAGTAGCCGCGCGACTACGGAGCGCCCAACGGCCGTGGCGGTCGGGTGAGGGGCACGAAAGCCGCCACCCCGCCGGTGACCTGTGATCTCCGGCGGGGCGGGCAGTCGGTCGGGGCGTGGGAATTCGCCCGTTCGGGCGTCGTCAGATGCGCACGCCGACCTGGAAGCTGCCGATGGTGTTCATCGACTCGTAGCGGACCACCGCACCCGGCTTCGGGGAGTGCAGGACGGTGTTGTTGCCCGCGTACAGGCCCACGTGCGCCGTGTTGTTGAAGAAGACCAGGTCGCCCGGCTTGAGGGCGCTGCGGCCTATCTGGGTGCCCTGGTTGATCTGGGTGTATGTGGTGCGGGTGATGGCGACGCCGGCCTGGGCATAGGCCCACTGGGTGAGGCCCGAGCAGTCGTAGGAGCTGGGGCCGGTACCGCCGGAGACGTACGGCTTGTTGAGCTGGGTGGCGGCGGCCCGGAGGGCGGCGGCACCGAGGGCGGAGGCGGGGACCTCGTTGCCCAGATCGACCCGGCTGCCCGCGGCGCGGCTCGCCCGCAGGTCGTCCTGGCGCATCTTCTCGCGCTCGGCGGCGGTCAGGGTGTTGAGCAGGCTCCGCGCCTCGGCGAGCTTGCCCTGGAACTTCTTCTTGTTCTCACCCAGCGTCTTACGGACGTCCGCGAGGTCGGCCAGCTTGTCCTGGGCCTCCTTGCGCTGCTGCGCGAGGGCCCGCTGCTTCTCCTGGATCTTCTCCAGGGACTCGGTCTGCTTGGCCGTCAACTGGTCGAGGGCCGAGGCCTCGTCGAGGAAGCTGTCCGGGTCGGAGGCGAGGAAGAGCTGCACGGACGGGTCGATGCCACCGGAGCGGTACTGCGCGGCGGCGAGCGAACCGAGGCCGCTGCGGAGCGTGTTGAGCTCCTCCTGGCCGCGGGCCACCTTGTCCTGCAGCGCGTCGACCTGCTTCTCGAGCTTCTGCTGCTGCTCCTTGGCCCCGCTGTACTTCTCGGTGGCCGTCTCCGCCTCGTGGTAGAGCTTGTCGACCTTCGCCTTGACCTCGCTCTTGGTCGGCTTGGGGTCGGCGTGGGCGGCCTGGGAGGTCAGGGCAACGGCCGCGGCGGCGGTCGCGGTGAGCACGGTCACGCGGGTGCGGCTCGGCTGCTTGGGACGACGGTGGGACGCCACGAAGGCGAGCTCCTTCTTCCTCGAGCCGCCTACCGGGCTGTGGGGGATCGGATCCCCGGCTCCGTGCACGTCACGGACTCGGCGGTTCCTTCGCTGCCACCCCGGATGGGCGATCAACCGTGCGAAGGTTCGAGGCCCGACCTTAGTGACCATCTTGTGATCAGTTCAAATCCTCACAAGCAAAATCTCGCCCCAGCAGTCACTTCTTTACTCACATCACACCGCGTGTAGCGACAGCTTGACGGTCCGTTCCATAAATTCCGGCAAGTCACCACAACTCGCACTAGGCGCGCGAAAGTCGCTTCAGGAGCAAGACGGACGCAACGGGCCTGGCCCCCGCCTTCGCCACACCGTCCGCCACCTCGCGGTCGGTGGAGACCACCACGACGGGCCTGCCCGGCGGTTCGGCGCGGGCCAGTTGACGGATGAGCTCGTCGGCGGTGACACCCGGCTTGCTGAAGAGCACCCGCACCCCGCGCGGCGGCGCGAGCAGGACCGGAGCGGCCAGTTCGGCCCCGTCGAAGACGCAGGTCATCTCGGCGCCGGACTGCGCCGCGAGCACCGCGAGACCGCCCAGCAGGCGCAGTCGCTGCTTCTCCAGCGGCAGTTGCGGATAGCCGGTCTTGGTGACGTTGTAGCCGTCCACGATCAGATGGGCCTGCGGCAGTGCGAGCAGCTGGTCGAGCAGGGCCGGATCGGTGTCCGAAAGCGCCCTGGCGGCAATGTCCTTGGGCGACATCGCGCCCGGCTCGACAGCGTCGACGCTGTCCGCGGGACGGATCGAGGAGGGCGGCAGGGCAAGTTCGCGGCGCAGCCCGCGGGCCGCGTCGAGCACCGTGTCGAGCAGCAGCCGCAGCCGCATGTCCTCGACCGTGCGGCCCTCCCTGGCTGCCCTGCGGCTCGCCTCGACGGACGCCTCCGCCTCTCCGAGCCGGGCCCGCAGCCGCCGGGTCTCGCTCTCGGCCGCGGAGATCCGGGCGGCCGCTTCGGTCCGTACGGTCTCGGTCTCGGCCTTGCCCCGGCGGACCGCGGCCTCACCACGCTTGACCTCATTCAGGGCGGAGCGCAGTTTGCGCCCCAGCGCGTCGGCTTCCTTGCGGGCCGCGTCCAGCTCACCGCGGAGCCGTTCGGTCTCGCTCTTGGTCTGGGTCCGGGCCTGGGCGAGTTCCTCGCGCAGCCGTTCCAGTTCGCGCCGGCTCTCCTCGTCGGCCCGTTCCGCGTCGGCCCGCTGGACCTCCTCGCCGGCTGCGGCAACCAGCTTCACCCAGCCGACCGGGCGCAGCACATAGGCTGCGGCGGCCACATCGACAGGGTCGGCGGCAGCGGGCGGCGATCCTGCCCCCACAGCCGCGGTCAGCTCGGGCTGGGACTCCCGGAGCCGTTCTCCGATGCGCTGACGGAACAGCGTGTCGCTCTCCAGGGCGGCCGCCATCGCGTTCCCGGCGAACTTGGCGCGCCGGGTCGGGGTGAAGCGGGCGTACTGCCTCAGCTGGGCCGGGAGTTCGGTGACCGTGAGGCCACCGAACGCGTCCGAGACCAGCGCGACGACCCGCCGCCGTACGCCTTCGGGCAGCGGGCGGTCGAGCGCCTCGACGGCGTCGCCGGCTCCACCTGCCGGCTCGGCGCCGCTTGCGGGCTGCTCCACGATCCGTCACCCCAAATGTCTGTCCGCACGGCCCCGTCAGGAGTCGGCACCCGGCCTGTCGACTAGTTCGATCTGGTCCACCGCGTTGCACCAACGACACCGGACCGACTCGATGGTCTCACTGACCACCTCGCGCTCTTCGACGGTCGCCTCTCCTGCGAGGTCGAGATGCACGTATTCGACAACCTTGGACGAACGCGTCACGTCGAAGCGCGTGAGATTCCCGCAGAGCGTGCAGCGCCAGCGGGTCCCGTCGGTCGGCTGTGGAACCGTCGTCATCGTTGCGTCCTCTTTCGTCGAGCGTCGAGCGTCGTGCTGCTGCCTGCCAAGGATCTCGCGGTGCGCCGTCGAACTGCGGATGTCCTGCTGTAACCCTACGGCCTTGTGCATACCCATCGGCACGGCGAGGCGGTCTGTCCCGTTCCATCACCTTGCGTCATGCTCTGTTCATGATCGAACGGCGGGCTGTGACGGGTGGACTGACCGGCAGACTCCTGCGCGCCGCCACCGCGGGCGGCGCCCCGGTGACGTATGCCCTCATCGGCCTGTGCTGTGCCGTCTTCCTGATCAGCCCGCTCTCCGGGTTCAACCCCACGTACGGCACCGCCGACACCCTGCTCGCCGCCCAGGCCGGGTACTTCGAGCGCTGGGGGGTGATCCCCACCGAGCTGTGGGGCGGCTCCGCACATGCCCTGCTCACCCCGCTGACCGCACTCTTCGTGCACGGCAGCTGGCTGCATCTGCTCGGCAACATGCTCTTCCTGTACGTCTTCGGGGCGATGGCCGAGGAGCGGATGGGCCGTGCGGAGTTCGCCTTCTTCTATCTCGGCTGCGGCTATCTCGCCCTGCTGGCGTACGCGGCGGCGCACGCCGACTCCGACCAGACCCTCGTCGGCGCCTCGGGGGCGATCTCCGCGGTGCTCGGGGCGTTCCTGTACCTGTTCCCCCGGGCCCGGGTCACCAGCCTCTTCCCGTTCCTGCTCTTCCTGCCACTGCGCTTTCCCGCCTGGATCGTGCTGATCTTCTGGTTCGTCCTGCAGTGGATGGCCGCGCAGGGTGCGGGCAGCGGACCGGGGGTGGCCTATCTCGCCCATGTGGTCGGCTTCGCCACCGGCTTCCTCTACGCCTGGGGGCGCTACCGCCGTGGGGCTAGAGTGAAGACTCCAGCCACGGCCACCGAGGGAGAAAGCCAGCCGTGATCACCGCGATCGTGCTCATCAAAACCAGCGTGGACCGGATTCCCGAGATCGCCGAGTCCATCGCGGCGCTGGACAGCGTCAGCGAGGTCTTCTCGGTCACCGGTACGTACGACCTGATCGCCATGGTCCGGGTGGCCAAGCACGACGATCTGGCGGATGTCATCCCCGGCCGGATCAGCAAGATCCCGGGTGTCGAGGGCACCGACACGCATGTCGCGTTCCGTACGTACTCGCAGCACGACCTGGAAGCGGCCTTCGCCATCGGTCTCGACGCATAGGTACGCCACATCACGGCGTAATACTTCGGCCGGGGACGGGCAGCTGCCCGTCCCCGGCCGAAGTATTACGGCCTCGGTTCCCGGCCGGTCAGACCTGAGCCGTGCCCCGGTCCGGGACGCAGCGGCCGTCCTCGGTGCGGTACTTCCACTGGGCCCCTTCGCTCACCAGCACCTTGACCGCGCGGACGAAGCGCTCGATGTGCTCGTCCGGCGTACCGGCGCCGAAGCTGACCCGGATCGCGTTCAGCGAACGCTCGCCCGGCTCGGCCTCCGGCGCGCCGCACTCGCCCGGGTCCTGCGGGTCGCTGCCGAGCAGGGTGCGCACCAGCGGGTGGGCGCAGAACAGTCCGTCGCGTACCCCGATGCCGTACTCGGCGGAGAGCGCCGCGGCAAAGTGCGAGCTGTTCCAGCCCTCCACCACGAAGGAGATGACGCCGACCCGCGGGGCGTCGTCACCGAACAGCGACAGCACCTTGACCTGGGGGACCTCGGCGAGGCCTTCGCGGACCCGGGTGACGAGCTGCTGCTCGCGGGCGACGAGGCGGTCGAAGCCGGCCTCGGTGAGCGCCTTGCAGGCGGAGGCGATGGAGTAGACGCCGATGACGTTGGGCGAACCGGCCTCGTGCCGGGCGGCGGTGGAGTGCCACTCCACGTCCACACCGCCGTCGGTGCGCCGGGCGACCTTCCGGGAGGCGCCGCCACCGGCCAGGTACGGCTCGGCGTCCTGCAGCCAGTCGGCGCGGCCCGCGAGGACACCGGAGCCGAACGGCGCGTACAGCTTGTGTCCGGAGAAGGCGACCCAGTCGACGTCGAGCTCGTCGATGTCGACCGGGTGGTGCGGCGCGAGCTGTGCGGCATCCAGCACGATCCGGGCGCCGTGGGCGTGGGCGGCGGCGGCCAGCTCCTTCACCGGCCACAGCTCACCGGTGACGTTCGAGGCGCCGGTGACGCAGACCAGCGCGGGGCCGTGGGGGTCACGGCCGGCGAGCGCCCGCTCCAGCGTCTCGACGGCCTGGGCCGGGGTGCGGGGAGCGTTGAGGTAGGTGACACGGGCGTCGCGCCAGGGCAGCAGCGAGGCATGGTGCTCGGTCTCGTACACGAAGACCTGACAGTCGGCGGGCACCGCCGCGGCCAGCAGGTTCAGCGAATCCGTCGTCGACCGGGTGAAGATCACCTGGTCCCCGGCGCGGCAGCCGAGGAACTCCGCAACCGCCTTGCGGCTGTTCTCGAAGAGGTCCGTGGAGAGCTGCGAGAGGTAGCCGGCGCCGCGGTGGACGCTGCCGTAGTACGGGGCGTAGGCGGCGACGTCGTCCCACACCCGCTGCAGGGCCGGGGCACTGGCCGCGTAGTCCAGGGCGGCATAAGTGACTTCTCCGCCGGTAACGAGCGGAACGGTCACATCCTTTCCCAGAACAGGCAGCGGGGAACAAATGGACCGGTCGGTGGCAGCGGTGACAACAGACATGGCGAACTCCCGTAAGAGGCAGGCGAATTCACTGCGCCGGCGGGTACGCGGCAGCGCAGGAGGAAGAAAAAGGGGGTGCGGAGAGGGGCCGGACGGGGCCCTATCGCATTCGCTTGCTCACAAGAGGCTCCTTGAGGACCAGGACCCCAGGGATGTGACATTCACAGATGTCGAGGGGTCCGCGCTTGCCGCAGACCTCGCTGCCTACGGCCTGGTCTTCACCCGGGGCACCCCGCCACGGACGGAGGGTTGCCGGACAGCGGGCCGGGGCCGTAGTCGCTGTCACTCATGACCTGACCAGCATCTTGCCATACGTGCGTCGACGTGCAAGGCGCAGTCCAAGATCTGGACTGCGCCCCGGTCCGCATTTCCCGTTCGGTCAGGCGTTGCTGACCGTCACCCAGCGATCCAGCGCCGCCCGGGCCGCACCCGAGTCGATGGACTCGGCGGCCTTGGCGATCCCGGCGGCCAGTTGCTCGTTCAACGTGCCCTCGCCCGGGTCCAGCGCCACCAGCGCCGCCGCCGAGTTGAGCAGCACCGCTTCGCGTACCGGACCGGTCTCACCGGCCAGCAGCCGGCGGGCCACATCGGCGTTGTACGAGGCGTCGGCGCCGCGCAACGCCTCGACGGGAACCAGCTGGAGGCCGACGTCGCGCGGGTCGAAGGCCTCGTCGCGTACCTCGCCGTCCCGGACCACCCAGATCCGGGAGGTCGCCGTGGTCGTCAGCTCGTCCAGACCGTCGTCGCCGCGGAAGACCAGCGCCGAGTTGCCGCGCGCCGCGAGCACGCCCGCGACGATGGGGGCCATCTTCAGATCGGCGACACCGATGGCCTGGGCGCGCACCTGGGCCGGGTTGGTGAGCGGACCGAGGATGTTGAACGTGGTCTGCGCGCCGAGCTCCTTACGGGCCCGCGCCGCGTACCGCAGGGCGGGGTGGAACTTCACCGCGAAGCAGAAGGTGATACCTGCCTCCTCCGCCACCTCGACGACGCGCTGCGGGGCCAGCTCCAGATTGACGCCGAGCTTCTCCAGGACGTCGGAGGCGCCACTGGCCGAGGAGGAGGCGCGGTTGCCGTGCTTGACGACCTTGGCTCCGGTGCCCGCGACGACGATCGCGGACATCGTGGAGATGTTGACCGTCTTGGCGAGGTCGCCGCCGGTTCCGACGATGTCGACCGTGCGGCCCGGCACCTGGATCGTGGTGGCGTGCTCGTACATGGCGCGGACGAGTCCGGTGACCTCGTCGACGGTCTCGCCCTTGGCGCGCAGGGCGACGGCGAAACCGGCGATCTGCACGTCGGTCGCCTCGCCGCTCATGATGTTGTCCATCGCCCACGCGGTGTCGTCGGCGGTCAGGTCCTGGCCGCGCAGCAGAGCGTTCAGCACGCCGGGCCAGGAACGAGCCGCCACGCTGTCGCCGCCGACCGGGGTCACAACGTTCATGGTCCGCTCCTGGGGGTCCACAGCCGAAAAGGGTATGGACCCCACCCTATCGAGCGCCCGGGACAGCAAAGAGCCCCGTCCATCGAATGGACGGGGCTCCCGCTGTGGCGATCAGTCGAGGCGATCAGTGGTGGCCGTGGCCGCTGGTGATCTCCTTGTACTCCTCGGCAGTGGGCTTTTCGATCTGGTTGTGCTCGCCGAAGTAACCCTTGCTGAGCTTGGCCCGCAGCCTCTGCATCGCGGGCACCTTGCGCTCGACACCGTTCTCGTCGACCGTCGGGCCGATCTCGACCGGCTTGTACTGCTCGTGCGCGGTGAGCGTGTGCAGCTGCGCGGGGTTGAGCGGCTCGTGGATCTCGACGAACTCACCGTGCGGCAGGCGCTTGATGATGCCGGACTCGCGTCCGTGCAGCACCTTCTCCCTGTCGCGACGCTGAAGGCCGAGGCAGATCCGCTTCGTGACGAGGAACGCCAGGACCGGGCCCACGAAGATGAAGATCCGGACGAACCACGAGATGGAGTTCAGCGAGAGATCGAAGTGCGTGGCCCAGAGGTCGTTACCACCGCCGATGAAGACGATGATGTACTCCGCGATCCAGGCGACGCCGAAGGCCGTCCGGGTCGGGGCGTTGCGCGGGCGGTCCAGGATGTGGTGCTCGCGCTTGTCCCCGGTGACCCAGGACTCGACGAACGGGTAGACCGCGATCACGGCCAGCACCAGGCCGAAGGCCATCAGCGGGATGAACACGCCCAGGACGAGCGTGTGACCCCACAGGTTGATCTCCCAGCCAGGCATCACTCGGATCAGACCCTCGGCGAAGCCCATGTACCAGTCGGGCTGGGCGCCGGTGGACACCTGGTCCGGGCGGTACGGACCGATGGCCCAGATCGGGTTGATCGAGGCGATCGCCGCGATGACCGCGATGACACCGAAGACCAGGAAGAAGAAGCCTCCGGCCTTCGCCATGTAGATCGGCAGCAACGGCATACCGACCACGTTCTTGTTGGTGCGGCCGGGACCCGCGAACTGCGTGTGCTTGTGGAAGAAGACCAGGATCAGGTGGCCGACCACGAGGCCGAGCATGATGCCCGGCAGCAGCAGGATGTGGATCGAGTAGAACCGGGCGACGAAGTCGCCGCCGGGGAACTCTCCGCCGAACAGGAACATCGAGATGTACGTGCCGACGATCGGCGTGGCCAGGATCGCGCCCTGGGTGAAGCGGACACCCGTACCCGAGAGCAGGTCGTCCGGGAGCGAGTAGCCCGTGAAGCCGGTGAACATACCCAGCACGAACAGCAGGAAGCCGAACAGCCAGTTGATCTCACGCGGCTTGCGGAACGCACCCGTGAAGAAGACGCGCATCATGTGCACGAACATGGCGGCGAGGAAGATCAGCGCGGCCCAGTGGTGGATCTGGCGGACCAGCAGACCACCGCGGATGTCGAAGCTGATGTCCAGCGTCGAGGCGTAGGCCTCGGACATCCGGATGCCCTGCATCGGCTCGTACGAGCCGTGATACACGACCTCGTTCATGCTCGGGTGGAAGAACAGCGTCAGATACACACCCGTGAGGATGATGATGATGAAGCTGTAGAGGGCGACTTCACCGAGCATGAAGGACCAGTGGTCCGGGAAGATCTTGCGCATGTTGGCCTTGGCCAGGGAGTAGATCCCGAGCCGGCCGTCCGCCCAGTCGGCCACCCGCTCACCGGCGGGCGCCTTGCGCTTCGTGTCGGTCGCAGTACTCATCCGCGCTCCCAGAATGCAGGACCGACGGGCTCTTCGAAGTCACCGAGCGCCGCGAGGTTGCCCTCGCTGTTCACACCGATCCGCAGCTGCGGAAGGGAGTGACCGGCCGGACCGAAGATGACGCGGGCGCCGTCGGAGAGGTCGAAGGTGGACTGGTGGCACGGGCAGAGCACATGGTGCGTCTGCTGCTCGTACAGGCTGATCGGGCAACCGACGTGGGTGCAGATCTTCGAGAAGGCCACGATGCCCTCGTGGGCCCACTCGCGCTCACGCTTGTCCTTGATGTTCTCCGGCTGGATACGGATGATCATCAGCGCAGCCTTGGCGATCTGCGTCTGGAAGTCGTGAGCGTCCTCCGTCAGGCCCTCGGGCATGGCGAAGGTCAGCGAACCGACGGCGACGTCCTCGGGACGCAGCGGCTCCATCGTGTTCATGTTGATGAGCTGCTTGCCCTTGGACCACAGGGTCTGACGGAGCTTCTTCTCCGGCAGCGGGCCGAGGTCGCGCAACAGCATCACGCCGGAGAGCGGCACCAGGGCCAGCGCACCGAACAGGGTGTTGCGGATCAGCTTGCGCCGGCCGAACGCGGACTCCTCGGCACCGGCCGCGAAGTCGGCGAGAACCTTCGCCTTGACCTCGGGCTCCGCCTCGATGGCGTGCCGGTCGTCGGCGACCTCTTCGTCGGACATCAGGGTGCGCGCCCAGTGGACGGCGCCCGCGCCGATCGTGAAGAGCGCCACGCCCAGGGTCAGCCCGAGGGAGAAGTTGAGCGCGCTCACATGGCCGAACGGCCAGATGAACACGATCTTGTCCACCGGGAAGATGACGTACGAGGCGATGAAGCCGACGGTCGCCAGCATGGACAGCACGAACAGGAACGCGACCGTGCGCTCGGAGCGCTTTGCGGCCTGTTCGTCGATGTCCTGGATGCGCGGCCGGTGGGCCGGCAGCCCCGGGTCGGCGAACGGGTCGTCCGCGCCCTCTACCGCGCCGTGCGCGGCTTCCTGCTCAGCGGGCAGGTTCTCTTCTGGAATCTTCTCTTGGCTACTCATGACTTCTTGGCCTTAGCGGTGTGGGCCGCGACCCAAACGGCAACTGCGACGAGTGCGCCCAGACCGAAGATCCAGGCGAACAGACCCTCGCTGACCGGACCGAGCCCGCCCAGCTTGAGGCCACCAGGGGTCTCGGACTCGGCGCTGTTCACGGTCTTGACGTACGCGATGATGTCCCGCTTCTGCTGCTCGGGCATCGTCGAGTCGGGGAAGGACGGCATGCTCTGCGGGCCGGTCTGCATGGCCTCGTAGATGTGCTTCGGGTCCACGCCCTCAAGGCTGGGCGCGTACTTGCCCTTCGTCAGGGCACCGCCCTCGCCGGTGAAGTTGTGGCACTGCGCGCAGTTGGTACGGAACAGGTCGCCACCCTTGGCGATGTCCGCACCGTCAGGGCTGACCTGGTCCTCGGTCGGCACGATCGGGCCGGCGCCGAGCGACGCGACGTACGCCGCGAGCTGGTCGATCTCGGCCTGGGTGTAGATGACCTTCTTCTTCGGTACCTGGGCACCCGGCTGCTGGGCCGGCATACGGCCCGTGCCGACCTGGAAGTCGACGGCGGCGGAGCCCACGCCGACCAGGCTCGGCCCGTCGGACGAGCCCTGACCGCCGGCTCCGTGGCAGCTGGCGCAACCGACGGAGTACAGCTTCTTGCCCTCATCGATGGCGAGGGACTGGGCGGTGTCGTCGGCCTGCGCCTTGCTCGCGGGCGCAAACGCGGCGTACAGCCCCCCGGTAGCCGCCAGCGCGAGGAGTAGTACGACGACCGCCGCCAACGGATGGCGTCGTCGTGCGGAGAGCTTTTTCACGGATTACCCCGGTGTCAGGATCTTCTGCGTCGATGCTGGATGTGGTTCGGGTTCGAGCCCGGTTACTTGATCATGTAGATCGTGGCGAAGAGGCCGATCCACACGACATCGACGAAGTGCCAGTAATAGGACACGACGATGGCAGCGGTCGCCTGTTCATGGGTGAACCTCTTGGCCGCGTATGTCCTGCCCAGTACGAGCAGGAAGGCGATGAGACCGCCTGTCACATGCAGACCGTGGAAGCCGGTGGTCAGGTAGAACACCGAGCCGTACGGGTCGGAGGACAGCGAGAGGCCGTCCTTCTTCACCAGCTCGGTGTACTCGAAGACCTGGCCTCCGATGAAGATCGCACCCATCACGAACGTGATCACGAACCAGGCACGGAGCTTCTTCACATCGCCCCGCTCCGCGGCGAAGACGCCGAGCTGGCAGGTGAGGGAGGAGAGCACCAGGATCGTGGTGTTCGTCGCCGAGAACGGGAAGTTCAGGGCGGAAGCCATTTCCTTCCAGTGGTCGGGTCCCATCACCGATCGGAGGGTGAAGTACATCGCGAAGAGGGCCGCGAAGAACATCAGCTCGGAACTCAACCAGATGATGGTTCCGACGCTGGTGAGGTTCGGTCGATTGACCGACGGGTGCGCGTGCCCGGTTTCTACTGTCGTTGCTGTCGCCACGACCGACATTATGTCGGTCGCTTATCCCGCCCTCACTCCGGGGGGTGCCGTTCGGTGTGTCAGCAGGGTGTGTCCTGCCCGAACGGCCCATCGAATCGGTGTCATTAACGGTGCTGACAGGCTGTCGGTCGGAGTACGATCCGCGCATCGGTTCATGCCCCGAGAGCCCCGAAGACACAGATGTCACGGAGGAACAATGCAGCCGACCGCCACGGTCCTGGTCTACAGCGACGATGCCAACACCCGTGAGCAGGTGAGGCTGGCCGCCGGTCGCAGGCCTGCGGCAGACGTGCCACCGGTGGAGTTCGTGGAGTGCGCCACGCTGCCCGCCGTCCTGACCGCGCTGGACAACGGCGGCATCGACGTGTGCGTGCTGGACGGCGAGACGGCCCCGGCGGGCGGCATGGGCGTATGCCGGCAGATCAAGGACGAGATCTTCCACTGCCCGCCGGTGCTGCTGCTGATCGGGCGTCCGCAGGACGCCTGGCTGGCCACGTGGAGCCGCGCGGACGCTGCGGTGACCCTTCCGGTCGAGCCGGTCGAGTTCGCGGACGCCCTGGCCGCTCTGCTGCGCAGCAGGCTCTGCGTACAGTCCTGAGTCCTGCTGCGGCCCGGGCCCGCGGTTCCGCCGCGGGCCGGACTGCTTCATGTCGCTTCGAGGGGCGGCGCACTCCCCTGGCCGGTCAGACCTCGGGGCGCAGGCGCGCCGCCTCCACCGTCGACCCGTCCGGGGTGGCGTTGTTCTGCAGGGCGCTGCCCTGCTGCCATTTGGCCCAGGACAGGTTCCAGTCGCCGTAGCCGTTGTCGAACGGCGTCATCGTGGCGCCCTGGCTGCCGACGACCGAGACGAGGTCGCCCTCGCGCACGGTGTTGAAGAACCACTGGGCCTGGGCGTTGCTCATGCCCGTACAGCCGTGGCTGACGTTCGCGTACCCCTGTGAGCCGGTGGACCAGGGGGCGGCGTGCACGTACTCACCGCTCCAGGTGACGCGGGTCGCGTAGTAGACCATCAGGTCGTACCCGTCGCTGGAATTCTCCGAGATACCGATGGTCTCCCCGCGCATGCGTACGGAGTACTCCTTGCTCAGCACGACCTTGACACCGTTGCGGGTGTCGAAGCCGGGCCTTCCGGTGGTCACCGGAATGGTGTTGATCACTTCTCCGTTGCGCTTGACCGTCATGGAGTGCGCGGCGGCGTCGGTGATGGCCTCGATACGGTCGCCGGTAGTGATCTTCAACGCCTTCGTGGGGGCTCCGTACAGCCCCTTGGTGACCCTGATGCCGGCCATGTTGCTGCTGACCTCGATCGCGGCCCGGGCCGGCCAGTACTCCTGCGGGCGGTAATGCAGGGTCTTGTCGTCGACCCAGTACCAGGAGCCCGTCACGGCGGGCGTGGAGCGGACCTTCAGCGCACGCTCCACGGCGGCCCTGGCGGCCTTGTCCTTGACCGGAGCGCTGAGTTCCGCCGTAATGGGCTGTCCGACGCCGTAGGTGCCCGCGTGCGGGCCGAAGGTGACATGCAGGAGCTTCTTCGCCGGGGCCGTCTCGAAGGAGAGCGTACGGCTGCCCGGGGCGCCGTCGTCGTCCTCGACGCTGACCCTGACGGTGTAGCGGGTGCCGGCCGCGAGCGGGACGGTGGAGTGCCAGCGCAGCCCGTCGGCCGAGAGTTCGCCCGCGAGATGGCGCCCGGCGGTGTCCACGGCGGCCACGTCCGTGATCCGGCCGTCGTCACCGCTGGCGGTGACTTCGAGGGGCTTGTCGGGATCGGCCTTCTTGTCGCCCTCCGGGGCGTTGGAGGTGATCTCGTCCGCCGCGTCGTACGGCTGTTCGGCGAGCGGATGACCATGTGGGCCGCCGCACGCGGTCGCCCCTGCAACCAGGGTCATGACCAGCAGCGTGCAGCTCACTACGGGGCGAATGCGCGGCGTGTTCATGGTCACCACGCTAAGAAGATTCATCAGTTTCAGCGCGCCGGGTGACTGCAAACGGGGGACCCGCCCTTCTCACATGAGAAGTGTGGGCCCCCCGTCAGGTGGAGCGGTGTCACTGGGTGCGGTTCTCACCGCGGTAGTACTCGAAGACCCAGCCGAACAGGCCGATCAGGATGACCGGGGCCGAGAAGTAGAGCAGCCACCATCCGAAGATGACTCCCATGAAGGCGAGGGCGCCACCGATGGCCAGCGAGAGCGGCTGCCAGCTGTGCGGGGAGAAGAACCCCACTTCGCCGGCCTCGTCCGCGACATCGGCTTCCTTGTTGTCCTGAGCCATGGCGTCGACCCGCTGCGCCGTGAAGGCCAGGTAGAAGCCGATCATGACGCTCAGGCCGAAGGCCAGGACGAGCGCGGTGGTACCGGCCGGCTCCTTCGACCACACGCCATAGGTGACTGCCATGGCGAGGATGAAGACGCTCAGCCAGAGGAACATCTTGCCCTGGATCTTCACTTGCCGGCCTCCTTGCCACCCGCGAGGGCCTTGTCAGCCTCGGAGTGATGCTCCAGCTGCTCGAGCGCCGAGATCTCCGGGTGGTGCAGGTCGAACGCCGGGGATTCGGAACGGATCCGCGGCAGGGTGAGGAAGTTGTGCCGCGGCGGCGGGCAGGAGGTCGCCCACTCCAGCGAACGGCCGTACCCCCACGGGTCGTCGACCTCGACCTTCTTGCCGTACTTGGCGGTCTTCCACACGTTGTAGAAGAACGGCAGCATCGACAGGCCGAGCAGGAACGAGGAGATCGTCGAGATCGTGTTCAGCGCGGTGAAGCCGTCGGCGGCGAGGTAGTCCGCGTAACGACGCGGCATGCCCTCGGCACCGAGCCAGTGCTGCACCAGGAACGTGCCGTGGAAGCCCACGAACAGCGTCCAGAACGTCATCTTGCCGAGCCGCTCGTCCAGCATCTTGCCGGTGAACTTCGGCCACCAGAAGTGGAATCCGGAGAACATCGCGAAGACCACGGTGCCGAAGATGACGTAGTGGAAGTGCGCGACGACGAAGTACGAGTCCGAGACGTGGAAGTCCATCGGGGGCGAGGCCAGGATGACGCCGGTCAGACCACCGAAGGTGAAGGTGATCAGGAAGCCGACGGCCCACAGCATCGGTGTCTCGAAGGACAGCGATCCCTTCCACATCGTGCCGATCCAGTTGAAGAACTTCACACCGGTCGGTACCGCGATGAGGAACGTCATGAACGAGAAGAACGGCAGCAGCACACCGCCGGTGACGTACATGTGGTGCGCCCACACGGTCACGGACAGGCCCGCGATCGCGATCGTCGCGCTGATCAGGCCGATGTAGCCGAACATCGGCTTACGGCTGAACACCGGGATCACTTCGGAAATGATTCCGAAGAATGGCAACGCGATGATGTACACCTCTGGATGGCCGAAGAACCAGAAGAGGTGTTGCCAGAGCAGTGCGCCACCGTTGGCCGCATCGAATACATGCGCTCCGAACTTGCGGTCCGCCTCCAGCGCGAAGAGCGCGGCGGCGAGCACCGGGAAGGCCAGCAGGACCAGCACACCGGTCAGCAGGACGTTCCACACGAAGATCGGCATGCGGAACATCGTCATACCCGGTGCGCGCATGCAGATGATCGTGGTGATGAAGTTGACCGAACCGAGGATCGTGCCGAAGCCGGAGAAGGCCAGACCCATGATCCACATGTCGGCGCCGATACCCGGCGAACGGACCGCGTCCGAGAGCGGGGAGTAGGCGAACCAGCCGAAGTCGGCCGCACCTTGCGGGGTGAGGAAGCCGGCCACCGCGATGATCGAGCCGAAGAGGTACAGCCAGTACGCGAACATGTTCAGCCGCGGGAACGCCACGTCGGGCGCACCGATCTGCAGCGGCATGATCCAGTTCGCGAACCCGGCGAACAGCGGCGTCGCGAACATCAGCAGCATGATCGTGCCGTGCATCGTGAACGCCTGGTTGAACTGCTCGTTCGACATGATCTGCGTGCCGGGACGGGCCAGCTCGGCGCGCATGAAGAGCGCCAGCAGACCGCCGATGCAGAAGAACGCGAACGACGTGACCAGGTACATCGTGCCGATCGTCTTGTGGTCAGTGGTGGTCATCCACTTGACGACGACGTTTCCCGGCTGCTTGCGCCGGACCGGCAGCTCGTCCTCGTACGAGTCGTCTGCTGCCGCGGCACCCTGAGATTCGTTGAGAATGCTCACAGTTTGTTCGTCTCCGCATTCCTGGCCGGGTTCGTCTGCTCGATACCGGCCGGCACGTAGCCCGTCTGGCCCTTCTTGGCCAGCTCCTTGAGGTGCGCCTGGTAGCGCTCCGGGGAGACGACCTTGACGTTGAAGAGCATCCGGGAGTGGTCGACGCCGCAGAGCTCGGCGCACTTGCCCATGAAGGTGCCCTCCTGGTTGGGAGTCACCTCGAAGGAGTTGGTGTGGCCCGGAATGACGTCCTGCTTCATGAGGAACGGCACCACCCAGAAGGAGTGGATGACGTCACGCGAAGTCAGGATGAAGCGGACCTTCTCGCCCTTCGGCAGCCACAGGGTCGGGCCCGGGTTGCCGTTCTGCGGGTTCCGGGTGCCCGGGACGCCGACGTCGTAGACGCCGTCCGCACCCGGCGGGAACTGCTTACGGAACCGGTCGGGGATGGCGTCGAGCTCCTTGGGGATCTCGTTGCCCGTGGCGGTCGAGCCGTCCACGTTCTCGATGTAGTTGAAGCCCCAGCTCCACTGGTAGCCGACCACGTTGACGGTGTGGGCGGGCTTCGCCGAGAGCGAGAGGAGCTTCGATTCATCGCGCGCGGTGAAGTAGAACAGCACCGAGACGATGATGAGAGGGACCACGGTGTACAGCGCCTCGATGGGCATGTTGTACCGGGTCTGCGGAGGAACCTCCACCTTGGTGCGGCTGCGCCGGTGGAAGATGACGCTCCACAGGATCAGGCCCCAGACCAGCACACCCGTGGCGAGCGCTGCCGCCCACGAGCCCTGCCAGAGGGAAAGGATCCGTGGTGCCTCTTCCGTTACCGGCGTGGGCATACCAAGGCGGGGAAAGTCCTTGTATGTGCAACCGGTGGCGGTCGCCAGGATCAGGCCCGCAGTCAGCACCTGCGGCAGCTTCCGCCGCATCGGGCGCCGCGACGAGCGGTCGGAGCCGTTGGGACTCACGTAGCGCCTTCCCGAGAGTCTCGCCCGCGCGTTCGGCGCGGCCGTCTCGTTGTCGGTCGCCGCCCTGACGCGGGCAGGGGTTTGGATGTTTATGCGGACCAAACCCTACTGGACGCTATCTGGGGTCGCGCGGGGAGGGTGCCCAACGCGCCGCCCGACTCCCCGAAGGGGTGGAATCCGGGCCTCCGGCCGCCATCTGACGGGCCCTCTCCTGGCTGTGCGACGGGGCCCGTCCCGACATGGTGGCGGTCGCGGGCTAGCGTGGACATGTGCCCTACTTCGACGCCGCGTCCTCCGCCCCCCTGCACCCGGTCGCCCACCAGGCGCTGCTTGCCGCCCTGGACGAGGGCTGGGCCGACCCTGCCCGGCTGTACCGGGAGGGGCGGCGGGCGCGGCTGCTGCTGGACGTGGCCCGGGAGGCCGCCGCGGAGGCCGTGGGATGCCGCCCCGACGAGCTCACCTTCACCTCTTCGGGGACCCGGGCGGTGCACTCCGCGATCTCCGGAGCACTCGCCGGGCGTCGGCGTGTCGGCCGCCACTTGGTGGTCTCGGCGGTCGAGCACTCGTCGGTGCTCCATGCGGCTGCCACCCATGAGGCACAGGGCGGGACGTTCGCCGAGGTGCCGGTGGACCGGGCGGGGGCGGTGAGTGCGGCCGCGTACGGGGAGGCCCTGCGCGAGGACACCGCGCTGGCCTGCCTGCAGTCCGCCAATCACGAGGTCGGTACGGAGCAGCCGGTGGCCGAGGTCGCGGAGCTCTGCCGGGCGTCGGACGTACCCCTGCTGGTGGACGCCGCGCAGTCGCTGGGCTGGGGTCCGGTGCCGGCGGGCTGGTCGCTGCTGGCGGCGAGCGCCCACAAGTGGGGAGGGCCTTCGGGGGTGGGGCTGCTCGCCGTGCGCAAGGGGGTCCGGTTCGCTCCTCAAGGCCCGGCGGACGAGCGGGAGTCGGGGCGGGCCGCCGGGTTCGAGAACATTCCCGCGGTCGTGGCGGCGGCGGCGTCGCTGCGCGCGGTCCGTGCGGAGGCGGCGGCGGAGTCCGTACGGCTGCGGGCACTGGTGGACCTGATCCGGGCGCGGGTGCCGGAGCTGGTGCCCGACGTGGAGGTGGTCGGCGATCCGGTGCGGCGGCTGCCGCATCTGGTGACCTTCTCCTGTCTCTATGTCGACGGGGAGACCCTGCTCCATGAACTGGACCGGGCGGAGTTCTCCGTATCGTCCGGTTCGTCCTGCACCAGCAGCACGCTGACGCCGAGCCATGTACTGAGGGCGATGGGGGTGCTGTCGGAGGGGAACGTCCGGGTGTCCCTGCCGGCCGGCACCACGGCGGAGGTCGTCGACCGCTTCCTCCGGGTGCTGCCGGGGGTGGTGTCAGAAGTACGGGAGAGGCTGGGCGCGCCCGTTTCGGTGGCCCCCTCCCCCGTCGCCGCCACGTCCCTGGTCGTCGACTCCCTGGGCAAGAGGTGCCCGATCCCGGTGATCGAACTCGCAAAGGTGATCGGAGAGGTACCGGTGGGCGGGACGGTGACCGTGCTCTCCGACGACGAGGCCGCGCGGCTGGACATCCCGGCGTGGTGCGTGATGCGTGAGCAGGAGTACGTGGGTGAGCAGCCGGCGGACCGCGGCTCGGCCTATGTGGTCCGCCGGCTGTCCTGACTACGCGAGGTGCGCGCGGACCTCGGTGGCGGCGTCGTGGCCGTACGCCTTGGTGAAGCGGTCCATGAAGTGGGTGCGGCGCAGGGTGTACTCCTGCGTGCCGACCGTCTCGATGACCAGCGTGGCGAGCATGCAGCCGACCTGGGCGGCCCGCTCCAGGCCGACGCCCCAGGCAAGGCCGGAGAGGAATCCAGCACGGAACGCGTCGCCGACGCCGGTCGGGTCGGCCTTCGTCTCCTCCTCCGGGCAGCCGACCTCGATGGTCTCCTGACCGGCCCGCTCGATCCGGACGCCGCGGGCGCCGAGCGTGGTCACGCGGTGGCCGACCTTGGCGAGGATCTCCTCGTCCGTCCAGCCGGTCTTGGACTCGATGAGCCCCTTCTCGTACTCGTTGGAGAAGAGGTAGGTGGCGCCGTCGAGGAGGATCCGGATCTCTTCGCCGTCCATCCGGGCGATCTGCTGCGAGAAGTCGGCGGCGAACGCGATGCCGCGCGAGCGGCACTCCTCGGTGTGGCGGAGCATCGCCTCGGGGTCGTCGGCGCCGATCGAGACGAGGTCGAGCCCGCCCACGCGGTCGGCGACGGCCTTCAGCTCGATCAGCCGGGCCTCGCTCATCGCGCCCGTGTAGAAGGAGCCGATCTGGTTGTGGTCGGCGTCCGTCGTGCAGACGAAACGGGCGGTGTGCAGGACTTCGGAGATCCGGACCGATCCGGTGTCGACACCGTGCCGGTCGAGCCAGGCGCGGTACGCGTCGAAGTCGGAGCCCGCGGCACCGACCAGGATCGGGCCGGTGCCGAGGAGGCCCATGCCGAAGCAGATGTTGGCAGCCACACCGCCCCGGCGTACATCGAGGTTGTCGACCAGGAAGGACAGCGAGACCGTGTGCAGCTGGTCGGCGACCAGCTGGTCGGCGAAACGGCCTGGGAAGGTCATGAGGTGATCGGTGGCGATGGAGCCGGTGACTGCGATGCGCACGGGGAGACTGCTCCTGCGGAGGTCGAGGGGAACGGGTGACTGCGCTCCCGGGACGGCGTGACAGTCCACGCTACCCGTTCGCCGCACTCGCCTTGAAGGGGGAAAAACTACCCGATAGTAGGGCTTTTATCCTGAGGCTCGCGGTGCCTACGGTGCGGACATGTCGAAGAACATCGCCCCGCGCGAGTCCGAGATCAGCCTGGCCGAGCTGCGTGGTGACTGCGCACGGATGGCTCCGCACTGGGTGGTACCCGCCGCGGTCGCTCCCACCCCTGTGACGCCGGCCCTGATTCACGGCGTGACCGTGCCGGCCGCGTCCGCACGGCTGATCGACTCGATGGCCGAGTACGGCGACTGAGGGCGGCGGCCGCTCGCACCGGACACCCCCCGGATGCCGCATCGGGGAACCGAGTGCTCCCGTGCTCCGTCCCACCGTTGTCCCCGACTCGCGGGACAGGCGATGACCGTGCGACGGTCACGGTGACGGCAACGCAGTCGAAGGAGCGATCCGGTGAGCACCGAGCGACCCGACAACGACGTGATCCGCCCCCGGCGGCGGCGGTCCCGGCTGGCCGTGGCCTCGGTGGCGGCAGCGGTGCTGCTGGCCGGGGGCGGCGGTGCGTACTGGGCCGCCACCGCGGCGGACGACGGGGGCAGCCGGTCGGGCGGCAGTGACGACGCCGCTCCCTTGCTCGCGCTCGACGAGACGCCGGGCGGCTCGGACTCGGACGGCCCGACGGCGCCCCCCGAGGGCATTGCTGTCGGCGAGCCCGATCCGGGTGGCGGCGGCGTGCTCTACCGCGCGGCCGGCAAGCTGCCCGACGGGCCGGATACGGCCGCTGTCCACCGCGCGAAGGGCACGGTATCGGCGGCGCAGGTGGCACGGCTGGCGAAGGCACTGGGCGTGGCGGGTACGCCGCAGGCCGAAGGCACGGCCTGGAAGGTGGGTTCCGACGGGGACGGCTCAGGTCCGCTGCTGCGGGTGAACAAGCAGGCGCCGGGCACCTGGACATTCGCCAGGTACGGATCCGGCGGGACGGACAACTGCGAGAGCACCACCGTGTGTTCCAGCAAGGACATGGCGCCGGGCGGCACGGGGTCGCCGGTGAGTGAGAAGGCGGCCAAGGCCGCCGCGGCGCCCGTGCTGAAGGCGGTCGGTCAGGACGACGCGGCTCTCGACGCCCGCCAGCTGATGGGCCCGGTACGGGTGGTGAACGCGAATCCGGTGGTCGACGGGCTGCCCACCTACGGCTGGGCGACCGGGATCCAGGTGGGCCCCGACGGTGAAGTGACCGGTGGCAGCGGGCAGTTGAAAGGCCTGGAGAAGGGCGCCGAGTATCCGGTGATCAGCGCGGGCGACGCGCTGAACCAGTTGAACAGGGCGGGCCGGGCGGACGCTTCGCGCAGCGGCATCGGAGGGTGCGCCACCCCCGTGCCGCTGGAGGACGGCACCCTGAAGTCGCCGGGGAACAGTTGCGGGACGCGGACCGGGGCGGAGCGCGGGACGACGACCGTGACGGTCGACAAGGCGGTGTTCGGCCTCGCGATGCGGTACGTGGAGGGCGAGCAGACGCTCGTACCGTCATGGCTCTTCTCGGTGCACCCGGCTGCGGGCGGAACGGGCAAGACGGTCACGCAGGTCGCGGTGGACCCGGACTCGCTGGCGAAGCCCTCGAAGACCCCGACGCCCCGGAGGACTCCGGACCCCGGCCCGGGGGACGATGCACGGTCCCAGCGACCGCTCATCTCGTACAGCGCCGACGGGCGGACGCTCGAGGTGGCGTTCTGGGGCGGGGTGTGCAGTACGTACGCGGCGAGCGCGACCGAGAGCGCGGACGCGGTACGGGTGACGATCACCGAGTCGAACCCCGACCCGAAGAAGGTCTGCATCATGATCGCCAAGAAGCTGATGCGAACGGTGACGCTGGACGCGCCGCTGGGTGACCGGAAGGTGCTCGACACGACGGGCGGCGTGGTGCCGCGCGGTTGAGGGGTGTACGAGAGAAGGCGATGGCCCCCGGGATTCCGGGGGCCATCGCCTTCTGCGGGTACCGCTGCCCGCTGTCGCCTTCGCGCCTCAGCTGAAGGAGTCGCCGCAGGCGCAGGAGCCCGTGGCGTTCGGGTTGTCGATCGTGAAGCCCTGCTTCTCGATGGTGTCGACGAAGTCGACGGAGGCGCCGCCCAGGTACGGAGCGCTCATCCGGTCGGTGACGACCTTGACGCCGTCGAAGTCCTTCACGACATCGCCGTCGAGCGAACGCTCGTCGAAGAAGAGCTGGTAGCGCAGGCCCGAGCAACCGCCGGGCTGGACGGCGACGCGCAGCGCCAAGTCGTCACGGCCCTCCTGCTCCAGCAGGCCCTTGACCTTGGCTGCGGCGGCGTCGGACAGGAGGATGCCGTCGCTCACGGTGGTGGTCTCGTCCGATACGGACATCTGCTTCTCTCCCGGGTTGTACGGACTGCTTGCCGACGTTGCAACCGTCGGGACCGCGGATTCATTCCGGGCCGAGCGCTTGCCTGTTCCTTTCATGCTCGCACACCGGTCCGGGAAGAGTCCGCCAGCGGCGGGCATCGCGGACCCGGGACGGAATGCGTCACATCGACGCGATCGGTGTCGTCAAAGTGACATGAAGCGGATATGATAGATAGCGTCAAATAGACGAAAAGGCTTCCCGGCGCAAGCCCCGGCTCCACTGGAGCGGCTTCGCCGCACTGACCGCAGAACAGAAAGGGTGCGTGACGTGACCACCGCCCAACCACTGGATGTCCAGCCGACACCCCTCGCCCTGCTGCTCCTCGGCCGAGATGCCGACCCCAGGAGCGAGCGCGGCGTCGAGTGCCCTGGCGATCTGCCCTCCCCGTCCGACCCGGACCTGGTGGAGCGCGCCCGCGCGGCCAAGGAGAAGCTCGGGGACAAGGTCTTCGTCCTCGGCCACCACTACCAGCGCGACGAGGTCATCCAGTTCGCGGACGTCACCGGCGACTCGTTCAAGCTCGCCCGCGACGCGGCCGCCCGGCCCGAGGCCGAGTACATCGTCTTCTGCGGCGTGCACTTCATGGCCGAGTCCGCGGACATCCTGACCACCGACGACCAGAAGGTCGTGCTGCCGGACCTGGCCGCGGGCTGCTCGATGGCCGACATGGCCACTGCCGAGCAGGTCGCCGAGTGCTGGGACGTGCTCACCGAGGCCGGGGTCGCCGAGCAGGTCGTCCCCGTCTCCTACATGAACTCCTCCGCCGACATCAAGGCCTTCACCGGCCGGCACGGCGGCACGATCTGCACCTCGTCCAATGCGAAGCGGGCCCTGGAGTGGGCCTTCGAGCAGGGCGAGAAGGTGCTCTTCCTTCCCGACCAGCACCTGGGCCGGAACACCGCGGTCCGGGACATGGGGATGACCCTGGAGGACTGCGTCCTCTACAACCCGCACAAGCCGAACGGCGGCCTCACCGCCGAGGAGCTGCGGAACGCGAAGATGATCCTGTGGCGCGGGCACTGCTCGGTGCACGGGCGCTTCTCGGTGGAGTCCGTCAACGATGTGCGCGAGCGCATCCCGGGTGTCAATGTGCTGGTGCACCCCGAGTGCAAGCACGAGGTCGTGGCGGCTGCGGACTACGTCGGCTCGACGGAGTACATCATCAAGGCCCTGGAGGCGGCGCCGGCCGGCTCGAAGTGGGCGATCGGCACCGAGCTGAACCTGGTGCGGCGCCTGGCCAACCGGTTCGCGGCGGAGGACAAGGAGATCGTCTTCCTCGACAAGACGGTCTGCTTCTGCTCGACGATGAACCGGATCGATCTGCCGCACCTGGTGTGGACGCTGGAGTCGCTGGCCGAGGGCAATCTGGTCAACCGGATCGAGGTCGACCCGGAGACGGAGAAGTACGCGAAGCTGGCGCTGGAGCGGATGCTGGCGCTGCCGTAGCCGTTGCGCCTGCGGGCGGGCGTTGTCCTCTCCCCACCCCCGCTGTACCCGAGACACGCAAAGGCCCCGGCACCGTCGAAACGGTGCCGGGGCCTTTGCGTGTCCTGCGTTATGCCTTCGCGGGCTCCGGCTCCTCGGAGGTGGTCTCCTCCGGCTGGGCCGGGGCGGACAGGCCCGCCTTCTTCGCCCGCTTGATCGCCTTCTTCTTCGCGCGGCGCTCCTTGCGGAGCTCCACCATCGCGTACAGCGTCGGTACGAGAAGCAGCGTCAGCAGCGTCGACGTGACCAGACCGCCGATCACCACGACCGCGAGGGGCTGCGAGATGAAGCCGCCCTCGCCGGTGACGCCGAGCGCCATCGGGAGCAGGGCGAAGATCGTCGCGAGTGCGGTCATCAGGATCGGGCGGAGACGGTGGCGGCCGCCCTCGACGACCGCTTCGACGATGCCCATACCCTGCGACCGGTACTGGTTGATCAGGTCGATCAGCACGATCGCGTTGGTCACCACGATGCCGATCAGCATCAGCATGCCGATCATTGCCGGAACGCCCATCGGGGTGCCCGTGACGACCAGGAGGCCGATGGCACCGGTCGCCGCGAACGGGATGGAGACCAGCAGGATCAGCGGCTGGACGAGCGAGCGGAACGTCGCGACGAGCAGCATGAAGACGATCGCGATCGCGGCCAGCATGGCCAGACCGAGGTTCATGAAGGCGTCGTTCTGGTCCTCGGAGACACCGCCGATGGTGGCGGTGGCACCGTCCGGCAGGTCCAGGGCGTTGATCTTCGACTGGAGCGAGGTGCTCACCGCGCCGGTGTTGTCACCGGTGGGCCGGGCGGTGATCGTGGCGGCGCGCTGGCCGTCGATCCTCGTCATCGAGACCGGACCGGGGACCAGCTTCACCTCGGCGATCTGACCGAGCTTGACCCGGCCGAGCGGGAGGTTCTTCAGCTCGTCCATCGTGGTGGCCGGGTGAGCGGACTTGACGACGACGTCGCGCTCGGTGTCGTCCATGATCGCCTTGCCGGACGGGGTGCCGCGCACCGCTCCGGCGACAGCCGCACCGAGCGTGGTCTGGTTGAAGCCGGCGGCCGCGGCCTTGGCGTTGGCCTTGACCGAGATGCGCGGGATGCTCTGCGCCAGGTCGCTCTGGACGTCGGTGACGTCCTTGAGCTCGGCCACCTCGGCCCGCACCTCTTCGGAGGCCTTCTTCAGGGTGTCCGCGTCGGCGGACTTCACCACGACGCTCAGGTCCTGGCTGCCGAAGCCGTCGCCCGCGGCGATGGTGGTGTCACCGATGCCGTCGAGCTTGCCGAGACCCTCGTCGATGCGCTTCTGGGTGGCGTCGAAGTCGGCCGAGTCCTTCAGAGTGACCTGGTACGAGGCCTGGTTGGATCCCGTACCGCCGCCGAAGGCCGCCATGAAGCCGGAGGAGCCGACGGTGACCTGGTAGTCCTTGACGCCCTTGTCGCCGTCGAGGAGCGTCTCGACCTTCTTGGCCGCCTCGTCGGCAGCCGCCAGGCTGGTGCCGGGGACCAGCTCCTGCTTGATGGAGAGGACTTCCTGCTCGCCCTGGTCGAAGAAGTTGGTCTTCAGCAGCGGGGCCATGCCGAAGGTGCCGAAGAGCACGGCGACGGCGATGACGATGCTGGTGATACGGCGCCGGGTCGCGAAGCGCAGCACCGGGACGTACAGCCGCTGGAGCCGGCTGCGGGCCTCCTTCTCCTCGGCCTTGCGACGGGCCTCGTCCGGGTTCTCCGTGCTGCCCTTGGGCGCGCGCAGGAACCAGAACGACAGGACGGGGACCACGGTCAGCGAGACCAGCAGGGAGGCGAGCAGGGCTGCGGTGACGGTCAGGGAGAACGACCCGAACAGCTCGCCGACCACGCCGCCGACCAGACCGATCGGCAGGAAGACGGCGACCGTGGTGAGGGTCGAGGAGGTGACCGCGCCGGCCACTTCCTTCACCGCGGCGATGATCGCGGACTGGCGCTCCTCGCCGTAGCCGAGGTGACGCTTGATGTTCTCCAGGACGACGATCGAGTCGTCGACGACGCGGCCGATCGCGATGGTCAGCGCGCCGAGCGTGAGCATGTTGAGCGACAGGTCGCGGGTCCAGAGCACGATCAGTGCGAGGACCACGGAGAGCGGGATGGAGACCGCGGTGACGAGCGTCGAGCGGAGCGAAGCGAGGAAGACCAGGATCACGATGACCGCGAAGAGCAGGCCGAGCGCGCCCTCGGTGGTCAGACCGGAGATCGCCTTGGAGACGGCGGGGCCCTGGTCGGAGACGACGGTCAGTTCGGCGCCTGCGCCGAGGTCCTTGCGAAGGTCCGGGAGCTTGTCCTTGACGGCGTCCGAGATGGCGACGGCGCTGCCGTCCTTGTCCATCGTCGCCATCACGGCGAGGCTCGGCTTGCCGTTCGTCCGGGTGATGGAGACCGCGGTGGCCGGCTCCTGCTTCACCGTGGCGATGTCACCGACGCGGACCGGCTTGCCGGGCTTGTCGGCGGCCGGGTTCTGACCGGTGACCCGCAGGTCCTCGATCTGCTGCAGCGAGCTGAAGGCTCCGCCGACCTGGACGGTGCGGCTCTTGCCCTGCTCGGAGAAGGAACCGGCCGGGACCGTTGCGCCGCCCGCCTGCAGGGCCTGGGCGAGGGATCCGGCGTTCAGTCCGGCGGCCGCGAGCTTCTTGTCGTCGGGGGTGACGGAGACCTGGAGATCCTGGACACCGTTGACGGTGACCTGGCCGACACCGTCGATGTCCTCCAGGGCGGGGACGACGGTGCGGTCCAGCTGGTCGGCGAGCGCCTGCTGGTCCTTGTCGGACGTGACGGCGAGGACGACGGTCGGGATGTCGTCCGTCGAACCGGCGATGACCTGCGGGTCCACGTCGTCGGGCAGCTGGACGCGGGCGCGGTTGACCGCCTGCTGGATGTCGGCGACCAGCTGCTTCGTGCCCTCGTCGCCGAAGTCGAAGGACGCCATGATGACGGCGTTGCCCTCGCTGGCGGTCGAGGTGACGCCCGTGACTCCGTCGACGGACTTGATGGTGTTCTCGAGCGGTTCGACGACCTGCTTCTCGACCACATCGGGAGACGCACCCTGGTAGGGGGCGAGCACCGACACCATCGGGAGCTCGATGGTGGGCAGCAACTGCTGCTTGAGCTGCGGGATCGCGATCGCTCCGAAGACGAGCGCGACGATCGAGATCAGCCCGATCAGGGCCCTTTGCGCGAGGCTGAATCTGGACAGCCAGGACATGGGTGGGTCTCTCTTCTGTGGCTTACGCGGCAGGTGGGCGGGTGACTCGGGGACAGACCCGGCCCAGCTATACGATCGCTCATCCGCCGGGGGGAAAGCGTCGGCCCCAGGGTCGCATTCTCATGCGGCGCATACCGCAGGTGGAGTACGCCCCTGCTCCACCTGCTACTCCACCCGAGGGCGCACCAGGCCTGATTCGTACGCAATTACCACCAATTGAGCCCGGTCGCGGGCACCCAGCTTCGCCATCGCCCGGTTCACATGGGTCTTGACGGTGAGCGGGCTCACGACCAGACGTTCGGCGATCTCGTCGTTGGAGAGCCCGCCCGCGACGAGGACCAGCACCTCACGTTCGCGACCGGTGAGCGCGCCGAGCCGCTCGGAGTATTCGGCGGCGCTCGGCCCCGAGCCGTCCGAACTGCCGCCCTGCGCAAGGAAGGTGACGATCAGTCCTTTGGTCGCGGCCGGGGAGAGCAGCGCCTCGCCACCCGCGGCGATACGGATGGCATTGAGCAGCTCATCCGGTTCCGCCCCCTTGCCGAGGAAGCCGGACGCGCCGGCCCGCAGCGACTGCACCACGTACTCGTCGACCTCGAAGGTGGTGAGCATGACGATCCGCACGCCTGCCAGCTCCGGGTCGGCGCTGATCATCCGGGTCGCGGCGAGCCCGTCCGTACCGGGCATCCGGATGTCCATCAGCACCACGTCGGCGCGCGTCGAACGCGCCAGCGCCACGGCTTCGGCGCCGTCCGCCGCCTCGCCGACCACCTGCATGTCGGGCTCGGAGTCGACCAGCACCCGGAACGCGCTGCGCAGCAGCGCCTGGTCGTCGACGAGCAGGACCCTGATGGGCGGTGTCATGGGCGTTCCCCCGTCCGGCCCGCCGTGCCCGGCGACTCCGGCTGTCCTGTGCGGGCCTTGACCGGCAGGATCGCATGGACCCTGAATCCGCCGCCGTAGCGAGGCCCTGCGGTAAGGGTGCCGCCGAGGGCGGTGACGCGTTCGCGCATGCCGAGCAGTCCGTGGCCGCCGCCGTCGGCGGCAGTGCCCGCGTCCTCGGCCCGGCCCGTGCCGTTGTCCAGGACCGTCACTTCGGCCGTCCCCCCGACCCGTATGACACTCACCTCGGCCTTCGCCCCGGGGCCCGCGTGCTTCTGCACGTTGGTCAGCGCCTCCTGGATCACCCGGTACGCGGCAAGATCGACGGCTGCGGGCAGCGGGGTCAGCCGGTCGGCGCACGCCACCTCGACCGGGAGTCCGGCTCGCCGGACCTTGTCCACCAGTTCCCCGAGGACCGCGAGGCCGGGGGCCGGCTCGGTCGGCGCCTCCGGGTCGCCGGACTGGCGCAGCAGGCCGACGGTGGCGCGGAGTTCGCCCAGTGCGGAGCGGCTGGCCTCCCGGACGTGGGCGAGCGCCTCCTTGGCCTGGTCGGGGCGCCTGTCCATGACGTGGGCGGCGACCCCGGCCTGCACATTGACCAGAGCGATGTGGTGGGCGACCACGTCGTGCAGATCGCGGGCGATCCGCAGCCGTTCCTCGGCGACCCGGCGGCGGGCCTCCTCCTCACGGGTGCGCTCGGCACGTTCGGCCCGTTCCCTGATCGCGTCGACGAACGCCCGCCGGGAGCGGACGGCGTCCCCGGCCGCACCGGCCATGCCGGTCCAGGCGAAGACCCCGAGGTTCTCCTGGCTGTACCAGGGGGAAGCACCGAAGAGCATCGCGGACGCCGCCAGAACGCTCATGGTCAGCAGGCCGACCCGCCAGGTGGTGGGCCGGTCGGTGGTGGCGGCGACCGTGTACAGCGCGATGACCGCGCTCATCACCACCGGGGCGGGCGGATCCACCAGCACGAACTCGACGATCGCCAGCACACCGGTGGCGGCGAGCACCGCCATGGGGTTGCGCCGCCGCAGCACGAGTACGGCAGCGCCCAGCACCATCAGGACCACGCTGGCCACCTCGGGCGTGCGGGTGCCGAAGCTGGGCCCGTTCGGGGCGTTCGGGTCGGTGAACGACCCGGCGATCATCGAGGCGAGCACGGCCACGGCAAGCGCGCCGTCGAAAGCGAGGGGATGGTCGCGCAGCCAGCGCCGAACGCGCAGGAACCCGGTTCCGAGGGTGGTCACGTCAAGCAACGGTACGGCGTGTCGCGCACGGATCCGGTCCGGTCGCCCCGGGCCCTTACGCAGAAACGCACCGATCCGGACGAATCGGTCCGGCGGCACGACGTACCGGTCCGGACAGCGCACTGC
Organism: Streptomyces sp. NPDC051664; assembly: GCF_044453545.1. Lineage (NCBI taxonomy): Bacteria > Bacillati > Actinomycetota > Actinomycetes > Kitasatosporales > Streptomycetaceae > Streptomyces > Streptomyces sp. NPDC051664. The sequence goes on along the minus strand of NZ_JBITCU010000004.1, from coordinate 147,987 downwards.
CCCGGGGCCGGCGGACCGGACACGGGGCAGAGCGCTTGCGTGCGGGTGCTGGAGCGGCTGACGTCAGCCGGGGATCAGCCCGTCGTCGCTGAGCATGTCGCGTACCTCTTCGAGGGTGGCGTCGGGCGACGGCAGGATCAGTTCGGACGGCTCCAGGGAGTCGTCCGGCAAGGGTGTGCCGAGCTCGCGCACCCTGGCGAGGAGCGCGTGCAGAGTGGTGCGGAAGCCTGGGCCGTCACCGCTCTCCATCTCGGCGAGCAGTTCGTTGTCGAGCTTGTTCAGCTCGGCGAGATGACTGTCGGCCAGGGTCAGCTGGCCCTCCCCCATGATCCGAACGATCATGACGTCTGCCTCACTGCTTGTCGAACTTGTGCGGGGACTGCGACGACTGCTGCTGGGCGGCGTCCTGCGAGCCGCCCTCGATCGCCTGCTGCGGAGCGGAGCCGCCGGCCAGTTCGGCCTTCATGCGCTGCAGCTCCAGTTCCACATCCGTACCACCGGAGATCCGGTCGAGCTCGGCGGCGATGTCGTCCTTCGCCGTCCCGGTCGGGTCGTCGAGTGCGCCGGAGGCGAGCAGCTCGTCGATCGCACCGGCGCGCGCCTGCAGCTGCTGGGTCTTGTCCTCGGCCCGCTGGATCGCCAGGCCGACGTCGCCCATCTCCTCGGAGATCCCGGAGAAAGCCTCGCCGATCCGGGTCTGCGCCTGGGCGGCGGTGTAGGTGGCCTTGATGGTCTCCTTCTTGGTACGGAAGGCGTCGACCTTGGCCTGCAGCCGCTGGGCCGCGAGAGTGAGCTTCTCCTCCTCACCCTGCAGCGTCGAGTGCTGCGTCTCCAGGTCGGTGACCTGCTGCTGGAGGGCCGCCCGCCGGGACAGCGCCTCGCGGGCCAGGTCCTCACGACCGAGCGCGAGCGCCTTGCGGCCCTGGTCCTCCAGCTTGGACGTCTGGCCCTGCAGCTGGTTCAGCTGCAGCTCCAGGCGCTTACGCGAGGTCGCCACATCGGCGACACCGCGGCGCACCTTCTGAAGCAGCTCCAGCTGCTTCTGGTACGAGTAATCGAGGGTCTCGCGCGGATCCTCGGCCCGGTCAAGGGCCTTGTTTGCCTTCGCGCGGAAGATCATCCCCATACGCTTCATGACACCGCTCATGGGCTTCGCGCGCCCCCTTCTGACGGACTGGGCTCCAGCACTCCAACAGAACCCACAGTACGGGCCCTGTCTCTATTACCGCACTGTTCGAGCAAGGATGTGGTCCTCCCCAAGGACGACTGCGCCCGGTCACAGCTCCGGCCCAGGGAGTAGGTGGCCGTCAGGGAAACCGGCGGCAACGTCCGTTCTGCCCCTCTCGGGACACATGTGAGGACGCAGGCCGTTGCCGGATCGTTCCCGACCGGGCTGGGGTCGCCGCCGCCGACCCCGTACCCTTGGGCTTTGTGTTCCGTAGCCGTTCGAAGGAAGAGAAGGCGCCCACCTCCAAGGTGACGGCGGACCTCTCCACGCAGCCCCGCGACCCGCAGTCACCCAAGGGTCGCCCCACCCCCAAGCGCAGCGATGCCCAGTCGCAGCGCCGTCGTGCCTCCAGTGGTGCGCCGCTCGACCGCAAGGAGGCCATGAAGCGCCAGCGCGAAGCGCGCCGCGTGGACATGGCCAAGCAGCGGGAGGCGCTCGCGAGTGGCGACGAGCGCTATCTGCCGGCCCGTGACAAGGGCCCGGTGCGACGCTTCGTCCGCGACTTCGTGGACTCGCGCTTCTGCATCGCGGAGTTCTTCCTGCCGCTCGCAGTGATCATTCTGATTCTCAGCGTGATCCAGGTGCAGAACATCCAGAACATCTCGCTGCTGCTCTGGCTCGGCGTGATCGTGCTGATCGTCATCGACTCGATCGGTCTCGCGTTCCGGCTGAAGAAGCAGCTGGACGCGCGCTTCCCCGATACGCCGAAGCGCGGCGCGGTCGCCTACGGACTGATGCGTACGCTTCAGATGCGCCGGCTCCGTCTGCCGAAGCCGCAGGTCAAGCGCGGAGAGCGGCCCTGAGTACGGAGGTCTCCGGCTCAGTCGCCGGTCCGTCCGTCGGTCCGCCTCGCCGCGGCACCGCCCCGTTCGCCGGGGCCTCCTCCACCTGGCTCAAAGGGCTCAGCGGGCTGCGCAACACCGTCCGCCAGGAGCTGGTCGCCCGGCAGCTCGACGAGCAGATCGCCGCGCGCTTCCCGGTCGGGCAGCGGCTGCGGGTCCTCGATGTGGGCATGGGACAGGGCACCCAGGCACTGCGGCTGGCCCGGGCCGGTCACACGGTGACCGGACTGGAGTCCGACACCGAGATGCTGCGGGTGGCCCGCGAGGCACTCGCCGACGAGCCCGCGGGCATCCGGGAGCGGGTCCGGCTGATCGAGGGCGACGGCCTGGAGACCGGGGTGCACTTCCTGCCGGGCAGTTTCGATGTGGTGCTCTGCCACGGCGTGCTGATGTACGTCCAGGAGCCGGACGCGATGCTGGCGGGCCTGGCCCGGATGCTGGCGCCCGGCGGATTGCTGTCCCTGCTCGTACGGAACGGGGACGCGCTGGCGATGCGGCCCGGCACCGCCGGGGACTGGGACACCGCGCTGGCAGCGTTCGACACGGACGCGTACACCAATCGGCTGGGACTGACGGTCCGCGCCGACCGGCTGGACGACCTCACCGCCACACTCGCCGGGATCGCGGCGCCGCTGCATGCCTGGTACGGGGTGCGGATCTTCACGGACCACATGAGCAATGACGTGGAACTGCCGGCTGCGGCGGAACTGGACCGGGTGCTGGCCGCGGAGGACCGGGCCGGGCGGACGGACCCGTACCGCAGGGTGGCGGCACTGCTCCATCTGTGCGGCGTGCGGGGCTGAGCCGCCCCGTAATACCGGGCGTCCCGCTCGATCGGCTGCGCCCAACAGGCTGCTAATGGGGTTAAAAGTAATAATCCGGACATGGATGCTTCCCACTCGCGTACCCGTGTCCGCCGGCTGCTGCTGCCGCTGACGGCAGGCCTCTGCGCCATAGCCCTGGTGAGCGGCTGCTCCGGATCGATATCGAACGCGTCGCAGGCCGGTGCCACGCCGTCGGGCGCGAAGCAGCAGGCTTCGACCACCCCGTCCGCCGACGAGTTGCAGACCGATTTCCAGAACGTCATCAAGAACGTCCTGCCGTCGGTCGTGCAGATCGACGCCTCCAACAGTCTCGGCTCAGGCATCGTCTACGACGACAAGGGCCATATCGTCACCAATGCCCATGTGGTGGGCGAGGAGAAGACCTTCAAGGTCACCGTCGCCACCGGCGAGAAGGTGCTGAGCGCCTCGCTGGTCGCCGCGTATCCGGAACAGGACCTGGCCGTCATCAAGCTCGACGACATACCGAGCGGGCTGCGGCCGGCGACGTTCGGTGACTCGGAGAAGGTCGAGGTCGGTCAGATCGTGCTGGCGATGGGTTCGCCGCTCGGGCTGTCCAGCAGCGTCACCCAGGGCATTGTGTCGGCGGTCGGCCGCACCGTGACCGAGAGCCGCGCGGGCGGGGGCACCGGGGCGACCATCGCGAACATGGTGCAGACCTCGGCGGCGATCAACCCGGGCAACAGCGGCGGCGCGCTGGTCAATCTGGACAGCGAGGTGATCGGCATCCCGACCCTGGGAGCGGTGGACCCGGCAATGGGTGACAGCGCCGCGCCGGGCATCGGGTTCGCGATCCCCGCCTCGATGGTCAGGACGGTGGCCGACCAGATCATCAAGAACGGCAAGGTCACCGACTCGGGCCGGGCGGCACTGAACATCACCGGCCGCACGGTCGTCGACGACAACTACCAGCCGGCCGGGGTGGCGCTGGTCAGCGTCACGAAGGGCGGCGCCGCCGACAAGGCGGGGCTGCGGGTCGGCGACATCATCACGAAGATCGGCGACGCGCCGGTCACGACGATCACCTCGCTGTCGGAGGCACTGGCCGCCGGCAGGCCGGGTCAGAAGGTCACGGTGACATACCTGCGCAGCACCGCGCAGAGGACCGCGGACGTCACGCTGGGCGAGATCTGACCGTCTGCGGGACCGCACTCGCGCGGGCCCCGGGTGCCGACGAACGGCACCCGGGGCCCGTGCATGCCGGGGGAACGGGTCAGCCCTGGTCGGCCTGGAGACTCATGGGGCCGTAGATCTTCGTCGCGTCCTCGAACAGCGTCACCTGGTCCGCGCCGCCGTCGAGGAGTTCCTTCCAGAACTCGCCGATCCAGGACTCCGCGTCGCCCTGGGTCGTGAATTCCTCCGGCTGCAGGGCCGGCTCCGTCTCCGTACCGTCGGACTTCTCGAACCGCCACGTCCACGCCATGTCCGCCTCCTGGGTCACGTTGCTGCCCGCAGCCTAGTGGCTGGACGCGCAGGGTTGGTCGCGCAGTCGGTGCGGGGACGCGGGAGGATCAGGAACGTGGAACTGACTCTGCTCGGCACCGGAGCCCCCGACGGGCTGCCTCGCCCCGAATGTCCGTGCGCCGCCTGCGCCACCGCCCGCGGGCCGCGGGCGCGGGCGGCGACCGCGTTGCTGGTCGACGATGCGCTGCTGCTCGATCTCACTCCGGGGGCCGTGTTCGCGGCCGCCCGTGCCGGGCATTCGCTGACCGGCGTACGGCAGGTCCTGCTCACCCATCCGCACGACGGGCCCGCCATGGAGCTGCCCGCCGGGCTGCCCCCGGCCGCCCGGGTGCCGGACGGGCAGGAGCTGACACTGATCAGCGGGCACCGGATCCGGGCGGTGCCGATGGACGCGCCGGGGACCGGGTACGAGGTGACGGCCCCGGAGGGCGAGCGGCTGCTGTACATGCCTCCGGGGGCCGCCCCCGCCGGTCTCACGGACCGGGTGGCGCAGCCGTACGAGATGGTCGTCGGCGATGTGACCGGGCGGCCGGACGCGGTGGCCCGGCTGCGGGCTGTCGAGGCGATCGGGCCGGCCACCGAGGTCATCGCCGTCCATATCGACCACGACGCACCGCCCGGCCCCGAGCTGGACCGGCGGCTCGCGGCGTCCGGGGCGCGGACCGTGCCGGACGGGACGACGCTGGTGGTCGGCGACTACCAAGCCGTACCGGATGTCCCGCGGCGCACGCTGGTGACGGGCGGTGCGCGGTCCGGGAAGTCGGTGGAGGCCGAGCGGCGTCTGGAGACGTTCCCCGAGGTGGTGTACGTGGCGACCGGCGGCGGCCGGGACGGCGACGCGGAGTGGGCTGCCCGGATCGGTCTGCACCGGGAGCGCAGGCCTGCCGCCTGGCGCACCGAGGAGACCTGTGAACTGGCGGAGCTGCTGGAGTCGGACGGGCCGCCGCTGCTGATCGACTGCCTGTCGCTGTGGCTGACGGACGCGATGGACCGGGTGGACGCCTGGTCCGACGCGACGTGGGCGAACGGCGGCGAGACCGCACTGCGGGAGCGGATCGCCGAACTGGTCGGCGCGGTACGCGGGACGCGGCGTACCGTCGTCGCCGTGACCAATGAGGTCGGCTCCGGCGTGGTGCCCGCGACGGCCTCCGGGCGGCGGTTCCGGGACGAACTGGGGCGGCTGAACGCGGCGTTCGCCGACGAGTGCGAGTACGTACTGCTGGTGGTGGCCGGGCAGGCAGTGACACTGCGCGGCTGAGCGGACGGACGGAACGGCAGAGCGGGAAAGGAGCGGACATGGCACGTGTACGGCCGATGCTGAACGGGGTTCCGGAAACCCTGTTGTGGACGCTCTACAACCGGGCGCACGAGGCGGGGCAGCCTTATCCCGTCATCGACGATCCGATGGCGCTGCAGCTGGTGGCGGACCTCGACTACCCCTTCGAGGAGCGGTTCGGGCGGCCGAACGCGTTCCACTCGCAGGCGCAGGGGCTGCGTTCGCGCTGCTTCGACCTGGCAGTGGAGGGCTATCTGCGCGCCCATCCGCAGGCCACCGTGGTCGGGCTCGGCGACGGTCTGGAGACCGGCTTCTGGCGGGTCGACAACGGCCGCCTCAACTGGCTGAGTGTGGAGCTGCCGGAGGTCGCCGCGCTGCGCCGTACGCTGCTGCCCGCGTCGGACCGGCTTCGGACGCTGTCCCGTTCGGCGACCGACCTCTCCTGGCTGGACGAGATCGAGGACCCGGCCGGCCGGGGTGTGGCCGTCACGACACAGGGGCTGCTGATGTATCTGGAACCCGCGGAGGTGCGGAAGATCCTGGCGGGCTGCGCCGAACGGCTGCCGGGCGGCGTACTCGTCCTGGACTCGATGGCGCGCTGGCTGGCGCGAGGGACGGTGGCCGGTACGTCGAAGGTCGGCTCCATGACCATCCCGCCGATGCGCTGGGCGATGAACCCTCACGAGCGGAAGAAGCTGCGCAGTGCGCATCCGAACATCACCGAGGTGCACGCCCTGGGGCTGCCACGCGGACGGGGTGCGATGGGCGAGCTGATCCGGCTCCAGCACCTGACCCCGGGTCTGCGGACGCTGACCCCCGCGATGACGCTGCTGCGGTTCGGGGCCTGATCCACCGCCCGCCGCCCTGATGGGGCGTCAGAAATGTGGCAGGTACTGTTCCGCAATGAGCCCGGCGGCGGGCTCACCGGCCCACACCACGTAACGACCCGCGAGGCAGACCCCCGTGAATCTGGACGACTTCTCCGACCTGATCGAACGCCCCGACGGCGGCGTACGGCGCGACGCCGAGGAACGCCGGGAGCGACTGATCGTGCCCCCGGGTGCCCTCGGCCGCCTCGACGAGCTGGGCGAATGGCTCTCGGCTGCACAGCAGGCCGTACCGGTCAAGCCGATCGAGCAGCCGCGCGTGGTGCTCTTCGCCGGTGATCACGGGGTGGCCGAGCTGGGCGTCTCGGGCCGTGCGGCCGGGTCCGCGCACGAGCTGGTGCGGGCCACGCTGGACGGTGCGACGCCGCTCGCCGTGCTGGCCCGCCGCTTCTCCGTACCGGTGCGGATCGTCGACGCCGGCCTGGACTGCGATCCGGAACTGCTGCCCGAGTCGGTCGTACGTCACCGGGTGCGGCGCGGCAGCGGCCGGATCGACATCGAGGACGCGATGACGGCCGAGGAGGCCGAGCGGGCGGTGCGGCTCGGGATCGCGATCGCCGACGAGGAGGCCGACTCGGGCACCGATCTGGTGGTGCTCGGCGATCTGAGCGTCGGCGGCACCACTGCGGCGTCCACTCTGATCGCGGCGCTGTGCGGCACGGACGCCTCGGTGGTCACCGGGCGCGGCGGTGCGGGCATCGACGATCTCGCCTGGATGCGCAAGTGTGCGGCGATCCGGGACGCGTTGCGAAGGGCCCGGCCGGTCCTCGGTGACCAGCTGGAGCTGCTGGCCACGGTCGGCGGCGCCGACCTGGCGGCGATGACCGGATTCCTGCTGCAGTGCGCGGTGCGCAGGCTGCCGGTGATCCTGGACGGCGTGGTCTCCTCGGCGTGCGCACTGGTCGCCCAGCGGGCCGCTTTCCGGGCGCCGGACTGGTGGCTGGCGGGCCAGGTGAGCGGTGAGCCGGCGCAGACGAAGGCGCTGGACCGGATGGCGCTCAACCCGCTGCTCGACCAGGGCGTCATCGTGGGCGAGGGGAGCGGGGCCCTGCTGGCGCTTCCGTTGGTGCAGGCCGCGGCCGCGCTGGCGGCGGAGCTGCCCGAGCGCGCACCGGCGGACATCCGCGAGGACGTCGAGAAGGACATCGAGAAGGACGGCGCCGAGGCCGGGACGACCGGCGGGAACGGCGACACGGCCGACGACTGACAGACCCTGCCGGGCTGCGGCCGCCGGCCACGGACACCGGCCGCAGCGCAGCCCTTCGTGAAGGGCGATGCCCCATATGATCGCCTTTCATGGGAGAGGTCCGATTGGCCGGTGGGGGTGCCCGGCGGAGCACCGTCCGCTCACGACGCAGCGCGGCATTCGCCATCTGGTATCTGCGCGCCGTGTCGTTCATCAATTTCCTGAGCGCTGTCTGGGTCACGCTCGGCCAGGACCTCCGCCGGCACAACACCGAGAACTACTTCACGCCCTATCTGCTCACCGCCGGCTTCTCCTCCGGGGTGGTCGCACTCTTCCTGGCGGTCACCATGCGCCGCCGCAAGCGGGCCGCATGGATCGTCAACATGGTGCTGAGCGGTCTGCTGCTCCTGCTCTTCGCCTTCGTGATCTCGTTCCCGGAGATCCGGCAGTACCCGCAGAACTGGATCTCCCTGGCACTGACCGCCGCGTTCGTCCTGGCGCTGCTCCTGGGACGGCGCGAGTTCTACGCCAAGGGCGACAGAACCAACCCGAAGCTGGCGGCCGTGGTCGCCGTCGGCGGCCTGATGATCACCTCGCTGATCGCGACCCTGCTCGTCACCGTCACCAACACGGCGCACGACGAGTACCGCTCGACCTTCCTCGACCGCTGGCGCTACGGCGCGCTGCGGCTGATCTCGGTCGCCGCCGACAACTCCCGCTTCCCCGGCATCACCGTGCCCGGCTGGGTCGATGTCGTCATCAACATCCTGTCCACCCTGCTCCTGATCGCCGTCGTGTACGCGGCCTTCCGCTCCCGCCGGGCCGTCGACCCGATCACCCCGCAGGACGAGGACCGGCTCCGCGTCCTGCTCGACAGGAACGGCGACCGCGACTCGCTCGGCTACTTCGCGCTGCGCCGGGAGAAGAGCGTCGTCTGGTCGCCGACCGGGAAGGCCGCCGTCGCCTACCGGGTGGTCGGCGGGGTGTCGCTCGCCTCCGGTGACCCGATCGGCGACCCGGAGGCCTGGCCCGGCGCGATCGAGCCGTGGCTCGCCGAGGCCCGCGAGCACGGCTGGATCCCCGCGGTGATGGGGGTGAGCGAGGAGGGCGGCACGGTCTACGCCCGGCACGGCCTCGACGCGCTGGAGCTCGGCGACGAAGCGATCGTGGAGACGGCCGAGTTCACCCTCGACGGGCGGGCGATGCGGACCGTCCGCCAGGCGTACAACCGGGTCAAGCGCGCCGGGTACGAGGTGACCGTCCGCCGCCACGCAGACATCCCCGACGACGAGATGGCCGAACTGCTGCGCCGCGCCGACGACTGGCGCGACGGGGAGACCGAGCGCGGCTTCTCGATGGCGCTCGGACGGCTCGGTGATCCGGCGGACGGGCAGTGCGTGATGCTGGCCTGCCGGGACAGCGGGGACGCCCCGGGACAGGGCGAGTTGCGCGCCGTGCTGAGCTTCGTCCCCTGGGGTCCGAACGGTCTCTCACTGGACCTGATGCGCCGTGACCGGGACTCCGAGAACGGCCTGATGGAGTTCATGGTCATCGAACTCCTGCAGCGCGCACCGGAGATCGGGATCACCCAGGTGTCGCTCAACTTCGCGATGTTCCGGTCCGTCTTCGAGAGGGGATCACGGCTCGGCGCCGGACCGGTGCTGAGGCTGTGGCGCTCGCTGCTCAGCTTCTTCTCGCGCTGGTGGCAGATCGAGTCGCTCTACCGCGCCAACGCCAAGTACCGACCGATCTGGGAACCGCGCTTCATGCTCTTCGAGAAGAGCTCCGACCTGCTGCGCATCGGCATCGCCGCAGCCCGCGCCGAAGGGTTTCTGGAGGCCCCCGGCCTGCCCAAGTGGATGCACCGCTCGCATCTGGGGACCCGTAGATGAGACCGGTGACCGCCCTGCGCACAGCCGCCCGCCGCGAGTGGGGGCCGCTGCTGTCGACCGTGCGCTGCGCGCTCACCGGCTCCCGGCTGCGGGCCGTGCCGATGACGCTGGGGGCGGTCTGCCTGACGGCCCTGCTCCAGGTGGTGCAGAACCAGTCCTGGGGCCGGCGACCGGTGCAGGTCCTCGGCTCGGTGCGGGCCGAGGACCCGCTGTGGATCGCCCTGCTGCGTACCCCGCTGTCGCTGTTCGTACCCGCGCCGGATCTGCCGGTGTGGGGTGCGCTGGCGCAGGTCCTGGTGGTGTTCGGGATCGCCGAGATCCGTCCGGGCCGGGGGCGCACCCTGCTGATCGCGTACGTCGCGACGCTGGCCGGGACGTTGTACGCACGGGTCGGCGTCGCGGTCGGCCCCGACGGCCTGTTCGGACTGCCCGCATCGGACGCGCAGGTCGTCGACACCGGCCCGTCGGCGGCGGTGGTGGGGATCGCGGTGTATCTGTGCCACGCCTACCGGGCCTGGTTCACCGGGGCGGTGGTGATCGCGGCGATGGTCGTCGAGGTGGTCCTCAAGAACAACCTGGCGGGCAAGGAGCATCTCGCGGCGATCGTCGCGGTGCTGATCCTGTGCGGCTTCACGGTCCGGTACGACCGGCGCCGCCGTCTGCGCGCCCGCCGCGGTCAGGTCTTGCGCACCGGGGCCGAGGTCCGGTCCGGTGCGCCGCCGATCAGATCCTCGAATCTGCGGCGCGGCCCCACCCAGCGCCGGTCGTGGTGGTACGCGCGCAGCACCGCCCTGGAGCGGGCGCGGTGCCGGTTGCGGTAGAAGCGCTTCGCCCACTTCGACGTCGGCCGGGCCAGGCGGATCGCGCCGAACAGAGCGACGAACGGCACCAGGGTGCCGATCACCGCCATCCGGGCCTTGCCCTTGAAGAGCGCGATCAGCACGAAACAGAAGTTGATCAACAGGGTCAGGATGATGCCGAGCCGCCCCTGCTCCTGATCGTTGGTCAGTTCGTTCACCCCGAGCGGTGAGAAGCCGCCGAGGAGGAGCAGGACGAGCGCCGCCGTGAGGACGACGACCTCCACGCTCTGCCGGCCCTCCTCGGTCCAGTACACGTCGTCGAGATGGAGGATCAGGGCGAATTCGTCCAGCACCAGCCCCGCGCCCATCCCGAAGATCACCGCGCAGACACCCGCCGTGACACCGTGCCGCCCGCTGGAGACCGCACCGAAACCGCCGATCACCGTCAGCACCACACCGGGAACCACATGGTGGACGTGCACGCCACCGGGCGTGATGTTGCGGAACGGGCCCTTCCCGGCCCTGATCAGCCGGGTGATGAGACGGGTGATGGCGAAGGTCAGCAGAAAGGCGGCCAGCGCGAGGAGCAGGGGCAGCTTCCCCGGCTCGACGAAGTTCTGATCGAACCAGTGACCCATGCCACCCTCTCCTGATGATCCATTTTGTGGCGTTCTGCAGCGTTTCGGCCAATCTATCGACCCGGAGGAGCGATTAGCCTGCGCGCCGTGACCTCCCCGAACAGCCACGGCATACGTTTCGCCTTCGGCACCCTGACCGTCCTCCCCGTCCGCGTCACCCGCTGGGACCGTGAAGCGGCCCGCGCCGGGATGCTGTGCGCCCCGCTCGCCGGTCTGGTGGTGGGGCTGTCGGCGGCGGTGCCCGGTGCGCTGTTGCTGCTGCTCGGCTCGGGGCCACTGCTCGCCGCGGTCGTCTCGGCCGCGGTGCCCGCGGTCCTCACGAGAGGACTGCATCTCGACGGCCTCGCGGACACGGCGGACGGGCTCGGCAGCGGCAGACCCGCTGAGGACGCGCTGCGCATCATGAAGCAGTCGGACATTGGGCCATTCGGTGTGATCACTCTGCTGTTCGTCCTGCTGGCCCAGGTCGCCGTCCTCCACCAGCTGTACGGGCAGGGCTGGGCGCTCGGCGCGATGGCGACGGTCGTCGCCGGGGTCACCGCCCGGCTCGCGCTCACGCTGGCATCCCGTCAGGGCGTACCGCCGGCCCGGCCGGAGGGGCTGGGGGCGGCGGTGGCGGGCACGGTTCCGCTGCGGGCGGCGGCAGGTGCGGCCGCGGTGGTGGTGGCCGCGTGCGCGGGGGCGGGGGCGGTGTTCGGGGGGTATGCGCCGTTGCACCAGGGACTAGCCGTGCTGGGCGGGCTGGCCGCTGCCCAGGTGTTGCTGCGGCACTGCGTACGGAGGTTCGGCGGGGTCACGGGGGATGTGTTCGGGGCGGTCGCGGAGGTGGCGGCAACCGGGGCGCTGGTGGGGCTGGCCCTGGGCTGAGAGAGTGCGGGACGGTCGGATTACCGATATGTCGTCAATTGCCGGACTGGCTTGACGTACAGCTCCGGCGCCGGACTCCGAGCTCGTACTTCTTCCGCAGTGAGCTCAGACGCAGCTTCGTCGACTGCGGGCAGAACCGCGCCACCGGCGCCTCGTACTCCAGGTGGAACACCGCCTTGTCCGCCTCGACGAAGGGCGTGAGGGCCGCGCACTCGTCGTACTGCGCGCACTGTTCGTTGACCGCGAAGTCGAAGTCCGGCTCCAGCTGCGGGATCTGGTCCAGGTCGTTCTTGAGGCCGACGGCCAGTCCATGACGGTGGGCGATGCGGGCGACGAGCCGGTTGTAGCGCAGCTGGTCGGCGGCGGTCAGCGGGAAACCCGTCCGGTTGCGGTAGCCGTCCATGTTGTCGGGTTCCACCGCATCGAAGCCCTTCCTCGCACACATCTCGATCCGGGCCTCCATCAGCGGTTCCAGCACGTCCGTGCGGCGGATGTCGAGCCAGCGCTCCCCGGCCAGCCGTTGCCCCTTCCCCGTACCGAGGCGGGGAACCTCGCGGCGTCCGGGCGGAAGTCCTCCCAGGCTCCCGTGGAGACATAGCAGATGACCTTGCGGCACCGCCGGTGCAGATCGGCGACCGCCGACGCGTCGTGCCCGAAGCCGTCGATGTCGTACACCGGGACGTCCGCGGTGGGGTCGAGGCGGCCGGAGAGCTGCCACTGCCAGTCGGCACCGGGCCTCGGCCCCCAGCGCTCCGTGGGGGCGGGTTCCGGCGCCGAGGTGCAGCCGGCCAGGACCGCCAACAGAATCAGAACAGCGGGCAGCGCCGGCCCCGGTCCCGACGTGCGTGCAGCCCAGTGGGCGCGCATCCCTCTCCCCCGTTCGCCCCGGCACTTCCAACCGACCCTACTGGCAAGGGCGTTCGCGGCTCCGTGGCCCCGGCCCGGGCCGGCCGGTGCCGGAGCCCTACCGCCGGAAAGGGTCGCCTACGGCCCGCCGACGTGATCCGGCAGCAAAGGCGCGCGTAGGCTCATTACCGGCACATTGCGGCGGCGTCTACGATGCGCCGGGCACGGTCGGCCCACCCCTCGACCGACAAATGAACTCAACGGAAGCGAGATTTCACCACCGTGACTGCTCTCACTCTCAGCACTGCCGGTGCGGCGACGCTGCGCGCCGACGCACTCGTCGTCGGCGTCGCCAAGGGCGCCAAGGGTCCGGTCGTCGCACCGGGCGCCGAGGCCGTGGACAAGGCGTTCGACGGAAAGCTCGCCACCGTCCTGGAGACCCTGGGTGCCTCCGGTGCCGAGGGCGAAGTCACCAAGCTCCCCGCGCCGGCCGGCCTCAAGGTCCCCGTCGTCATCGCGGTCGGGCTCGGTTCGGTTCCGGAGAAGGACGCGGCGTTCGACGCGGAGGCGCTGCGCCGCGCCGCCGGCTCCGCCTCGCGTGCGCTGGCCGGTTCGAAGAAGGCCGGCTTCGCGCTGCCGGTCACGTCGGTCGAGGACGCCGAGGCCGTCGCCGAGGGCGCGCTCCTCGGTGCGTACGCCTTCACCGTGTACCAGGGCGGCGAGAACAAGCTCGCCTCGAAGGACAAGAAGAACGGCAACGGCCCGAAGCCGCCGCTCGCCGAGGTCGCCCTGCTCGGCGCGAAGCCGCGCGACAAGGCCTTCAAGGCGGCCGCCGAGCGCGCCGTCGCGGTCGTCGAGGAGATCAACCGCGCCCGCGACCTGATCAACACCCCGCCGAACGACCTGTACCCCGAGTCCTTCGCCGCCGTGGCCACGGCCGCCGGCAAGGAGCACGGCATCAAGGTGCAGGTCTTCGACGAGAAGGCGCTCGTCAAGGGCGGCTTCGGCGGTCTGCTGGGCGTCGGCCAGGGTTCGACCCACGGCCCCCGCCTGGTGAAGCTCGCCTACACGCACCCGAAGGCGGAGAAGACCCTGGCCCTGGTCGGCAAGGGCATCACCTACGACTCGGGCGGCATCTCGCTGAAGCCGGCCGGTCACAACGAGACGATGAAGTGCGACATGAGCGGCGCCGCCGCCGTGTTCGCGACCGTCGTCGCGGCCGCCCGTCTGGGGCTCCAGGTCAACGTCACCGGCTGGCTGGCGCTCGCCGAGAACATGCCGTCCGGCAACGCGACCCGTCCGGGTGACGTGCTGCGCATGTACAGCGGCAAGACCGTCGAGGTCCTCAACACGGACGCCGAGGGCCGGCTCGTCCTCGCCGACGCGCTGACCCGCGCCTCCGAGGAGAAGCCGGACGCGATCGTCGACGTGGCGACCCTGACCGGTGCGATGGTGCTGGCGCTGGGCCACCGCACCTTCGGCATCATGGCGAACGACGACGCCTTCCGTACCTCCATCCACGAGATCGCCGAGGAGGTCGGCGAAGCCTCCTGGCCGATGCCGCTCCCCGCCGACCTGCGCAAGGGCATGGACTCCCCGACCGCCGACATCGCCAACATGGGCGAGCGGATGGGCGGCGGCCTGGTGGCCGGTCTGTTCCTGAAGGAGTTCGTGGGCGAGGGCATCGCCTGGGCGCACCTGGACATCGCGGGCCCGGCCTTCCACGAGGGCGCGCCGTACGGCTACACGCCGAAGGGCGGCACCGGTTCCGCGGTCCGCACGCTGGTGAAGCTGGCGGAGCGCACCGCGACCGGCGACCTCGGCTGAGGCAGCTGTGTGCGTACGGCCCCGGGCATACGTCCGGGGCCGTACGTGTTCCCCTCTTGACGCCGCTGCACAGCGTCACGCGGGTTTCGCTCTCGACGAAACCCGTATGTCTCTACGCAGCGGTAACCCTCTGGAACGGACCATCAGCCGTCCCAGACCAGGGCCCCGCGTCCCGCCCACCGTCAACAAGTGCGAAGATGGGTTCTCGGCAGGACAGGGCCCCCACCACAGGGCCGAAAGACAAAAGCGGCCGAACACCAGCCGACCGGCCGGTCACACCCCAGCGACGGGGCCCGGCGTACGGCGCACATGCATGGAGGACGTGACGTGGCGAACGACGCCAGCACCGTTTTCGACCTAGTGATCCTCGGCGGTGGTAGCGGCGGTTATGCCGCGGCCCTGCGCGGAGCGCAGCTGGGCCTGGACGTCGCTCTGATCGAGAAGGGCAAGGTCGGCGGCACCTGCCTGCACAACGGCTGCATCCCCACGAAGGCGCTGCTGCACGCCGGTGAGATCGCCGACCAGGCACGCGAGGCCGGCCAGTTCGGCGTCAAGGCCACCTTCGAGGGCATCGACATCGAGGCCGTCCACAAGTACAAGGACGAGGTGATCACCGGCCTGTACAAGGGCCTGCAGGGTCTGATCGCCTCGCGCAAGGTGACGTACATCGAGGGTGAGGGACGGCTCTCCTCCCCCACCTCCGTGGACGTGAACGGCCAGCGCATCCAGGGCCGCCACGTGCTCCTGGCGACCGGCTCCGTGCCGAAGTCGCTGCCGGGCCTGGAGATCGACGGCAACCGCATCATCTCCTCGGACCACGCGCTGAAGCTGGACCGCGTCCCGCAGTCCGCGATCGTGCTGGGCGGCGGCGTCATCGGCGTCGAGTTCGCCTCGGCGTGGAAGTCCTTCGGCACCGACGTCACCATCGTCGAGGGTCTGAAGCACCTCGTCCCGGTCGAGGACGAGAACAGCTCGAAGCTTCTTGAGCGCGCTTTCCGCAAGCGCGGCATCAAGTTCAACCTCGGCACCTTCTTCCAGAAGGCCGAGTACACCGAGAACGGTGTGCGGGTCACCCTCGCCGACGGCAAGACCTTCGAGGCGGAGGTGCTGCTGGTCGCGATCGGCCGCGGTCCGGTCTCGCAGGGCCTGGGTTACGAGGAGGCCGGCGTCGCGATGGACCGCGGCTATGTCCTCGTCGACGAGTACATGCAGACCAACGTCCCGACCGTCTCGGCCGTGGGCGACCTGGCCCCGACCCTCCAGCTCGCGCACGTCGGCTTCGCCGAGGGCATGCTGGTCGCGGAGCGCCTGGCCGGTCTGAAGGTCGTTCCGATCGACTACGACGGTGTCCCCCGGGTGACGTACTGCCACCCCGAGGTCGCCTCCGTGGGCATCACCGAGGCCAAGGCCAAGGAGCTCTACGGCGCGGACAAGGTCGTCGCTCTCAAGTACAACCTCGCGGGCAACGGCAAGAGCAAGATCCTGAAGACCGCGGGCGAGATCAAGCTCGTCCAGGTCAAGGACGGTGCCGTGGTCGGCGTCCACATGGTCGGTGACCGTATGGGCGAGCAGGTCGGCGAAGCCCAGCTGATCTACAACTGGGAGGCGCTGCCGGCCGAGGTCGCGCAGCTCGTCCACGCCCACCCGACGCAGAACGAGGCGCTCGGCGAGGCCCACCTGGCCCTGGCCGGCAAGCCCCTGCACTCCCACGACTGATCCGGTCAGGGCGCGACGACCGACACTTCCGCACTTCCCCGAGCTCGCGGTCCCGCTCGCGAGCCGGGGAGACCACATCCTTAGGAGCAACTGAAACCATGTCGGTTTCCGTAACCCTTCCGGCGCTCGGCGAGAGCGTCACCGAGGGCACTGTCACCCGCTGGCTGAAGGCCGAGGGCGAGCGCGTCGAGGTCGACGAGCCGCTGCTCGAGGTGTCGACCGACAAGGTCGACACCGAGATCCCGGCCCCCTCCGCCGGCATCCTCGCCTCCATCAAGGTCGCCGAGGACGAGACCGTCGAGGTCGGCGCCGAGCTGGCCATCATCGACGACGGCACGGGCGCACCCGCCGCGGCTCCGGCTCCGGCCGCCGAGCCCGTGGCCGCGCCTGCCGCTGCCGCACCGGCCCCGGTCGCCGAGGCCCCTGCCGCTGCTCCGGCCCCCGCGGCCGCCGCACCGGCCGGTGGCGCCGCCGGTACCGACGTCACCCTTCCGGCCCTCGGCGAGAGCGTCACCGAGGGCACCGTCACCCGCTGGCTGAAGGAGGTCGGCGAGGAGGTCACGGAGGACGAGCCGCTGCTCGAGGTCTCCACGGACAAGGTCGACACCGAGATCCCCGCCCCGGTCTCCGGTGTGCTGCTGGAGATCGTGGTCGCCGAGGACGAGACCGCCGAGGTCGGCGCCAAGCTCGCCGTCATCGGTGCCGCGGGCGCCGCTCCGGCCGCTGCCCCGGCCCCGGCTGCTCCGGCTCCCGTGGCCGCCCCGGCCCCGGTCGCTCCGGCTGCCCCGGCCCCGGCCGCTCCGGCTGCCCCCGCTCCGGCCCCGGCCCCGGCCCCGGTGGCGCCCGCCGCCCCGGTTGCCGCTCCGGCGCCCGTGGCCGCCCCGGCTGCTCCGGTCGCCGCCCCGGCTCCGGTCACCCCGGTCGCTCCGGCCGCGATCTCCGGTGACGAAGGCGCGTACGTCACGCCGCTGGTCCGCAAGCTCGCCGCCGGGAACGGTGTCGACCTGGCTGCGGTCAAGGGCACCGGTGTCGGTGGCCGTATCCGCAAGCAGGACGTCGTCGCCGCCGCGGAGGCCGCCAAGGCCGCCGCCGCCGCTCCGGCCCCCGTCGCGGCTGCCCCGGCGGCCTCGAAGGCGCCGAAGCTCGAGGTCTCCCCGCTGCGCGGTCAGACGGTCAAGATGACCCGCATGCGCAAGGTCATCGGCGACAACATGATGAAGGCGCTGCACTCGCAGGCCCAGCTGACCTCGGTCCTCGAGGTCGACATCACGAAGCTGATGAAGCTGCGCAACCAGGCGAAGGCCGCGTTCGCCGCCCGTGAGGGCGTCAAGCTGTCCCCGATGCCGTTCTTCGTGAAGGCGGCGGCCCAGGCGCTGAAGGCCCACCCGGTCATCAACGCCCGGATCAACGAGGACGAGGGCACCATCACGTACTTCGACTCGGAGAACATCGGCATCGCCGTGGACGCCGAGAAGGGTCTGATGACCCCGGTCATCAAGGGTGCGGGCGACCTGAACATCGCCGGTATCTCGAAGAAGACCGCCGAGCTGGCCGGCAAGGCCCGCGGTGGCGGCCTGACCCCGGACGACATGTCCGGTGCCACCTTCACCATCAGCAACACCGGTTCGCGCGGTGCGCTGTTCGACACCGTCATCGTGCCGCCGAACCAGGCCGCCATCCTGGGCATCGGTGCCACGGTCCGCCGCCCGGTGGTCATCGACCACCCGGACCTCGGCGAGACGATCGCGGTGCGCGACATGACGTACCTCTCGCTCTCCTACGACCACCGGCTGGTGGACGGTGCGGACGCCGCCCGTTACCTGACCGCGGTCAAGGCGATCCTGGAGGCCGGCGAGTTCGAGGTCGAGCTCGGCCTGTAAGGCGGAGTACGGCTCGTTGTAACCAGCCTCACCAGCGGCGCCCCCGTCCGGACCACTTCCGGGCGGGGGCGCCGCCGTATTGTCTAGACACCACCGGTCGCCGCTTCGGCGCCGACCGGTCGGCAGCGTCGGTTTCCCCGAAGGAGCCCCTCATGACCCCGCCCGTCGTCCACTCGCTGCGCGAACAGATCCGCGAGCACATCGTGGACGGGATCGTCAGCGGGCGCTGGAAGCCGGGCGAGCGGATCGTGGAGCGACGGATCGCCACCGAGCTGGAGGTCAGTCAGACGCCCGTACGCGAGGCGCTGCGGGAACTGGAGACCCTCCGGCTGATCGAGTCGGCGCCCAACAAGGGCGTACGGGTACGGAATCTGACCGCGGCCGACCTGGAGGAGTCCTACCCGGTACGGGCCGGTCTCGAGCAGATCGCCGCGGAGCTGGCGGCTCCGACGCTCGGCGAGGACTGCTCGCGGCTGTCGCCGCATGTGGCGGCGTTGTACGAGGCCGACCGGCTGGCCGACGGCGAGGCGCAGGTACGGCACACGGTGGCGTTCCACCGGGAGATGGTGCGGGCCGCCGGGAACGCCGTGCTGCTGCACACCTGGGAGGGACTGGGCATCGAGGTGTTCACGGCGCTCTCGATCCGCTGGCTGGGGACGGTGCAGAAGTCGTACGCGGAGGAGCACGAGGCGCTCATCGACGCGTTCCTCCGCAAGGACCCGGACATCGGTGTGCTGGTGAAGGCGCATGTCCTGGGGTGCGCGCCGCGCGCCTGAGGCCCGTGCGCAGATGTGGGCAGGGGTGCTCGACCGTGCAGTCACGCGCCCGGCTTGTTCCCATTTGGAGCGTCACTCCGTGCCGCGAAACAGGGCACCGGATGCCAATTTCTCCATATCGAGAAGTTTTGCCTTTCATCCTTTGATCGATCATCGATCAGCGACTTAGAGTTCACTTCGCGGGCCCACCGGCCCCATCGCCCTGTCCTGCCAGTCAGGGCCTTTCTCCACCCCCCTCCTCTCCGGAAGGCGGCGATCATGACCGACCCCGTAGGAAAGCTTCCGAGCGAGCTCGACCAGCTCCCGGACCGTGACCCGGAGGAGACCGCCGAATGGGCGGCCTCCCTCGATGCCGTCACCAAGGCCGCGGGCCCGCACCGGGCCGCGTACCTGATGCGCCGCTCGCTCCAGCACGCCGAGGGTGCCGGTCTCGCGCTGCCCAAGCTGCTGGAGACCGATTACGTCAACTCCATCCCGACCGCCGCCGAGCCCGCGTTCGACGGCGACCTGGAGATGGAGTCCCGGATCACCGCCTGGAACCGCTGGAACGCGGCCGCGATGGTCACCCGTGGCGCCCGGCACGGCGTCGGCGGCCACATCGCCACCTTCGCCTCGGCGGCCTGGCTGTACGAGACCGGCTTCAACCACTTCTTCCGCGGCAAGGAGGGGGACGGCTCCGGCGACCAGCTCTACATCCAGGGCCACGCCTCCCCCGGCATCTACGCCCGCGCCTTCCTCGACGGCCGGCTCAGCGAGCAGCAGCTCGACAACTTCCGCCAGGAGGCGGGCGGCGACGGTCTGCCGTCCTACCCGCACCCGCGGCGGCTGCCCTGGCTGTGGGAGTTCCCCACCGTGTCGATGGGCCTCGGCCCGCTCGCGGCCATCTACCAGGCGCGCTTCAACCGCTATCTGACCAACCGCAACATCAAGGACACGTCGAATTCGCATGTCTGGGCCTTCCTGGGCGACGGCGAGATGGACGAGCCCGAGTCGACCGCGGCCCTCGCCCTCGCGGCGCGTGAGCAGCTCGACAACCTGACGTTCGTCATCAACTGCAACCTGCAGCGCCTGGACGGCCCGGTCCGCGCCAACTTCCGGGTGGTCCAGGAGCTGGAGGGTGCGTTCCGCGGGGCCGGCTGGAACGTCGTCAAGACGCTCTGGGGCAACGCCTGGGACGAGCTGTTCCAGCTGGACACCACGGGCGCGCTGGTCCGTCGGCTCCGGGAGGTCCCGGACGCCCAGTTCCAGACGTACGCCACCCGCGACGTCGCGTACATCCGCGAGCACTTCTTCGGCGCCGAGCCGGCGCTCGCCGAGCTGGCGAAGCTGCTCACCGACGCGAAGATCGCCGAGTGCTTCTACACCTCCCGCGGCGGCCACGAGGCCCGCAAGGTGTACGCGGCGTACAAGGCGGCCGTCGAGCACAAGGGCGCGCCGACCGTGATCCTCGCCCAGACGGTGAAGGGCTACACGCTCGGCAAGGGCTTCGAGTCCAAGAACGCCAACCACCAGATGAAGAAGCTGACGATCGACGAGTTCAAGGGCATGCGCGAGCTGCTCGGACTCCCGATCCCGGACAGCGCCTTCGAGGACGGCCTGGTGCCCTACGGCCACCCGGGCGCGGGCTCTCCCGAGGTCCGCTACCTCCAGGAGCGCCGCGCCGCCCTCGGCGGCCCCGCGCCGGCCCGCCGGGTGCACGCGGTGGCGCTGCCCGAGCCGGAGGAGCGGGCGTTCGCCGCGCTGAAGAAGGGTTCCGGCAAGCAGGAGATGGCCACCACCATGGCCTTCGTCCGCCTGGCCAAGGATCTGATGCGGGACAAGGAGACCGGCAAGCGCTGGGTTCCGATCGTCCCCGACGAGGCCCGTACCTTCGGCATGGAGTCGCTGTTCCCGTCGGCCGGTATCTACTCGCCGCTGGGCCAGACGTACGACCCGGTCGACCGCGACCAGTTGATGTACTACAAGGAGGCCAAGGACGGCCAGATCCTCAACGAGGGGATCACCGAGGCCGGCGCCATGGCCGACTTCATCGCCGCCGCCACGTCGTACGCGACGCACGGCGAGACGATGATCCCCTTCTACATCTTCTACTCGATGTTCGGCTGGCAGCGGACCGGCGACCAGATGTGGCAGCTCGCCGACCAGCTCGGCAAGGGCTTCATCGTCGGCGCCACGGCGGGCCGTACGACGCTGACCGGTGAGGGCCTGCAGCACGCGGACGGCCACTCGCACCTGATCGCGGCCACGAACCCGGCTTCGCTCAACTACGACCCGGCGTTCGCGTACGAGATCGCGGTGATCGTCAAGGACGGTCTGCGGAGGATGTACGGCCCCGAGGCCGAGAACGTCTTCTACTACCTGACGGTCTACAACGAGCCGAAACCGCAGCCCGCGATGCCGGAAGGCGTCGAGGACGGCATCGTCAAGGGTCTCTACCGCTTCAAGGAGGGCACGCCCGCCTCGGCGGACGCGCCGCGCCTGCAGCTGCTGGCCTCCGGCACGGCGATCCACTGGGCCCTGGAGGCCCAGGAGCTGCTCGCCGCGGACTGGGGCGTCACGGCCGACGTCTGGTCCGCCACGTCCTGGGGCGAGCTGCGCCGCGAGGCGCTGGAGTGCGACGAGGCGCTGCTCCGCGGTGAGCAGCGGGTGCCGTACGTGACGCAGGCCCTGTCCGGTGCGCCGGGTCCGGTCCTCGCGGTCAGCGACTGGATGCGCCAGGTCCCGGACCAGATCAGCCAGTGGGTGGAGCAGGACTGGTCCTCGCTCGGCACGGACGGCTTCGGTCTGTCCGACACCCGTGACGCGGCCCGCCGCCACTTCGGCGTCGACGCCCCGTCGATCGCGGTCGCGGCGCTGGCCCAGCTGGCGCGGCGCGGCGAGGTGCCCGCGTCGGCCGTCAAGGAGGCCCGGGAGAAGTACGGGCTGTGAGATGAGGGCGGCCGGGTACGCCCGGCCGCCGTTTCGCCCTCGACCGCCGGGGGGGGGGCGGGTGTCGGGCCCCCCCCCCCGCCGGGGGCCGGCCGACACCACCCCCCCCCCCCCCCCGCCCCCCCCCCATCACCCCACGCCGCCCCCCCCCGCTCCTGGTCCCCGCCCCCCCCCCCCCGCCGGCCCCCCCCCCCCGGGGGGGGGGGCCCGGGCCTCACTCGTACGCACGCGTATCAGAAGAAGACGCCGCAGCGCAGCAGCACGTTCGCGTAGGGCCGTGCCTCTCCGGTACGTACCACCAGCCGCGCCCCTGCCGACAGCGCCTTGAGCTCGTCGTGTGCGACCAGCTCCAGATCCGGGAAGCACCCTGCCAGCAGCCGGGCGGCTGCAGGATTCGCCTCCCGTACCTCGCGCGCGGCCGTGGCGCCGTCGATCACCAGCTCGTCCAGCAGCCCTTCGAGCACGTCGGCGAAGGAAGGGATCCCGGCACGGAAGGCCAGATCGACGACGCGCGGACCGGCCGGGACGGGCATGCCCGCGTCGCAGACGAGGACCCTGTCGCCATGGCCCAGTTCGGCCAGTGCCCCGGCCAGATGACGGTTGAGGATTCCGGCCTTCTTCACAGCGCGGAGACCTCCTCGGCGGTCGGGAAGGACGCCTGCGCGCCTTCCCTGGTGACGGCGGCGGCGCCCACCCGCACGGCGAAGGCGGCAGCCGTCGCGAGGTCCTCGCCCAGGCTGAGCCGCCAGGCGAGGGCGGCGGTGAAGGCGTCACCGGCGCCGGTGGTGTCCACGGCGTCGACCCGGGGGCTGGGGACCAGCACCACGGTGCCCGTACGGCCGTCGGCGACCAGCGCGCCCTGCGCGCCCAGCGTGACCACCACCGACTGCGGGCCGAGCGTGAGAAGCTCCCGCGCCCAGTCCTCGGGGGCCGGCCCCGCCGCATCGCCGAGCGTGAACCGGGCTTCGTGCTCGTTGACGACCAGCGGGTCGCAGGCGGCGAGTACGTCCGCGGGCAGCGGTGCGGGCGGCGACGGATTCAGTACGAACCGCGAGCCGGCCGGCCGGGTGCGTACTACCTCGGCCACGGTCTCCAGGGGGATCTCCAGCTGCGCCGAGATGACCCGGGCGCCGGCGAGCAGGCCGTCGGCAGCCCGAATGTCGCCGGGGGTCAGCCGGGCGTTGGCCCCGGGCGAGACCACGATGCTGTTGTCACCCGACGGGTCCACCGTGATCAGTGCGACGCCGGTGGGCGCTCCGCCGACCCGGACACCACCGGTCTCGACACCGGCTGCGCGCTGCGATTCCAGCAGCAGTCGCCCATGGGCGTCGTCGCCGACCCTGGCGAGCAGCGCGGTCCTGGCGCCGAGGCGGGCGGCGGCGACGGCCTGGTTGGCTCCCTTGCCGCCGGGGTGGACGGCAAGATCGGAACCGAGCACGGTCTCGCCCGGCGCGGGTCGACGCTCGACGCCGATCACCAGGTCGGCGTTGGCCGACCCCACGACCAGCAGGTCGTAGTCGCGCATCACTGTCCTCCTTTCACTGAGGTGCGGGGGTGGAGCGGCTCAGGAGAAGTCGGCGACGTTCTTCTCCGTCACGACCTTCACCGGCACCTTGACCATGCTGTCGACCTGCTTGCCGCGCGCGGCCTCGACCGCGTTCTGCACGGCGATCTTGCCGAGTTCCTTCGGCTGCTGGGCGACCGAGGCGTACAGCGTGCCCGCGGCGACCGCCTTCAGGCCGTCGGGGGTGCCGTCGAACCCGACGACGTCGACGGAGTTGCCAGCCTTGCTGCCGAGCGCCTTGACCGCGCCGAGCGCCATCTCGTCGTTCTCGGCGAAGACACCGGTGATGCGCGGGTGGGACTGCAGCAGGTTGGTCATGACGTCCAGTCCCTTCGTGCGGTCGAAGTCCGCGGGCTGGGAGGCGACGACCTTGATCCCCGGGTAGGCCTTCAGACCCTCGGTGAATCCCTTGCCGCGTTCCCGGCTGGCGGAGGTGCCCGCGGTGCCCTGGAGGACGACGATGTCGCCCTTGCCGCCGAGCTTCTCGGCCAGCGCCTTCGCGGCGAGCCTGCCGCCCGCGACGTTGTCGGAGGCGACGAGCGTCGCCGTGTCTGCCTTGTTGACGCCGCGGTCGGCGGCGACCACCGGGATGTCTGCCTTGTTGGCGGCCCGCACCGCAGGTCCCACCGCGTCCGAGTCCACCGGGTTGACGATGATCGACTGCATGCCTGCGCCGGTGAAGTTCTGCAACTGGTTGGCCTGCTGCGACGCGTCGTTCTGCGCGTCCGTCACGGTGAGGTCGATGCCCGCGTCCTTCGCCTCGGCCTGCGCGCCCGCCTTCATCTGGACGAAGAAGGGGTTGTTGAGCGTGGAGAGCGACATTCCGACCTTGGTGGTCGTACCGGAGTTGCCGGAGTTGAAGAAGGACACGGCTGCGACGACGGCCGCCACGCAGACCGCGGCGATCGCGATTTTCGCGGCCCCCTTGCCCCGGGGCCCGGATGCCCCGGGCGAGGACGCCGACGACGCGGACCCACCGCCGGTCCGGCGGCGCACCGTGTCCAGCAGGACCGCGAGTGCGATCACGACGCCGATGACGACCTGCTGCCAGAAGGCCGAGACGGACAGCAGGTTGAGGCCGTTGCGGAGCACGGCGAGTATCAGCGCGCCGATCAGCGTTCCGGAGGCCTTGCCGACGCCGCCCGCGAGGCTCGCGCCGCCGATGACGACCGCGGCGATCGCGTCCAGCTCGTAGCCCTGAGCAGCCTGCGGCTGCGCGGACGCAAGGCGGGAGGCGAGGACGATGCCCGCGGCGGCGGCGAAGAGACCGGACAGGGCATAGATGACGAGCTTCTGCCGCTTGACGCGCAGGCCCGAGAGCCGGGCCGCTTCCTCGTTGCCGCCGATCGCGTACATCGAACGGCCGATGTACGTACGCCCGAGGACAACCGCCGTCACCAGCCCCATCGCGACCATCACGAGGACGGGGACGGGCAGCCACCCGCCGAGCGTGTCGCCGAGCACCGAGACGGAGTCGGGGAAGGCGATCGGGCTGCCCTGCGAGATGACGAGGGACAGGCCGCGGCCGATCGAGAGCATCGCCAGCGTGGCGATGAACGGCGGGAGTTTGCCGTACGAGACGAGAACGCCGTTGACCAGACCGCAGGCGATGCCGGTTGCCACGGCAAGGATCACCGCGATCCACACGGGGACGCCCTCGGACGTCGCCATCCAGGCGAGTACGGTCGCCGAGAGCGCCGCCACCGAGCCGACGGACAGGTCGATGCCTGCCGAGACGATGACGAAGGTCACGCCGAACGCGAGAATCGCCGTCACAGAGGCCTGCACACCCACATTCAGCAGGTTCTGAGTCGTGAGGAAGTCACCGGAGAGCAGCGACATCGCCACTACCAGGACCACCAGGGCGCTCAGTGCGCCGTTGTCGAGCAGGATGCGGCGGAGCGCCGAGGCGCCACTTGCGCCCGTATTGCTCTTGAGCGTGTCAGTGGCCACGGGAGCCCTCCACTTCATCGTTCACATCTGGGGTCGTTGTTACGGACGCGCCGCTGACGGCGAGCGCCATCACCGCGTCCTGGGTCGCTTCGTGCGCGGGCAGTTCGCCGGCGATCCGGCCCTGAGCCATCACGAGCACCCGGTCGCTCATGCCGAGGACTTCGGGAAGGTCACTGGAGATCATCAGGACCGCGTGGCCGGAAGCCGTCAGTTGGTTGATGAGCTGATAGATCTCGACCTTCGCGCCGACGTCGATGCCTCGGGTCGGCTCGTCGAGGATGAGCACCCTGGTATCGGCGAGCAGCCACTTCCCGATGACGACCTTCTGCTGGTTGCCGCCGGACAGAGTGCGGACGTGCTGGCCGAGGCCTGCCATCCGTACGCCGAGTTCCTCGGCGATCCGGGCGGCGGCGGTGCGCTGCCCCTTGAGGTCCACGAGACCGCCGCGGCTGGCCGCACGCAGCGTGACCAGGCCGAGGTTCTCCTGCACCGAGGCGTCGAGCACGAGGCCCTGCCCCTTGCGGTCCTCGGGCACGAGCCCGATCCCGGCACCCATGGCTGCGTTCACGTCGCCCTTGCCCAGCCGCTCGCCACGCACCTCGACGCTCCCCGCGTCGTAGAGGTCGGCGCCGAAGACGGCGCGGACGACCTCCGTGCGGCCGGCGCCGACGAGTCCGGCGAGTCCGACGACCTCTCCGGCGTGCACGTCGAAGCTGATGTCGTGGAAGACGCCGCCCCGGGTCAGCCCGCGCACGGAAAGCAACGTTTCGCCCGTCTCCGGGCGTTCGCGCGGATACTGCTGCTCGATGCTGCGCCCGACCATCAGTCGTACGAGCTCGTTCTCGGGGGTCGAGGCGGGCACCTGGTCGATGCTGCGGCCGTCGCGCAGAACGGTGACCCGGTCGCCGAGCGCCGCGATCTCCTCCAGGTGGTGGGTGATGAAGACGATCCCCACTCCGTCCGCGCGCAGCTGCCGGACGATCCGGAAGAGTTTGTCCACCTCTTCGCTGGTCAGCACGGCGGTCGGCTCGTCCATGATCAGGACGCGGGCGTCCAGGCTCAGTGCCTTGGCGATCTCCACCATCTGGAGCCGGGCGATGCCCAGTTCACGCACCTTGGCCTTCGGTGAGACTTGCACGCCGACCCGGCGCAGGAGTTCCTCGGCGTCCGCCTCCATCTTCTTGCGGTCGATCATGCCGAAGCGCCGCGGCTGGCGGCCGAGGAAGATGTTCTCGGCGACGGTCAGTTCGGGCACCAGGTTGAATTCCTGGTAGATGGTGGCGATCCCGAGCCGTTCGGCGTCCTGTGCGCCGTGGACACGCACCTCGTTCCCGTCGACCAGGATCCGTCCGCTGTCCGGGCGGTAGGCACCGGAGAGCATCTTGATCAGCGTGCTCTTGCCTGCGCCGTTCTCACCGAGCAGGACATGCACCTCGCCGCGGCGCAGGTCGAAGTCGACGGAGTCCAGCGCGACCACGCCGGGGAAGGTCTTTCGCATTCCCTCGATGCGCAGCAACTCGTCCTGGCTGCTCACAGGTTGCTCCTCACGTTCGAAGCGGGCTCGCCGCACGACCTGCGTACGACGAGACGGGCGGAAAGGGTCACGGACTGCGGGGGCCGGCCCTCGATGACGTCGACCAGCGCCCGTACGGCTGCTCGGCCGAGGTCTCCGGTCGGCTGGGCGATCGCCGTGATCGGCGGATCGGTATGGACGAACCACGGGATGTCGTCGAACGCGGCAAGCGCGATGTCCTGCGGAACCCGCAGCCCGCGCGCACGGATCGCGTCCAGTGCGCCGAGGGCCATCAGGTTGTCGGCGGCGAAGACCGCGTCGGGCGGCTCGGGCAGGGCCAGGAACCGCTCGGTGGCACGGCGTCCGCTGTCCGCCTGGAAGTCGCCCTGACCGATGTAGGCGTCGGGCAGCGGAAGCCCGTGTTCACCCAAGGCGTCGCGGAAGGCCTCGACGCGCTCGCTGCCGGTGGTGGTGGCAGCCGGGCCGGCGATGATCGCCAGCCGGCGGTGGCCGAGCCGGTACAGATGGGCGACGAGGTCCCGCACGGCGGGACATCCGTCGGCGCGGACGACCGGCACGTCCACCCCAGGAATCCAGCGGTCCACGAAGACCATGGGGGTGCCGCCACGTGCGGCGTCGAGTATCTGCGGGGAGCCGCCGTCCGTGGGCGAGACGAGGAGCCCGTCGATCCGGCGGTCGAGGAGCGTACGGATGTGGTGGTCCTGCAGCTCGGGCCGCTCGTCGGCGTTTCCGATGATGACGCTGTACCCGAGGGCGCGCGCCGCTTCCTCGACGGAGCGGGCCAGCGCGGTGAAGTACGGGTTGAGTACGTCGCTGATGATCAACCCGAGGGTGCGCGTCTGGTCGGTGCGCAGCGACCGGGCAACGGCATTGGGCCGGTAGCCGAGCGCGTCGACAGCGGCGAGGACGCGGGCCCTCGCGTCGGGGCTGACGGACGGATGGCTGTTGAGGACGCGCGACACCGTGGCGACGGACACGCCCGCCTCGGCTGCGACATCTTTGATGCTCGCCACTGCCGGACCACCTCCTTGTGGTTTCCGTGAGCATCGGATCCAGAGGGCGCGGTCGGCGCCGCACCTCGTGGAAACGATTACACGAACGATTGGAAACGATTACATGCCTCAGAAGCAAGACCCTACCGGCACAGCGAGACGCAACCGTAATGAAGCGGCGCTCATATGAGCGCAACCCTCAGGGCTCGCAGTTGTTGCCGTGCAACCTCCACGCAACGTCGTGCGGGGTTACCTGGAGCCACCGCATCGGTATCGGACAGTGAAAGGCCGACACGTGACCCCCTCGGACGCACCGCTCGTGGAGCTCACCCCCGCAGCCGCCGATCTGGTGCGGCGGCTGCGCGAGGCCCACGGGCCGCTGATGTTCCACCAGTCCGGCGGCTGCTGCGACGGCAGTGCGCCCATGTGCTACCAGGACGGCGAGTTCCGTACCGGCAACTCCGACGTGCTGCTCGCCTCACTCACCGTCGACGGGGTCGCGGAGCGCGTCCCCTTCTGGATGTCGAAGAGCCAGTTCGAGGTGTGGGCGCACACCCGGCTGATCGTCGATGTGGTGGCGGGGCGCGGCAGCGGGTTCTCGCTGGAGGCACCGGAGGGGGTCCGGTTCCTGATCCGGTCGCGCCTCGTCGGCGCCTGATCCGCGCAAGCCGCGCCCCCGACGCTGTCCGTACCGCGTGTCGCGCACCGCCACGATGCCGTCGAACACGCCGACGCAGGCTGCGCCATCGCGACCGATGGTGATCGGCGCCGAGTTGTTCTTGTACAAGGGGCCCGTGCCCGTCAGCCTGCGCCGGCGGCTTCGCCGGTGCTGAAGTCGACCGCGGCGGGGTGCCAGGTGTCGCCGTCGCCGAAGAGGTCGGCTTGCGTGCGGGGTCGCACCGCCGCCAGGCGCCGGAGCGACCCCCTTGAAGTGTCCACGGAAGTGCCCTGTGTCTCATGACTGGTTCACTGCGCCACAACGAGTCCGATCAGGGCTTGAGGCTGCTGACGACGTCGGCCGTGGCCGTCAGTCCCTCCTGAATGCTCGGCGCCATGCTCGTCCCCGCCAGGAAGAATCCGAGCAGCGCACAGACGATCGCATGCGAGAGCTTCAGCCCGCCGTTGCGGAGGAAGATCACCGCAAGGACCAGCAGTAAAAACACCAGTGAGATCGAAATGGCCATGGCCAACCTCCTCCGCCGCGCCGGAATGCGGCATTCGGCCGCCAGTGTGGCGTAACGAGGGGGCCATCCGGCGGACTGGCGTGTCCGCCATCCGGGTGTTGACTGACTGTCACCGCCGCAGGCCGTACGACCCCTCAGACGCCGTCCCGGGTACCCAGTTCTTCGCACGGAGGAAGAACTCGAGCCCGGCCAGGTCGTCCGTGTTGAGATGGTCGACCCCGGCGGCCAGCAGTTCGGTCCAGACGGCGTCGCGCTCGGGCCCCGCGACGTCGGGTGTCGCCCAGAAGCGGACGCGCTGGCCGCCGCGGTGGGCAGCGCCGACGAGGGCGCGGAGCCTGTCCCGTTCGGCGGCGGGGAACGGGCCCGTGCCCAGCCAGCCGAAGCTCTCGGTCCAGTTGCTGCTGATGAGCGGGATGAATGAGGCCGTGGCCGCGGTGCCGAGGTCGTCGAGCCTGCCGTCGTAGAAAGCGAGGCGCGTGCGCTGCGCCTCCATCGGGACCCGGGCGGCCCGGTCGCCGGAGATGACGGGGGTGACTGCGCCTGCGCGTACCCGGCCGTCGTGGCACGAGGTCAGCATCCGGCGGTACCGCCGCAGTTGCCGGTCGAGCTCCAGGTAGGCGGCGGCGCCATCCGTCTTGATGTCGATGAGCAGCTGCACGGGTTCGCGGTAGCCGGCGTACACCGTGCCGTGGTTGGCACCGACCCTGGCCAGCAAGGGGTCGAGGTAGAGCGACGCAAGGGTGCGGGTGGGGTCGAGGTCGGTGGCTTCGTGGGCGACGAGCAACTCCCCGTCCACGAGGAAGATGTCCGCCTCGACGCTGGTGAACCCGTGGGAGAGGGCGTCGTGGAGTGGGTGCGTGTGGAGGTAGTCGTTGTGCGCGTGGGCCTGTCGCAGCGGGCGTAGGGGCGGACGGTGCCGCGCGGCGACGGGCGCGGCGGCCGCGGCCGGCTGAAGGGGGACGGCTGCTCCTGCGGCCAGGGCGGCAAGGGCGGTGGTGACGACGCGTCGGCGGTTCGGGAACACCATGGATTCTCCCGGGAACGAGGTGCGGACCGGACGGGCGGACGCGACCGAGTATGGGTCCGGAGCGACACTGCTGGGCAGGTACCTGCCAAGAGTTGCCGTGGTCGTCGACCGTCTGTCGACTGCCGTTCCCCGGGCGCACGGGCTCGCGGGTGGAGCGGGGCGTGTCCGGTCTGCATGGTCCTGTCCGGTCGGGCGCGCACTCTGCACCGCCCGGCCACCCGCCCGGAACGACGAAGGGGCAGGGATCCATGACACGTGTCCCTGCCCCACATCCCGCCGGCCTGGCCGCAGTTCCGCTACGGCGCGGGCAGTTCCATCAGTTCGGCGATCGCCTCGCGGTGGCTTCCGGCCGTGCCGTACGCGATCGCGTCGGCCTTGGCCCGCTTCAGATACAGGTGCGCGGGGTGCTCCCACGTCATACCGATGCCACCGTGCAGCTGGACGCACTCCTCCGCGGCGTGGACCGCGACCTTGGAGCAGTACGCCTGTGCCACGGCCACCGCGAGCGGCGTGTCGGGGCTGCCGGTCGCGAGGGCGTCCGCGGCGTTTCGCGCGGCGGCGCGGGCCGAGACGACCTCCAGCCAGAGCTGCGCCATCCGGTGCTTGAGCGCCTGGAACGACCCGATGGGCCGGTTGAACTGATGCCGCTCGCGGGTGTACCTGACCGTCTCGGTCAGGCACCACTCGGCGAGGCCGAGCTGCTCGGAGGCGAGCAGTCCGGCACCGGCGAGAAGCCCGCGGCGTACGGCGGAGCGTGCCGCTTCCGTGCCGGCGAGGCGGGTACCGGTGGCGGCTGTGAGGGTGATGGTGGCGAGCGGGCGCGTCTGGTCGAGCGCGACGAGCGGCTCGACGGTGACGCCGGGCGCATCCGCCTCGACCGCGTACAGGCCGTCGGTGGTCGGCACGAGCAGTACATCGGCTGCCGCCGCGTCGGCGACGGCGGTGACGGTGCCGTCCAGGGTGCCGGTCACCGCCTCGGCTGCAGAGCTGTTCTCCGGCGCCGTGGGGAACGGCACGGCGAGGACCGCGACCTTGCGTCCTGCGGCCAGATCGCCGATGAGTCCGCCGACCGGACCGTCCTCGCTCCCCAGGGCGAGGAGCGTCTCGGTCGCGACGACCGCGCTGGTCAGATAGGGGGCGGGGGCAACGCTGCGGCCCAGTTCCTCCAGGACGACCGCAGCCTCGCGATGGCCGGCGCCCTGGCCGCCGAGTTTCTCCGGCACGAGCAGCCCGGCGGCGCCGATGTCGGCACCGAGAGCCTTCCACAGCTGCGGGTCGTACGGCGTGTCGGACTCGATGCGGGCGATCACCGTCGGCGCGTCGGACCGGTCGGCGAGCAACGACCGTACGGCGGCCCGCAGGTCGTCCTCGGCCTCCGAGTACAGCAGATCGGGCGCCACGGTCTCTTCGGTCTGTGCTGTCATCGGGACAGGTCCTTCCAGGCGACGTCCTTGTCGTTGCGCGGCTCGGCGGGCAGCCCGAGGACGCGCTCGGCGACGATGTTCAGCAGAACCTCGCTCGTGCCGCCCTCGATCGAGTTGCCCTTGGACCGCAGATAGCGGTAGCCCGCATCGCGTCCGGTGAAGTCGACCAGGTCCGGCCGGCGCATCGTCCAGTCGCTGTACAACAGGCCGTCCTCGCCGAGGAGTTCGACCTCCAGTCCGCTGATCTCCTGGTTGAGGCGGGCGAAGGCGAGTTTCATGCCGGAGCCTTCGGGGCCCGGCTGCCCGGCGACGAGCTGCTGGCGCAGCCGTTCACCGGCGAGCCTGGCGACCTCGGCCTCGACCCAGAGGGTGAGCAGCCGCTGGTGGAGATCGTGGGTGCGCAGTTCGGGACGTTCGCGCCAGGTCCGGGCAACCGGGCCGATCATGCCGCCCTCGCGCGGGATCCGGGATCCGCCGATCGAGACGCGCTCGTTCATCAGGGTGGTCTGGGCGACCTTCCAGCCGGCGCCGACCGGGCCGAGCCGTCGGCTGTCGGGGATGCGTACGCCGGTGAGGAAGACCTCGTTGAACTCGGCCTCGCCGGTGATCTGACGCAGCGGCCGTACCTCGACACCCGGGTCGGTCATGTCGCAGATGAAGTAGCTGATGCCGCGGTGCTTGGGCAGGTCCGGGTCGGTGCGGGCGATGAGGATCGCCCAGCGGGCCACATGGGCGCTGGACGTCCAGACCTTCTGGCCGTCGACGATCCAGTCCCCGTCGGCCCCTTCGCGCACGGCGCGGGTGCCCAGCGCGGCCAGGTCGGACCCGGCGCCCGGCTCGCTGAAGAGCTGGCACCACACCTCCTCGCCGACCCACAGGGGGCGCAGGAAGCGCCGCTTCTGCTCATCGGTGCCGAAGCCGAGGATGGTGGGAGCGGCCATGCCGAGGCCGATACCGATGCGTCGCGGGTCGTTGTCGGGGGCGCCCGCTGCGGCGAGTTCGGCGTCGACGACCGGCTGCAGGGAGCGCGGTGCGTCGAGTCCGCCGAGCCCGGCCGGATAGTGCACCCAGGCGAGGCCGGCGTCGAAACGGGCCCGCAGGAAGTCCGTGCGCTCGGTGGTGGCCAGGGGGTGTGCGGCGAGCAGCTCCCGGGTGCGGCGGCGGAGTTCTTTCGCGTCGACGGCCGTCATCGGGCGGCTCCCGCCGGAAGGACGACGATACGGCCGGTGCTCGTGCCCTCGGCGACACGCTGGACCGCGTCCGCCGCGCCGTCCATCGCGACACGCTCGCTGATCAGCGGCTTGATGACACCGCGCGCCGCGAGCGCGGTGAGCTCCTGGTGGCAGGCGCGGACCGCGGCCGGGTCCTTGGTGTTGTACAGACCCCAGTGGAGCCCGACGATCGAATAGTTCTTGACCAGTGCGTGGTTGAGCGCCGGGGTGGGGATGACGCCGCTCGCGAAGCCGACGACGATCACCCGGCCCTCGAAGGCGATGCACTTCACCGACTTGGCGTACGCGTCGCCGCCGACCGGGTCGTACACGACATCGGCACCGCGCCCACCGGTGGCTTCCTTGACCGCCGCGACAATGTCCTCGGTGCGGCGGTCGATGACCAGGTCGCAGCCGAGGTCATGGGCGATCTTCGCCTTCTCGGGGCCTCCGACGACACCGATGACCTTGGCCCCGGCGGCCTTGCCGAGCTGGACGGCCGCGCTGCCGACACCGCCCGCCGCGGCGTGCACGAGGAGGGTCTCGCCCGCCTGGAGGCGCGCCCTGCGGTGCAGTCCGAACCAGCCCGTCTGGTAGCCGATGTGCAGAGCAGCCGCTTCGGCGTCGTCCAGGGTGTCCGGGGCGGGCAGAAGAGCCGCCTCGTCCGCGACGACGTACTCGGCGAAGCCGCCGTTCGGCAGGGCGGGGGTGGCGAGGACCCGGCGCCCGTCCTGCGTCTCGCCGCAGATCTCGACCCCCGGGGTGAACGGCAGGGGCGGCCGCACCTGGTACTGGCCGCGGCAGAGCAGCGCGTCCGGGAAGTTGATGTTCGCCGCGAGCACCTTGAGGAGCACCTGTCCGTTGCCGGGCGTGGGCCGGTCCGTCTCCTCGAGCCGCATCACCTCGCTCGGCTCGCCGTTCCGGTGCACTCGCCATGCCTGCATGAGGGGCCTCCACAACACTGTCGGCATTACCACTGCTCCGCCGCATACTAAGCGGTCGCTTGCCCACCTGGGAACAGCCTGCCCGGACCGATTCGGCCGGGCCGGGACATGACTGCGCGCCCGGCACGCACCGAGAGAGATCCGGGGATGCCGGGCGCGCGGCCGGAGCGGAGCCGGCCGGTGTCGAGGGCCGCTCCGACGGCCCCTACCGGTTCAGCCGGCCACCAGCTCGGCGACCTGCGGCGCCGCAGACCCGGCGCGCCAGGCCAGACGTACCGCATCAGCTGTGCGACCGGTCGTGTTCACCCTGGTGTACGGACCGTCGAGCTCACCGACGGTGTGCCAGGTTCCGTCGGCGCCCCGCAGCTGGATGTCGGCGAGGGCGTCCAACCCGGCCGGCTGCAGCACGGTGACGGACCCCACGGAGCGCGCGGAGCCGAGCCCCAGCTCCAGCGCCTCACCGGCCTCGGGCGCGCGCGCCGCCCGGTAGACGGTGCCCGGGTCACCGTCGGCCGCCGAGCGCAGAGCGGATCCGGTGGCGGCGGGCGGTCCGCCGGCCACCGCACCGTCCTTCAGCTCGGTGGCGAACTCACGCACGACAAGCCAGTTCGTCTGGCCCGCGGTCGCCCGTGCCCGCACATAGCGGGCCTTCGTACCGGCGGGGGCGGTCGCGGTGACGTCCGGCTTTCCGGAGAACGCGGTGAGCTGCTGCCAGCTCTGGCCGTCGACGGAGTACTCCAGCACGCCGTCGTGGAGGTAGTCGCCGACGCTGCCGGGCTTGGCCATGGCAAGGGTGATGCCGCCGATCTCCCGTGCCCGGCCCAGGTCGACGGTGAGCTGATCACCGGCGGCGGGGGCCGCGTCGCTCCAGAAGTACGTCGAGTCGTCGCCGTCGAGCACCCGGGCGACGGTGTTGGTCTGGTACGTACCGAGGCTGGTCGATGCCGTGGGCCTGCCGCTCACACCGATGATCCGGTCATGCTCGGCATTCGCCTTGTCGACGAATCCGTCCAGCACCCCGTTGCCGACGACGACCGGCACCTTGCGGCCGTCAAGGCCCGTGTAGGTGAAGGACTTCGCCTCGGCGACGAGTGCGGGCAGTTGCTGGCGGAGCTCCCAGGCCTGCGCGCCCTTTCCGCCGCGCGCCGCCTCGACCATGCGCAGGGCGGTGCGGGTCGCGGTTGCCCAGGCCTCGGTGGCGTCCAGCCAGGGTCCGGAGTCGTCGATGAACCCACGGTCCGGGAGGCTGCTGCGCAGACGGTCCGGGGCGTTGCCCAGGTCACGGAGCACCGAGGTGAGCCGCGCCGCGTCGCCGGACTTCCAGTAGCGATCGAACTCGGCTGCCAGGTCGGGTGCTTCCTGCTTGTTCAGGGCCGAGCTGTAGTTGATGTCGGCGAAGGCCCGCAGCGCCTTCTCGGTGCGGGCATCGCCGCCCGCGTACTCCTTGAGCCCCTGCAGCCACGAGGTCCGCTCGTCGTACGCGGCGTCGTTCCAGGAGTAGTCCGCGACGGTGTGGAGCGAGAGCTTGGAGGCGTACGGCTGGATCATCGGGTTGGCGGTGATCCCGGCCAGCTCCTCCGGCAGCCCCTTCTCGCGGCCGTTGAACGGGCCGAGCAGCAGCCGGTCGGTGACGTAGTCGTTGACCGGGTAGTTGTCCCAGGTCAGGATCGGGTGGTTGAAGACCGTGCGGGCGGCCTTGGCCTGGGCGACGGTCATCGTCGGCGCGATGACGCCGACACCCGTCCACTCGACGAGGACATCGGGGTCGAGCTGCTCGGCGAGCGCCGTCTTGTAGGGCGAGGCCGAGACGTTGTAGTACTCGGTGGGCACCATCTGGAGCGGCTGGGCGCCCGGGTGAGTGGCGATGAACTCCTTGTTCACCTTGTTCAGGAGGTACGCCTGCGCGGCGCCCGCCGCACCGCCGCCGGTCCCCCACTTCTCCTTGTCCGCCGCGCAGTTCCAGTCGGTGTAGCTGATGTCGTCGAGCGGGACGGCGAAGGTGCGTACACCGATGTCCCAGATCGTCTGGAACTTGTCGACGAGCGCCTTGGCATCGGCGTCGGAGCTGTAGCAGACGGAAAGTCCGGGCGAGAGGGCGTAGGTGAACTCGACGTGCCGCTGCACGGCACGGTCGGCGAGTTCCTTGATCTGCGCCAGCTGATCGGCGGGGTACCGGTCGCGCCACTTCGCGCGGAGATACGCGTCGTCCTTCGGCGAGTACACGTAGATGTTCATCTTGTGCTCGCCGTAGTAGTCGAGTTGGTCGAGGCGCGCCGCATGGGACCAAGGCGTGCCGTAGAAACCCTCGATGACGCCGCGCAGCGCGGTGCCCGGCCAGTCGCGCACGGCAAGCCCGTCGACCTTGGCGCCGGGGTGGTTCTGCCGCGGCAGGATCTGACGGAGGGTCTGGGCGGCGTAGTACGTGCCGGTGGTGTCCTTGCCCGCGAGGACGATGCGGTCGGCGCCGATGCCCAGGACGTATCCGTCGGCGGGCAGCGCGTCGGGTCCTTCGATGTGCTGGGCCGCGAGGGCGGCGGAGACACCGATGTGAACGGTGAGTCCACCTCTGCCGGGGCTGTCGCTCCGTACGATCCGCTGCGCACCGGCGCGGCGCAACGCGGCTTCGACGGCCTTCACCGAGGGTTCGTCGGAGGTGTCGCCCGTCACGAGGGTGACGGTGGGGCTGATCGTGATCCGGTCGGACCGGGTCTTGACCGATTGCGGGGTCGGGGTGATGGCCGGAGTACGTTGGCCGGTCGCGGCATTCCTCAGGGCGTCCGTCCGGCCGCTGTCGGCGGCCCGGGCGGCTGGCGCGGCGGTCAGCAGGCCGCCGACGAGCAGACTCGCGGCCGCGGCAAGCGCGGTGAGACGGGGTGGGCGAGGCGTCACAGGTCCTCCATGGGTCACTCAAGTCACCAGAGTCGCGCAACACAACGAGACCGAATTCAACATCGTGGCGCCGACATGTCAATGGTCTGGACAACATCAATGCCTGGACCTGGGGTTTTGTCTTCGCAAGCGGGGTAGCGAGACGCACGTAGCCCGACGGGTCGTGGGCCGCGGGCCAGAGACGCGGGAGGAGCCGGCGGAGCTCACGGCGGGTACAGTGACGCCCCCGGGCGGCGGCATCCGGGCGGGGGCAGATCACGGAGCTGTTCGACACGGCAGAGGCGGTACGAGGTCCACCGGACGTGCTGACCAACAACGCGTCGGCCAACTACCGCTCTCCCGCAGCGGAGTTGTAGCCGATCGCTCGGCGGGCGCCGGACCACGTGTGTGGCCGGCTCACGACGCGCGCCAGCCGCTCCACCGCAGGACCGAGACTTCGACCACCGGTCCGTCAGGAGGGTGCTCGGCGTACTGCTGGTATTTCGCCCTGAGCAGGCCGATGCAGCGGGCGGCCTCGGAGGAGCGGTCGGGTGACGGGAGCACCCGGGCCCCGCCATCGGCCCGCACCCACCACAGTCGGTCCCAGTCCTCCTCGTAGTGGTCGGTGAGCAGACAGACCGAAGGGTGGGCGGCGATGTTGGCCAGGCGTTTCAGCCGCGTCGTCCGCTTCGGTTTGTGGTCCACGGCCAGGATCACCGTGTCGCCGTCGAGGGCGAACACCACCGGCACCAGGTGCGGGCGGGAGGCCGTGTCGATCGTCGCCAGGTGGGCGATGCGCGCCGCGGCGAACCTCTCCCGGGCCTCAGCGCTCGTCAGAGCGGGCATCGCACCCCTTACGACAGTTGCGGCAGTCACGGCGGACAGCCGGGGATTTCCGGATCGGTCCCGCGCCCCGAGGCGCAGCCGTCTCCGGCGTCTCAGCGGTACCCGGCAGCCACATCGGCCAGTCGGTCGAGGTACTCCAGCGTCTCCCGTTCGGGCATCGTCGGCACGTAGAACAGCAGCCGTTCGACGCCCAGACCGATGTAGCCCTCGATCTGACCGGGGTCGTCGGGAGCCGCGTACACCGTCACCGGCACCTCTCGTTCGGCAAGTGCGCGCAGCCGCTCGATCCGTGGACCGAGCTCCTGCGGCGACGCACTGTTGGCCAGCCACGCGTCTCCGAGCTGCGCCACCCGCGGGAACGCACCCTCGCCGCCGCCGACGTAGATCGGCGGATGGGGCCGCTGTACGGGTTTGGGCCATGCGAAGACCGGATCGAAGTTCACGAACTCACCGTGGAACTCGGCTCTCTCCGAGGTCCACAGCTCTCGCATGGCGCGCAGCCGCTCGTCGGTGAGCCGGCCACGCGTCGAGGGATCCGTGCCGTGGTTCCGCATCTCCTCACGGTTCCAGCCGACACCGATACCGAAGATCACGCGGCCACCGGAGATCAGATCGAGCGAAGCGACTTCCTTCGCCGTGATGATCGGGTCCCGCTGCGGGATCAGGGCGATGCCGGTGCCCAGCAGCAGCCGCTCGGTCACCACGCCGATCGCGGTCAGGGCCACGAAGGGGTCCAGGGTGCGGTAGTAGATGTCCGGCAGTTCACCACCGCCCGGATAGGGCGTCTGACGGTCGGCAGGGATGTGGCTGTGCTCGGCGATGAACAACGAGTCGAAAGACCGTTCTTCGAGCGCGGCCCCGAGCGAGGTCGGGCCGATTCCCTGGTCGGTGATAAAGGTCGATACCCCGAATTTCACGGCGGCTCCGTCGAGGATTGAGGGGAAAGGACGGGTGGCACAGATCTGTTGACTACCCGCCCCCGGCGTTCCCGTTTCCATGACCACCCGGGAGAACCATCGCGTGGCGCCCATCTCGCTGGACCGGGCGGTGGCCGCCCCGTCCACGGCGACGGTCCGCGAGGCCCGGGACGGCAAGCGCCTGGCCACCAAGGTGTCCCCTGCCGCACTCCAGCGGATCTTCGGCTCATCGCTGCTCGCCGTCGCCCTCTTCATGCTGGTCGATACCGTGGTCCGGGCCACGCCACGCCGTGGCCGGCGGACCGGGATCCGTACTCAGGCGAGCGAGAGGAACAGCTTCTCCAGCCGGGCGCGCATCCGGTTCCGGTCGGCCGGTTCGGCGGTGTCGTCGGCCATGCAGTGTTGAAGGCCCGTCGCGATGATCGCGAAACCCGCCCGGTCGAGCGCGCGCGAAACGGCTGCCATTTGGGTGATGACGTCCTCGCAGTCCCGGCCTTCCTCGATCATCCTGATGATCGCGGCAAGCTGGCCCTGAGCGCGGCGAAGGCGATTGAGGACCGATTTCAGTTCGTCGGCCGCCATGTCGAGTTCCACACATCCTCCTCCGAATACCCCAAGGGGTATTCTAGCCTGTCCGGGGTACGCCCCGGCGACGAAAGGAAGCCCCCCTCGTGACCAGCCCCGCCTCTCTCTCCCCCACCCAGGCCGCAGCCCGGATCGCCGAATTCACCGTCATCGACGTGCGCGCCCCGGGCGAGTACGCCTCCGGGCACGTGCCGGGCGCGCTGAACATCCCGCTGGACCGTCTCGACGAGGCGCTGCCCGCCCTGAAGGCGGCGTCGGCCCGCGGCTCCCTGCTCGTGGTGTGTGCCTCCGGTGTCCGTTCCACCCGAGCCTGCGACGTTCTCTCCGCGGCGGACATCGACGCCGTCACGCTGTCCGGCGGCACGTCGGCATGGGAGGGCGAGGGCCACGGCCTGGACCGCCCCGCCGGAGCCCGGGCCACCTGGCCGATGGAGCGTCAGGTCCGGTTCGCCGCCGGTTCGCTCGTGGTGGCCGGTCTGCTCGCGGGCCGGCGCTTCCCGGCCGCACGCTGGCTGTCGGCGGGCATCGGCTCCGGTCTGGTCTTCTCCGCGGTGACCAACACCTGCGGGATGGCCGCCGTTCTCTCGAAGCTGCCGCACAACCGGGCCCCGCACTCGGCGGCGGACTTCCACACCACGCTGGACGCACTGCAGAACTGAAGCGGTAAGGAAGTGCCCGTACGGCGGGAGCCGGTCACGCCACCCGCGTGACCGGCTCCCGCCGTGAGCAAACAGGTCAGACGTCGTCCCGGACGAGGGCCAGCAGCCGGTCCAGCACCCGCGGTCCCCCGGCGCGCAGACCGTCGTGCTCGAACTCGTTCGTCACCCAGGTGCGCAGTCCGCGGATCGACGCGGCGGTGCGCAGCGCGTGCTCCGTGTCGACGTACATGTCGTCGTGGTAGACGGCCGCGGCGACCGGCACCTGATTGGCGGCGAGGCGCTCGGGGTCGTACAGCTCGGGCCAGTCGGTACGGGAGGCGAGCAGTTCGGCGGTCTCGCGCAGTGGGCGCAGCGCCGGGTCGACGTCGAAGTGCCAGGGGTGGATGGTCTCGCCGGTGAGGAGCACCGGGCCGTCGCCCGCCAGGGCGGTGGCGACGTCGAACTGGGGGAATTCGGCGCGGACCCGCTCGGCGGCCCAGCCGGTGGGCTGCTTGCCCTGGCCGTAGATCGCCTCGTGCATCAGGGCGTACAGAGGGTGGCCCGCGAACGAATTGGCGGTGCGCATGGCTTCCTGGAACGTGTCGGAGAGCTCGACGCCCAGCGGCGTGCGGACGAAGGCGTTCTCCAGCAGGTAGTGCAGCTGGTGGCTGCCGTTTCCGCTGCCGAGCATGATGCCCAGGGACTGGAACCCCTCGGGCGTGAGCCGGTGTCCGGCGCTCTCCGGGCGGTGCTCAGCAAGGTACGCGGCGATCTCGCGGACGCGCTCGACGTCCTGCGGGTAGCGGGCGTAGTGGGCGGCGACCTTGCGCTCGATCCGTGGGTACGCGGCGCGGTACACGTCGTCCGCGTGGGCATCGAGCGAGGGCAGCCCGCCGGTGATCAGGACAGCCTTGAGCCCCTCGGGGGCGGCCGACAGGTAGTGGACCGCACAGAAGCCGCCGAACGACTGGCCGAGCACGGTCCACGGGGCGCCGCCGGTCAGCTGCGGCCGGATCAGCTCGCAGTCGCGCACGATGTTGTCGGAGCGGAAGTGAGCGAGATAGTCGGCCTGCTCACGCGGGCCGCCACGCAGCGGCAGCGTCTGCCGGTTGGCGGGGGTGGAAAGACCGGTGCCGCGCTGGTCGAGGAGCAGCACGCGGAACTCCTCCACCGCCCGCCCCAGCCAGGCCTCCGTACCGACGAAACGGCGGGCCCCGAAGCCGGGTCCGCCCTCCAGATAGACCAGCCACGGCAGCTCTTCTTCGGCCTTGCCGCGGGCGACGGCTTCCCTGCCGAAGAGCTCGATCTGCTCACCGCCCGGATCGGTGTGATCGAGAGGAACCGTGAAATGACGGTCGGTGAGAACGACGCCGGGCTGCCGGTAACTGCT
This sequence comes from Streptomyces sp. NPDC051664, assembly GCF_044453545.1. Taxonomy (NCBI): domain Bacteria; kingdom Bacillati; phylum Actinomycetota; class Actinomycetes; order Kitasatosporales; family Streptomycetaceae; genus Streptomyces; species Streptomyces sp. NPDC051664. The sequence continues at coordinate 107,015 of NZ_JBITCU010000004.1, read as the reverse complement.
CAAGAGATGCTCCTGTATCAGATGTTTCACGGACAGTTCAGCACACGGCCGTGACTCGGACAGTCCCGGCCCGTGTGCGCCGCGCGCGGGGCGCTCCTAGCGTGCAGTCATGATCCGGTTCGAGCAGGTCAGCAAGGTCTATCCGGACGGGACGACCGCGGTCGACGGGCTGTCCTTCGAGGTGGGCGAGGGGGAACTCGTCACGCTGGTCGGACCGTCCGGCTGCGGCAAGACGACCACGATGATGATGGTCAACCGGCTGATCGAGCCGACTTCGGGCAGGATCCTGGTCGACGGCGATGACATCGCGGAGGTCGACCCGGTGAAGCTGCGCCGCCGGATCGGCTATGTCATCCAGCAGGTCGGGCTCTTCCCGCACCGGACAGTCCTCGACAACACGGCGACCGTCCCCTCATTGGTCGGCTGGAAGCGGGCGAGGGCGCGGGAGCGGGCGGCCGAGCTGCTGGCTCTGGTCGGACTGGACCCGAAGACGTACGGGTCCCGCTACCCCGCCCAGCTCTCCGGCGGCCAGCGCCAACGGGTGGGCGTCGCACGGGCGCTGGCCGCCGACCCGCCGGTTCTGCTGATGGACGAACCGTTCGGCGCGGTCGACCCTGTGGTGCGCGAGCGGCTGCAGGACGAGTTCCTGAGCCTGCAGGCGGCGGTCAGGAAGACGGTCCTGCTGGTGACCCATGACATCGAGGAGGCGGTCCGGATGGGCGACCGGATCGCCGTGTACGGGGAGGGGCGCATCGAGCAGTTCGACAGCCCGGCGGCCGTGCTCGGCAGGCCCGCGACTCCGTACGTGGCCCATTTCGTGGGCGCGGACCGGGGGCTGAAGCGGCTGTCGGTCACCACGATCGAGCCGGACGACCTGGAGGAACCGCCGGTCGCGCGGCTCGACGAACCCGCCCGGACGGCGGCGGCCAGGCTGAACGGTGCGGACGCCCGCTGGGCGGTCGTACTGAACGGCAAGGGCGAGCTGCACGGCTGGGTGTCGGCGGACGCGCTGCGGACCGCCGGGGAACACGGCACAGTCGGGGACCTGGCCCGCCGGATGGACGCGTGGGTACCGGTCGGCGCCCCGCTGAAGCAGGCATTCAGCGAGATGCTCCAGCAGGACGCCGGGTGGGTGGCGGTGCTGGATGGTGCGCGTTTCCTCGGCGTACTGACTCCGGCAAAGCTCCATGAGGCGCTGCGTCGGTCGGTGGACGCGGACGCGCGAGGAGTGGCACGCGACGAGGTGCGGTTCGACTCGGTCGCGGACGCGTAGGGAGCGCGCTGCGCGTCGCACGCCACGCGCCCGACAGGACTCGTCCTACCGCCCGCGCCAGTAGCTGCTGTCGTCCTTGGGGCGGCCAGCAGACCGGCGACGACCAGGTAGCGGCGCAGCGCCGAGCATTCCTCGTGCACCGTGAGCAGTGAGTCGTCGACCTCACGTTCGGTGTAGGTCCGGCCCCGCTCGAAGAGCGTCTCGACGAGTTGGACCAGCAACTGCTCGCGGCGGGCCGTCTTGCGGGGGATCACCGTCGGACGGCCGTACGGGAAGAGCGCCACGACCTGATGCGAACCGCTCGAATCGTTGTCAGGCGTCAGACGTTGTCAGGCGTCAGACGTTGTCAGGCGTCAGAGGGAGCGTCGCAGGCCTCCGGCCCGCGGGCAACGTGCCTTCGCCGCGCCCGCGGGCCGGATGGCGGACGGGGCCTGGCGACCCCGATCCGCCGGGCAGGCCCTAGACCGCTCGGGCCACCGCAATGGCCCCCTGGAGCCGCTCGCCCGCCTCGTAGACCATGTACGCCGCCCCGTCCTGCGTACCGAAACTCGGCGCGGCGCTGCGCCCGTTGTCCGGTGCGCCGGAGAGCGAGTCATGGAAGAGACCCAGGTGGTCGCGGCGGGAGAAGTCGTTGCCGACCTCGGTGATCAGGAGGTTGCCGCCGCTCTCCTTGTCGTTGTTGTAGACGACGTACGCGCTGCCGTTCCGGGTGAGAAGATGCGGGCCCCCGACATTCACGGCACCGACGTCGGCATGGCTGACCAGTGGTTTCTGGTCGAACGTCCAGTCACGGCCGTCGGCGGACCAGCCCCAGTGGATGTCACGGTGATTGGTGGTGTTGTTCAGCATGAACAGCATCACGTAGCGGGCGCCGCGCGAGGGCAGATCGTGCCGGAAGACCCGGGCGTATGACGTCTCCGTCGTCCCGGCCGGGAGCATCGCCGTGGTCAGCACCACCTTGTCGTACGTGAAGTGGATGCCGTCCTTCGAGCGGGCGAGGCGGGTCGTGGTGTTCTCGCCGTGGAAGTAGAGCCACATCTCCTGCGCGTCCTCGTTCCACAGGACGTGCGGCGACGAGACATGACTGACCTTGTAGTGCGGCTGCCAGTCGTTGGCCACGATCGGGTTGGCGGGGTACTCGGTGAAGGGGCCCTCGATGTCGTCGCCGTAGGCGAGGCAGATGCCACCGGGGGCGTCGTGCGGCGCGTAATAGAGGTAGTACCGGCCCAGCGGCGCCGGCACCCGGCCCGCCGCTCCCCTGATGCAGGGGAAGATGATCTCACCGGTGGGGTTGTACTTCAGCTGCGAGGGCTGCAGCAGCGTCTTGACGTACCGGTAGTCGGGGAAGCCGGCGGGCGCGGCGGCCGCGGTGCCGGTCGTGGTGGCGCCGACAGCGAGGACCGTACCGGCGGCCGCGGCCGAGCGCAGGAAGAGGCGGCGGCCCATCCGCGGCTCGCTCTCGGGGTGGATCTGCGGTTCGTTCATGGGTGAACTCCGTCCCAGGAGTGGTGAACGTGTCAGAGGTACGTGGCGGCGGTCACGCAGAAGCCGCCGAGGGCGACGACCCAGACGTACGGCAGCGTGCGGACCATCACCTGCTGGGGCGTGACGCCCGCGTACTGCGCGCTCCACACCGTCTGGGTACTCGTGGGGTCGGCGACGCCGAACACCTGGTTGTACGAGGTGGCGAGACCCAGCACCGCGGTGGCGGGGTAGATTCCCGCGGCGATCAGGACACCGGCGATGCCCGCGCCGAGGCCGAAGACGTTGAGCGGGCCGCGGTAGAGGCAGAGCGGTACGAGGACGGTGAAGACGAGCACGAACAGCACGGCGTTCTGCGGGCTGACCGCCTTGACGAGGGGTTCGAGCGCGTCGATCGCTCCGGGCAGTTTCACGGCTGCGAGCAGGATGCCGATGGCGATGAACAGGGCGATCGGTGCGGCGGCGACCTCGAAGCCTCCGTAGAGGGTGCGCAGCAGCCGCTTGTTCATCTCGCGCGGCCGGGTGGTGGTGACCAGGCAGTACAGCACGCCCGCGAGCAGCGACGGAATGATGGCTACTTCCAGACCGAGGGCCAGGACCAGGGGCACGACCGGGGTGAGCAGCGCGTACCAGGGGGCGTCACCGAGCCGGACGCGCCGGCCGGGGCGCGGCTTGGCGGCGAGGGACTTGGCGGACCAGGCGTGTTCGACGCCGCGGCGGCGGGACTCGATGAGGACGAAGAGGACCGCGGCTGCCAGTGCGAACGGGAACAGTTTGATCATGAAGCCTCGGACGGTGGGGACGGGCAGTTCGAGCGCGGTGGAGAAGAACTGCCAGATGGGGAGCTCGAACGGCATTCCTGCCGCGATACCCATGAGGATCGTGCCGGCTGCGGTGACCTTGGGGATGCCGACGGCGATCATCGCGGGGATGCCGATGATCCCGGCGAGCATCGCGGCGGGCGCGGAGCCCGTCACCGTACCGACGAGGGTGGAGACGGCGAGGACACCGAGGGCCACCACGACCGGGCGGTCACCGCCGAATTCGACGATCTTGCGGACGAGGGTGCCCGCAATGCCCGTCTCGTCCAGCAGCTTGCCGAGCCAGGAGCCGAGCAGGATGGCGATCATGGTGGCCGCGAGGGCCGGGGCGCCTTCCTGGAGGACGGTGTCCAGAACGCTGTTCTTGCCGGTGAGCGGGGCCCCCGCTACGAAGGCGATGACGAGGGCCAGGACGACGAGCGCGAAGGCCGTGGGGAGTTTCCGGGTGAGCATCGCGGCGACACCGGCCGCCATGACGAGGAGGATGACGACGCCCATGGCGTTACTTCTCTCTTCCGTGCGGGGCAAGGGTGGTGCGGTCGCCGGCTTCGGCGAGCGCGGCGGTCAGCAGCAGCGGGCTGCGGCCGAGTCCACAGGCGGTACGGGCGTAGGCGTGAGCGGCGATCTCCTCTGCCCCGGCGACATGGCCGTACAGTCGCCTGCGTCCGGCGCTCAGCAGGACATGGCCGAGCGCGCGTTTCAGCGCCGCCTTCGCCGGGCCGTGATGGAGCTGTTCATGGACGGCCTCGTGCGCGAGGGCTGCGGCGCGCACCGAGCCCGCCGGGTACCAATGGCGCCAGCCGCGCTCGTCGATCAGGGCTTCGGCACGGGCGAGCGTGTCGGTGTACAGCTCCACGGTCGCGGGGCGTGAGGTGTAGCGGGCGAGGAGGCCGTGCTCCAGTCCGCCGTCGCGTTCGACGATGCGGGCGCGGGACGGAACTGGGGTGAGCCGGGCGCCGAACTCCGTTGCCACGGTGGCCCAGTGGCGCAGCAGGTCACGGTCGCGGCCTTCGTGCGTGGGGGTTCCCGCCAGAAGTTGTACGCCGAACTCGATGTCGTCCGTGGCGGAGAGATCGATGAGCGCGCTCATGTGCGTACCTCCACGACCGCGACCACGGACTCGTCCGCCGAACGGGTACCGAGTTCGCTGCGGGCCAGGGCGAGCAGCGGCTGCGGGTCCAGGACGCCGGAGAGGTCGGCGATGCGGGAACCGAGCAGCAGCCGCAGGGCGGGGGCGCGGACACCGCCGTCGCCGTACGAGGTGGCGTCGGCGACGAGCCGGGCCAGGGTCTCGGGGGCGCTTCCCACGGTGGTGGTCTCCACCAGGGCGTCGAGGGCGTGCAGCCTGACGACGCCGTCGGCGTCGACGACCCGCACCGGGTGCCGGGCGGTGCGGAACCGGCGGCGGATCTCGGTGCCGTAGACCGTGTGGGCAGGGGTCCTGGCCAGGACGCTCACGGCCGACGGGTCGGCTTTCAGACTGGCCGCCGCGGCGTGCAGCCGTTCGTTCTCGTCGGCGCGGTGTGCGCGGTCCTGGGTGCGCAGTTCGGTGGCGCCGGTGGCCACCGCCCGTACGGTGCTGGTCTGCGGGTCCACGGTCACCTCGACCTCCACCCCGTCCGCCGCGGCGCCCTGTGCAACGACGGCTGCCTCGGCCTCGGCGCGGACGGCGAGGATCTGTTCCTGGCCGGCGCCCGGGATGATCCGCTCGATCTGCTCACGGACCAGGGCGAGGGCGACCCCGATGGGACTGATGACCTCGCTGTGCTGGGCGATCCGGCCCTCCTGTCCGGTGACCGAGGCGAGATGGGGGGTGACGGATGCAGCGCCTCCGCCTCCTCCGACCAGTACCGTGGTGTCCTTGTCGAGCCGGTAGTCGCGGATCATCGCGTCGGTCACGGCCCTGACCTGTTCGGCACCTTTGTCGAGCAGCTGGGCGGCTGCCGTCGCGACATCGGTGGAGAGTACGGCGGCCAGCGGGGCCAGGGCGGCACGGGCGACGTCCTGGTCGCAGCGGGCGAAGTCGCCCTCGGGTACCCGGCCCAGCGCGTTGGCCGCACAGGTCATCGTGATCGCGTACCTGCCACCGGCCGCGTCGATGACGGCGTAGTCGTCGGGGTCGCCCTCCATCGGCCGGACGGTGGTGATGCGCGCGTCGCGCAGTTCGTCGAGGGTGGCGAAGCAGGCGTACGGCAGCCCGGCGATGTGCGCGCTGCGCGGCCCGGCGCCGATCACCTTTCCGCCGCCGATCCGGACCATGGAGCCGCCGCCGACGCCCACGGTCCGCACATCGAGTGCGGAGAGGTACGACGCCTTCCCGAGGATGGTGGCGTGCCGGACGGCGACCTTGCCGCGGCGGACGACACTGATGTCGGTGGAGGTGCCCCCGGTCTCCAGGAACAGGCCCTCGCTGATCCGTTCCTGCATCAGCGCACCCGCCACCCCCGCGGCAGGCCCGGACAGTACGGTCAGCAGGGGGCGCCTGCGCATCTCGTCGAGCGACATCACACCGCCGTCGCAGCGCATCACCATCAGAGGTGCGCTCACCCCGGCCTTGGTGATGGAGGCGTCGACGAGGTCGGCGGTGGCGAGCATGCGGGGCAGGATGGCGGCATTGACCACGGCGGTACGGGTCCGTTTGGCGAGTCCGTACAGAGACGTGATCTCGTGCGCGGCCGTCATCGGGAGGCCGTGCGGGCGGGCCGTTTCGAGGACCGCCTGCTCCCCCTCCGGGCGGTCGACGCTGAACGGCTCGCTGGCGACAAGGACTTGGGCGCCGTCACGGGTGACCGCGTCGACGGCCCGCCGCACCTCGTCCGGGTCGTCGGGGTCGGCCACATGTGCGTAGGAGAGCGGGAGCCGCTTGCCCGGGGTGAGTTCGAGCCTGCCGAGCGAGGAGAGGCGGCGGGTGAGCGCACCGCCCGGCCCCGCTCCGATGCCGATCAGTCCGACGGTGGCGACATCGCCCTCCAGCAGGGCGTTGGTAGCCTGTGTCGTGCCGTGTGCCAGGAAGGCGACGTCCTCGGCGGCACGGCCGGTCTGCTCCAGCAGCCGGTCGAGCGCTTGGACGATGCCGTGGGCGACCCCGTCCTCGTGGTGGTGGCTGGTGGGTACCTTCACCTGCCCCAGCAGGTCGAGGGTCGTGGCGTCGACGGCCACGGCGTCGGTGAAGGTTCCGCCCACGTCGATACCGACGCGGATGCGGTGGGTGGTCATAGCTGGGCACCTCCTTGTGCGAGTGGGTTGATGCGTGGGCGGGCCGGGTGGGACAGGTGGAGCTGTCCCACCCGGCGTTTCACTGGTTCGGGTCCGGCGGGGCCGGCGGTCAGTAACCGCGTACGTCGGGCCAGTGGCGCTGGACCCCGTCGCGGTCGAGCAGCCGCGCGAACGCCTCGTACCGCTTGTCCTCGGCCTGGACCTGGTGCGGTTCGACGCCTTCGGCGAGACAGTGGGCGGCCAGGGCACCGGCGACCTCGCCGATGTTCCACTCCACCGGGTGGAGCCGGTAGCAGCCGTTCGTGATGTGGGTGGTGCCGATGTTCTTGCCGGCCGGCAGCAGATTGCGGACGCGGCGCGGCACGAGGGCGCCGAGCGGGATCTCGAACGGCACCGAGCCGATGTCGATGTAGTTGTCGCCTCCGGTGGAGGGGTGCAGATCGATGCGGTAGCTGCCGACTCCGACCGCGTCCCGGTGGCGTGTCCCGCCGTGCGGACCGACGAGGTCGATCGCCACGTCGTGCTCGGTGACGGTGGTGACGGCCTTGATCCGGCGGGACTCGCGTACGTACGGGGCCTTGGCGAGGCCGTCGTCGGTACCGGTGATGTCGGGGCGGATCCGCAGTCCGGGGAAGCCGGTGCCACCGTCCTGACGCGGAGCCTCGGTCTGCAGCCAGTACAGGAGCGAGAGCGACAACTGCCGCGCCTCGGAGACGGCTTGGGCCGACACCTCTTCACCGGAGCCGACGAGGGGCTTGAGCCAGTAGTCGTTCAGCGGCCAGTTGACGAGCGTGAGGTCGGAGTCGAAGGCGCCGGGGCGGTGCATCCCGCGGGCGAGGATGCGGCGGAAGCCCCACAGTTCCTTGTCGCCCGCGTCCGCGCTCTGGTCGGCGCTGACGGCGAGCGGGTCGATGTCCGGGTTGGGGACGAAGGTGCGCGGCACCGATTCCAGGGAGCGAGGGTCGGGCGCCTGGAAGCCGAGGAGCGGGCCGGGCCAGAAGTCGGGGCGGTAGGAGCGCCAGAACCCGTAGTCGGCAGGGCGGTCGATGGTGTGGTTCTCGCCCTCGTGGTGCGAGAGCGCGAAGCAGACGGTGATGCCCTGCTGGTTGAGCGGCTGAGCCTGTTCGGGAGCGTGCGGTTCGTCGAACTCGCTCTGCGCCTCGGCGCCGATGGCGTGCTCGACGCCGCCGAGTTCGAGGAGTTCGCCGGTCTCGGTGGCATCGATGACGTAGCGGGCGGTGACGGTGGTGCGGTCGCCGGTCCGGAGACTCTCCAGGGTCACCGCCCTGATGACATCGTTCTCCGCCTCCGCCGTCACGGCCCGGTGTTCGGTGAGCAACGTGAGCCGGCCCGCCGCCCGGTGCGGGGCGAGCATCGCCTCCAGCACGGTGAGCGCGATGCGTGGTTCATGGCAGAGCTTGCTGACCCGGCCGGCGCCCGGGTTGAGGTCGGTGAGGGCGAGGGCTTCGGAGCGCATCGGGTACCACTGACGGTAGTACGCCCGGATGCCTTCGCGCAGTCGGCGGTACGAGGCGGTGGTGCCGAACTGCTCCACCCATGGGTGCTCGTCCGGTGGGACGGCCTGGGAGGTGAGCTGGCCGCCGATCCAGTCTGTCTCCTCGGTGAGGACGACGGTGCGTCCGGCGCGGCAGGCGGCGAGTGCGGCGGCGACGCCGCCGAGTCCGGCGCCCACGATGAGGATGTCCGGTTCGGGTATCACAGGTCTCCTTGTGCAGTACGTACAGGTGGTGCGGTCGGTCAGCTTCGGTGGGCCGGGGGCGGTGGTCCGGCCGTTGCGCCGGGCCGGAACGCGCAGGCCACCAGGGGTTCGGTGGCCTCCTCCCCCGCGACCAGCGCGGCGAGCATCCGTACAGCCGCCGCGCCGAGTTGGGTGCGGGGGATGTCGAAGCCGGTGGGCTCGGGGCCGTCCGCGAGGTCGGCGGGCGGGCTGCCGAGGAGCGCCAGCGAGGCGTCGCGCGGGCAGTCGATCCCGGTTTCGGTGACGGCGCGGCGCAGGGCGCGCCAGGCAGCTCCGGTGTCGGTCTCCTCGGCGACAAGCGCGGTGACGCCCTCGGCGAGCCAGTCCCGAAGCCGTTCGGGGGTGAGGTCTCGTTCCGGGTCCGCGGAACGGAAGACTGTCTCGGGGCCGCCGGGAAGCCCGGCCGCCTCCAGCCCCTTGAGAAAGCCGTGTTCACGGTCGGTGGAGGCGGTTGCCTCGTCGTCCTCGCGGATCAGCAGCATCCGCCGGTGCCCCAGTGCGGCAAGGCGGGCGACGACCTCGCGGCTGGCGCTCACGTAATCGGCGCCGACCCAGGCCAGGCCCTCCAGTTCGTCCCGGCGGCCGAGATGGACCACCGGGAAGCCGTCGGCGACCAGCCTCTGCAGCTCCTGGGCCGGCGCGTGCCGGCCCAGGAACAGACAGCCGTCGGCGAGGCGGACCCGGCTCAGCGCGTCGGGCCCGGCGGCCCCCGCGCCGCCGGTGCTCGAACCGGTGAACAGCACCAGGTCGTAACCGCGTTCCGCGGCCTCGCGCTCCACGCCCACCAGGAACGGGTAGTACGAGTGCTGCACATCGGTCGGAAACGTCGCGGTGAAGCTGAAGACGCCCAGCAGGTTGTTGCGCGCCGCCGCGAGTCTGCGGGCCGCCGGGTCGGGGACGTAACCGAGGCTGCGTGCCGCCTCCAGAACCTTCTGCCGGGTCTCCTCCGAGATCGTGGCGCCCTGCTTCTTGTCCGCAAGCACAAGCGAGACCGTGGCCTGCGATACCCCGGCGAGCCGTGCGACCTCGGCCTGACGCGGGCGGGCCGTGCGGCCTGCCGGTGCGGGTGAACGGCCGGGCCTGGCCCGCTTCCTGGGTTCCTCCACCATGGCTCCTCAGATCAGGTAATGCGTATTAGTAATGCGCATTAACGAGTACTGTGAAGGTCGGTCCGGTGCCCGTCAAGGGTTCGGACACAACTTCTCCCCGGCGCAAGGGCACCCCCGCCCGCGCGCCGCCAGCCCGTACGGTGTGATCAACCATCCCCACGGTGATCACTCACCCCTGCGAAGAAGGCGGTTCCGCATGTCGCTGTTCGATCTGCCCCTCGACGAACTGCGCGACTATCGCAGCCGTTCGGTGGAGCCGGAGGACTTCGACGCGTTCTGGTCGAAGACCCTCGACGAGGCCAGGTCCCACGACCTCGACGCCCGGTTCGAGCTGCGTACCGGCACAGGGCTGACGACCGTCGACGTGTACGACGTGACGTTCGCGGGCTTCGGCGGTCACCCGGTCAAGGGCTGGTTCGTCGTCCCGGCGGGCACTACCGAACCACTGCCAGTGGTCGTGGAGTTCATCGGCTACGGCGGCGGGCGGGGCCTGGTCCACACCCATCTGCTCTGGGCATCGGCCGGTTTCGCCCACTTCGTCATGGACACCCGGGGCCAGGGCAGCGGCTGGCTCGTCGGCGACACCCCCGACCCGGTGGGCAGCGCGCCCTCGTACCCCGGTTTCATGACCCGTGGCATCGAGGACCCGCACGCGTTCTATTACCGGCGCGTGTTCACCGACGCGGTACGTGCGGTGGAGGCGGCGCGCTCGCATCCGCTGAGCGATGCGGCGCGCACCGCGGCCGTCGGTGTGAGTCAGGGCGGCGGCATCACGCTCGCCGTCGGCGGGCTGATACCCGACCTCACGGCGATCGCGCCGGACGTCCCGTTCCTGTGCGACTTCCCCCGCGCGCTCACCGTCACCGACCGCAACCCGTACCGCGAGGTGGGCAGCTACCTCAAGACGCACCGGGGCCGGGCCGAACGGGCGAGGGCCACTCTGTCCTACTTCGACGGGGTGCACTTCGCCGCACGCGGGCGTGCACCGGCGCTGTTCTCGACGGCTCTGGAGGACATGACCTGCCCGCCCTCGACCGTCTTCGCCGCCTTCAACGCGTACGCCCACCAGGACAAGGCCATCGAGGTGTACGACTTCAATGATCACGAGGGCGGTGGGCCGTTCCAGGAGGCCGCGCAGCTGGGCTGGCTGCCCGGGAAGCTGACAGCCTGATCCCGAAGAAAGGCCCTAGCCACCCACAAGGAGCGTCTTGGACTCCAGGTAGTTCCGTGCGACGTCCTCGGGCAGCCGTCGCCAGCTGTCCACCTGTTCGTTCATGTGGGCAAGGTCGGAGGTCGTCAGCTCAATGTTGAGCCGGTCAAGTGCATCGCGCACCCCGGCGCTGCCGGCCCGCGACCGGCCGACGACGGGGACGAGGTAGTCGGCGTTCTGAAGGTGTTTGTCGTCGGCGAGCAGCACGAGCCCGAAGTTGTCGAGGGTGGCGTCGGTGGTGGTGGTCAGAACGATCTGGTCCCGACCGCTCTGCACGGCCTGTTTGGCCTGGGTGGTGCCGGCACCCTTGGGGTCGACGGTGGTGATGTCGATGCCGTACGTCTTCTTCAGCCCGGGTGCGCAGTATGGCCGCTGCACGCATTCGTCGCCCGCGGCGAGCCGCACCGGCAGCCCGGACCTGCCGAGGTCGCTGAGCGTCTTCAGCCGGTGCCTGGCCGCGTACGGGGCGGCGACGGCGAACGCGTTCCGGCCGACCGCGCGTCCTGGGTCCAGGGCGGTGAGGCCGCGGGGGGCGACCAGGGCGCGCAGGGCCTTCATGGTGGTGCCGAGGTCGGGCGAGCCGACGGGGGTGGCGTCGGCGCCGTTCTTCTTGGCGTTCAGCCAGTCGGCGAAGGTGGCGGCGTACTCCGGTACCACGTCGATCTGGCCGCTCTCCAGCGCCGGTTCGTAGATCTCCCGGTCGGTGACAGAGATGATCTTCGTGGAGTAACCGGCCCGGTCGAGCAGCAGTGCGTACATCTGGGCGAGCAGATCGCTCTCGGTGAAGCCCGCGGAGCCGATGGTGAGGTGTCTGCTGTCGCCCGGCGGGGCTGTGATGTCTCCCTGGTTCTCCAGGGCGGGCCCGGTGGCGCACGCGGTCCCCGTCAGCAGCAGCGTCAGGAGTACGGGTACGGTCCGGCAGGCCTTCATCCGGTGTCCTCGCCGCGCACCCGGGCGGGGGCGAACCGCTGTCCGATCTCGAAGGCCCCTTCGACGATCAGGGCGAAGACGGCGACGAGGATCGCTCCTGCGACCACCTGCGGCGTGGAGGCGAGCTTGAAGCCCGCGGTGATGATCCGGCCGAGTCCCCCGCCGCCCGCCAGTGCGGCAAGGGTGGCGGTGGCGACGAGCTGGACGGCGGCGATCCGTACGCCGGTCAGGATGAGCGGCAGAGCGAGCGGCACCTCGACGCGTACCAGCAGTTGCCGGCCCGTCATGCCCATGCCGCGGGCGGCCTGTACGACATCGCGGTCGACCTCCCGCATCCCCACGTACGCGTTGGTGAGCAGCGGCGGGACGGCGAAGAGCACCAGGGCGACGACGGTCGGCCCCTCGCCGTACCTGCCGATCGGGGTGAGGAGCAGCAGGACGAGGACGGCGAAGGTGGGGACGGCCCGCCCGACGTTGGAGATGTTGACGGCGAGCGCGCCGCCCTTGCCGAGATGGCCGAGGACCAGGGCCACCGGCAGTGCGATGAGGCAGCTGATCAGCAGACAGACGACGGTGAGGAACAGATGCTGTTCGAGGCGGTGCCAGATGCCGTTGTCGCCGGCCCAGTGGGTGGGGCTGGTGAGCCAGGACCAGGTGTCGGAGAGGGTCTTCACGGCTGCCTCCGGGTCCATGGGGTCAGCAGCCGCTGGACGCCGAGCAGCAGCAGGTCGGCGCAGACGGCGATGACGACGCAGAGGACGGATGCGGTGAGCACCTGGGCCTTGAAGTAGGTGTTCATCCCGGAGTAGATGAGATTGCCCAGCCCGCCGTAGCCGACGATCGCGCCGACGGTGACCAGGGAGACCGCGGAGACGGTGGCGATCCGCAGCCCGGCCATGGCGGCGGGGAGAGCGAGTGGAAGCTCCACGGCGACGAGCAGACGGATGGGCCCGTAACCCATGCCGCGGGCGGCCTGCCGGGTCTCCTCGGGCACGGCGCGCAGTCCGGCGAGGATGTTCCGTACCAGCAGGGTGAGCGAGTAGAGGACGAGCCCCGCGACGACGAGCGAGGCGGAGAGTCCGTAGACCGGCAGCAGCAGCGAGAACACCGCGAGCGACGGCACGGTGTAGAGGATGGTCGTCACGCCGAGCACGGGTCCGGCCGCCCAGCGCCGGCGCCGGGCGGCGAGAGCGAGCGGGACGGCGAGGAGCAGTCCGACGAGCACGGAGACCGCGGTCAGCTGGAGATGCTGGATGACGGCGTCCTGGAGGATCTCGCGACGGCTCGTCAGATAGGCCCCGCAGAGCCAGTCGTTGCGCGCGAGGCAGTCGTCGGGTGGCGCGGTCACGTGTTCATTGGAGCGCGGCGAGGCGGGAGCCGCGCGCCTTGATCGACTGTTCGGGGGCTGCGCGGCCGGCCGGAGCGGACCCCGCGGCGATCGCATGCCGTCGGACCGGGCGGCCCCGCGGCTGCTCCGGTGCCGCCACGGCCGACGGGGCGGCGGCGCGCCCGGGCGCCCTCGGAGCCGCCACCGTCTGGCCGGGGTAACAGGCAGCACCGCCGCATGTCGTTCTGCCTGCCGTCCGCCCCCGGCGGACTTATGATCGCCGTCCCGCGCCTTCGCGGGCCTGCGTTCGCGTACCGCCCCCGCAGCCCGAGCGCACCTGATCAGGGTGACGAGGAGAAGTCATGGCCACTCAGTTCGAGGCTACGGTCGAGATCGACCGGCCCATCGCCGAAGTCTTCGCTTATCTCGCCGATGGCGAGCACGACCCGGAGTTCAGTCCACGTGTGATGAGGATCGAGAAGTCGCCGGCCGGGCCGACGGCGGTGGGAACGATGTTTCGGAGCACGGTCAAGGACGCCGGCATGAAGACCCGGCGGGAGTTCCGGATCAAGGAACTGGCGACGCCCACCCGCATCCGCTGGGAGGAGCTCTCGAAGAACCTGGTCACCGCCGCCGAAGGCGGCTACGACCTCGAGGCCACAGCCGACGGAACGACCAAGGTGCGGATCTTCAACGTCTTGGAGGGCCACGGCATCGGCAAGCTCCTCGTGGGCTTCGCCGCCGGTGCCGCGCGCAAGGACGCCCCCGCGTTCGGACAGCGGATCAAGGCGGCGGCCGAGGCTGCGATCGCCCGCTGAGCAAGCGGTGACCCGCCCCGTCGGGCCCGTTCACCTCCTGTGGCGTATCGCCTCCATGGGCCGGTCGACGAGCCCCACGAACACCGTACAAGTGCAGATCACCATGGCGGGGCGAGGACGGCCAGGACCGGACGACGGCGGCCCGGGTCCGTCTCCACGAGAGGAGCCGGCTCACCGCCGTCAGCACCGACGACACCAGCAGTCCGCAGATGAGGACGGTCCACGCGGTATCGGAACCGGCGTTGAATCGACGTTCATGATGTGGAATCTGCTGCACCTGGCGCGGCTGCTCAAGGACGCGGGTGGCATTCCGGCGCACGGGAACCAGCGCTCGGAGGGGGACGCCGGCTGCCACTTCGACTTCGAGAACCCCGAACACCGCTGAATCCGGGAGCCGGAACGGCGACTGGGGCGATCCGAGGGGCCCGCAAGGTGGACGTGGAGGGTTTCACGACGTGTGTGTGAGACTCCGTGTCGACTGACACTTCGAGCTGCGGCCGCGGATGCGTGACCACGTGCGCGGACTGCCGGAGCCGGTCGGCCGGAAGAACGGCCGGAAGCTCGCGGAACTCGTAGGTCACAGCACGCCGGACGGGCTCGAGGGTCTGCGTGAGTCGCCGCAGCCCCAGCGACCCGAACCCGGGTTCCCACGTGGGTCAGGCGCGTCGGCGGCGCGTGTCGCCGTTGGGACATGTCGCCGTTGTGACACGTGAGGTCGGCGACACGTCAGCTTCATCAGTGGATTCTTTCGGACAGGTTGTGACCCCCAGCTGTACGAAAGGGTTTTCACTGATGACATGGATACGCCTGACGGGGGCGATATCGGCAGGGCTGTTGCTGGTTGGCGGAGGTGTGCCGGCCGCTGCCACCACCGCAGGGAAGGCAGCCACCGGGACCGCCACTCGTCCCGCCACCGTGCCGGGGGCTCGCTCCGCGACCGTGCGACTGGTGACCGGTGACCGGGTGACCGTGACGTCGTTGCCCGGCGGACGGCACACCGCGTCGGTGCAGCCCGGCCCCGGGCGCGAGCGTGTCCCCTTCCGGACGCTGGAGGGGGACGACAAGGCACTGACCGTGATCCCGTTCGACGCCGAGCCGTTGGTGTCCGCCGGCACGCTGGACCGCCGCCTCTTCAATGTGACGGCCCTGATCGCCGATGGCTACGACGAGGCCCATGCCTCCGTGCTTCCGCTGATCGTCTCCTCGGAGCCGTCACGGGTCGGGGCCAGGGTCAGCTCGCAGGCGGCGAAGGCCGCCGCGGCGACCGCTGACCGGCTGGTGGCGTTCAAGGCGGCCGCGACGCCTGCCCGTAGGCTGGAGAGCCTCGACGCGCGGTCGCTGCGGGTCGCCGACGACGACCTGGGCCGCTTCTGGAAGACGCTGAACCCCGGCGGAAAGTCTGACGCCGCCCGTGCCGTGGTCGCTCCGCGGGTCTCGCTGGACGGCAAGGTGAAGGCCGTGCTGGACCGCAGTACCGCGCAGATCAACGCGCCCGCCGCCTGGAAGGCCGGCTACGAGGGCCAGGGCGTGAAGGTGGCCGTGCTGGACACCGGTGTCGACGCGAACCACCCCGACCTGACCGGCCGCGTTGCGGAGGCGAAGGACTTCTCCGGCAGCCCGAGCACGGACGACCACTTCGGCCACGGCACGCACGTCGCCGCGACCGTCGGTGGCACGGGCGCCGCGTCCTCGGGCACCCGGCGCGGTGTCGCGCCCCGCGCCGACCTGCTGATCGGCAAGGTACTGGGCGACGACGGCTACGGCTCGGAGTCGTCCGTCATCGACGGCATGGAATGGGCTGCCTCCCAGCACGCCAAGGTCGTCAACATGAGCCTCGGTTCGGACAGCGAAACCGATGGCACCGACCCGATGAGCCAGGCCGTCAACACCTTGACCGCGTCGACCGACACGCTCTTCGTGGTCGCCGCGGGCAACGCCGGCCCGGGCCCGTCCACAGTCGGGTCGCCGGGTGCGGCCGACGCCGCGCTGACCGTCGGGGCCGTCGACCGCGACGACTCCCTCGCTTCCTTCTCCAGCCGCGGCCCGCGTCTGGGCGACGCGGCGGTCAAGCCCGACGTGACCGCCCCCGGCGTCGGCATCGTCGCCGCCCGCGCGTCCGGCACCACCATGGGCGACCCGGTCGATGCCAACTACACCTCCGCGTCAGGCACTTCGATGGCGACCCCGCATGTCGCCGGCGCCGCCGCACTGCTGGCCCAGCAGCACCCCGACTGGGGCGCCCAGCAACTCAAGGACGCCCTGATCAGCACCTCGCACACGGTGCCCGGCACCAAGGTGACCGAGCAGGGCGGCGGCCGCATCGACCTGGCCACGGCCATGGGCCCTGTCACGGCCACCGGCAGCGTCACCCTCGCTCCCGTCTACACCGGCGGCAGCGGGAAGCAGCAGGGGGCCACCGTCCGCTACACCAACACCGGCGACAAGGCGGTGACGCTCTCCCTGGCTGCCGCCCTGGCCACCAACACCGGGCGCACCCTCGCCGGCGGCGTGGTCACCCTCGGCTCCGACACGGTGCGGCTGGCCCCCGGCGCCACGGCCGAAGTACCGCTGCGCACCGAGGCGGCGAACGCCGTCCGCGGCAAGTACTACGGCTACGTAACCGCCACATCTGCCGACGGCACCGTGCTCGCCCACACCACTGTGGCCCTGAACGTGCACGCCCCGGTGCACAAGCTCACCGTGGTCGCCCGCGACCGCGACGGCAAGGTCATCGAGGGCGCGGCTCCGGTCATCTGGGGCGCCGACGGCTTCGTGAACTACACGAGCCTGGAGCCGGCCGTCGCCGAAGTGGAGGAGGGCACCTACCAGCTCAGCTTCGGCACGCTGGACCGGGCGGCCGACGGCCAGGAGTTGCGCGAGGTGGTCAACCCGGAGGTGAAGGTCACCAAGGACATGTCGGTGACGCTCAACGCCGCCGACACCACCCCGGTGCAGATCCGCACGCCCCGCCCGGCCGAGCAGCGCGGTGTGCTCAGCTACCAGACGTACCGGAAGATCGACGGCAACGGCCTGATCCAGGGCGTGATGTTCTTCGACATCGCCAAGCGGATCTACGTCAGCCCCACCGCCAAGGTCACCGACGGCGACTTCGAGTTCTCCTCTCGCTGGCAGATGGTGGCCCCGCAGCTGCAGGCGAAGGTGTCCGGTACGTCGCTGGACTTCAGCCCGTATTACGTGAACACCTCCCCGGCCTTCAGTGACAAGGGAGCACGGCTGACCGCCGTGGACGCCGGCAAGGGCACGAGCGCCGAGCTTCGCGCCGCACACGTACGCGGCAAGCTGGCCGTCGTCCGCTGGGACTTCTCCGACGACCGGGCGCTCGCGCAGGCCGCGGCGGACGCCGGGGCCAAGGCACTGATGCTGGTCGTGGAGGAAGGCTTCTACCCCTGGACGCGGTGGAACCCGACCGGTGACCGGATGGCCGTGCCCACCATGCGCGCCGGCACGGCGGAAGGCACCGCGCTGCTCGAGCGCGCCAAGCAGCGGACCACGACGGTGGAGTTCTCCGGCACGGTCCGCAGCCCGTACCTGTACGACGTGATGCAGGTGTCCAAGGGCTCCGTCCCCAAGCGGCTGGTGTACACCGTCTCCGAGCGCGAGAGCGCGGTTGTCCGCAGCACGTACACCCGCACCGGTGCCTCGTCCTGGGCGAGCGAGCAGCGTTTCGGATGGCGGCCGTACCAGGACACCGCGTGGAACCAGTACACGCGCTACGTTCCGGCGGGACAGGAACGCGTCGAGTACGTGACCGGCGGTGACACGCTGTGGAAGCATGTCGTGCACCACAACGTCATCGACGTCCCCGACTTCCCGCTGGCGGCCGGCATGCACGACGACACGCGTACCTACCGGCCGGGCCAGCGCGCCACGGAGCGCTGGTACGGAGCGGTGGTCCGCCCGTCGATCCCGCGTGGTGGGCAACTGCCGTCGGTGCGCAACGGCGACACCTTGTCGGTGTACGTGCCGGAGTTCAACGACTCCGGCGCCGGCCACTGGTCGTTCGCGGAGGCCGACCCCTTCGGTGGCGGCGTCGGCACCGGCGTCACGGCGGCCGCGGTGAGCGACACGGCCACGGCGGCGCTGTACCGGAACGGAAAGCGGATCGCCGAGTCCGACCAGGGCGCGTGGGGCAACTTCGAGGTACCCGCGGGCGACGCCGAATACCGGATGGACCTGACGACCGCCCGTACCTCGGACGACTGGCGCTTCGGCACCGGCACGCGAACGTCGTGGACCTTCCGCTCCGACACCGCAGCCCACACGGCCCTGCTGCCGATGCTCCAGGTCGACTACACCGTGCCGGTCGACGTCCGGAACGCGGTGGGCTCGCAGCGCAGGCACACTCTCGGCCTGGACGTCCGGATGCAGGACGGCATGGCGGCGCCGCGCGGCGTGACGCTGAAGGTCGAGACGTCCTACGACGACGGGCGGACCTGGACCACTGCCACCACGGCCCGCAAGGGCAGCGGCTTCACCGCCGTCGTGGAGCGGCCGGCCCGGATGCACGGCGACGCGTACGTGACGCTGCGCGTGACCGCGAAGGACGCGGCCGGCAACACCGTCCGGCAGACAGTGGACCGCGCGTACCTGCAGCGCGGCACCGCATGAGGCGCCGGGAACGGTAGCGCGGACCTGACCGGCTGAATCGCGGCGGGTGCCAGGGGGTGTGAGCCCTGGCACCCGCCGTGCCATGTCCATGTCCCGGCCATACTTCGGGACGATGCCGGTCCGACCGACGGGGACAGGCTTCGCGCCGATATTCTGCAGGACGTGATCAACTCATGTGCGGGCCTTGACGATGCAGGTGTTGCGATAGCTGCGGCACGTGCCGGCGCGGACGTGGTGCACACCATGTACGGCCGGCATCTCACCCGCATCGACAAGGGCGCCGGAGACTTCGCCACCGCCGCAGACGTGGAGGCCGAGAAGACGATTCTCGGCGTCATCCGTGCCGCCCGGCCCGATGATGCGGTGCTCGGCGAGGAGGGTGGGCAGCAGGGTGCCGCCGACGCGGCGCGCCAGTGGTTGGTGGATCCCTTGTGCGGCACGCTGAACTACGCCGTCGGCAACATGCTGGTGGCCGTCAACGTGGCACTCCGCGACGGGGCGGCGGCGGTGGCCGACCCGTTCAGCGGCGAGGTCTTCTTCACCGACGGTGAGACCGCCGGGGTGCGGCGGAACGGCGCAGACGCGCGGCTGACGCCCACGCCCGCCACCCAACTGGTGGACGTCAACCTGGATCCGCCGTTCCCGAGTGCACCGGGGTTCCGGGCCGTGGACCTGCTGGGCCACCCCGGGTTCGTCGAGCGGTTCCGGCCGCGGGTCGTGTCCACGACGCTGGCGTTGGCCTGGGTCGCCGCCGGCAAGCGCGCCGCGTATGTCACCGATGGCGGCGACCTTTCCGGGAGCGTGCATTTCGCCGCGGGCATCGCCGTGTGCCGGGCCGCCGGCTGCGTCGTCACCGGGATCGACGGCGCCCCGATCGGGCGGGCAGGCCGCGGGCTTGTCGTGGCCGCCGACGCCGACACCCACGGGCTGCTGATGTCGATGATCCGCAGCCGACGCCGGAACCGCACCTGACCTCGTCACAGGTGCGGCCGGAGTTGCAGCAGAGCCGGAGCGGGCACCACCGATCACACGAATGCCCCGCCACCACCATGGGCGACAGGGCATCGTCATGCCGTCAGTTCGTCGGGTAACGCGTCACCTTCGACACCTTGCACGTCACGTTGGCCGGCACCTTCACGAGGCCCTGCGCCTTCTCCTTGGCCTTCTGCCCCACGGCCAGGCTGTCGGTTGCGGCCAAGCCCTCGCCGAGACGTGTACCGGAACCGTCCACGAACTCCACGTTGACGACGTAGGTCGCCTTCGAGTCGCCGTGGTTCACGATCTCCACATCAGCGACCGGCCACGTCGTCAGCGAATCCACCACGCACTTGGTGAGCTTCACATCCGCCTCGGGGCTCCCTTCCTCGACGGCGGGCTTCTCGGAGGGTGCGTCCTTCCCAGGTGCCTTGTCCTGCGGCGCCTCGGTCGTCGGCAGCGTCCGCGTCTTCGGTGCATGGCTGACCGTGACTGCCACCAGCGCACCGCAGCCGCCGAGCAGTACCAGCCCACCGAGCACCGACAGCGTCACGATCAGCCCGGTATTCGACTTCCTGGGCGGCGGCGCGCCCCACCCCGCGCCCTGCTGGGGCCACTGCTGATACGGCGGCGGAGGAGGTTGCTGCCCCCACTGGGGCGGCTGCTGGGGCTCCTGACCCGGCTGCTGGCCGGGTTGCTGAGGCGGGTAGCCGTACGACATGTGATCCCCTCATGGGATGCGCGTGGTCCTGAGTCCGCTCACGCTATGCCTGTCCGGAATGTTCTGGCCCGCTCGTGTCGGATTCGTGACAGGCCTGCTCGGCCGCGCCCTGGACGCGGCCGAGCAGGCCTGTCTCGCGCGAGCCCCCTCGCACCGGCTACCAGGGCGAGATCGGCTGGACGCCGATGCGGCGCCCCTGCTCGTCGAGCAGGTGGCCCATGCGTTTGGCTGTGTGCAGGCCGACGATGCGGTCGGTCACCGTGAGGGTGGGCAAGCGGGCGCACAGGGCGGTCTCGCGCCGCTGGATGTCACCGAGGTCGTGCACCCAGAGCGTGGCGAAGATGTTCGCGGGACCGGTCACGGCCGCGATCAGACGGCACTCGGGCAGGGCGGCGAAGGTGCGGTGGACGGTGCCGATGTCCCGCGCGGGCACCTGGCCGAGCAGGGAGACCGGGACGGGGTGCCCGGCGAGCGCGGAGGCGATGTCGCAGCGGAAGGTCAGGACGGCGGAGTCGGTGAGACGGCGCAGGCGGCGGCGGACGGTGGCCGGGCTGGTGGCCGTGCGCTCGGCGAGTTCGGACAGGCCGAGGCGGCCGTCGCGGACCAGTTCGTCGAGCAGGGCCCGGTCGACGGGATCGAGTGCGAGCGTACGGACCGGCTCCCGCGCCCCCTCCGCGCTGCCGAGCGTGGTCAGCTGGGCGGGTTCCAGGGAGCGTAGCCGCCAGCGGCTGCCTTCGACGTACAGCGACGTGGCGAACAGACAGGTCACCGAGACGATGCCGGACAGCCGGTCCAGCTTCTCGTTGAGGAATCGGCTGAGCGAGGGCAGGTCCGGGGCCAGCACGTCGAGGAGCAGGTCGGCACTGCCGGGCCCGGTCAGCTCGATCGTCACTGCTTCCGGGAGGGCGCTCAGCTCCGTGATCAGCCGGGACCGCTCCTGAGGAAGGCAGCGCAGCAGCACGAAGGCCGTACAGCGGTTACGCGTGAACTCTCGTCCGGGCGCCGCGTACACCCAGGCGAGCCCCGCCCCGGTCAGCCGCTCCCAGCGCCGCGCCAGCGTTCCCGCGGTCACGCCGAGCAGCGGTGACAGCTCCGACCAGGAGGACCGGGGCCGCAATTGGAGGGCGTTCACGAGAGCGAGGTCGAGCTCGCTGGCGGTGACCGTTTCTCGCATCACAAGCACTCCGTACGTACGAATCCATGAATATTCGGGGCCATGTGTGCCTCGGCCCGCACAGTAGCCACCACATTCGGTTCCGGCCACCAGATGATCCAGAGGTGAACCTGTGTCCACACGCATATCGGGAACACGACGCGGACCCGGAGCGCTGAGCTCCGGCTCGGGCATGCTCGCGACGATGGCTGTGGTCATCCTGTTCAGCGGCATCGTCCAGGGCTATCTGACGCCGTTGCTGCCCGAGGTCGGCCTGCGCCTGCACATCGGCGCCGTGGGGCAGAACAACATCTACCTGCTGTCCCAACTGGCCTTCGCGGTCATGACGCCGCTGCTCTCCCGGCTCGGCGACCTGTACGGGCACCGCAAACTCCTGCGGGTGGCCCTCGCGATGGTGGCGGGCGGCTCGCTCCTGATCGCCGTGCGGCCGTCCGCCGTGACCCTCGCCGTCGGCGTGACGCTCCAGGGCGCCCTGGTCGGCTTCTTCCCGCTCCTCGTGGGCATCCTCCGCTCCCGCGCACCCGAGCGGAACCGCATCGGCATCTCCCTCCTCGTGGGTGTCCTGCTCATCGCGATCGGAGTGGGCGGCCTCGTGGCGGGTGCACTCAGCGAGCACCATGCGGAAGCCGGACTGTGGACGGCCGTCCCGGTCGCCGTCCTCGCCGTGGTCGCGGGCCTCGTCCTGCCTGACAGCGACGCCCCGCGTGGCGGGCGCTTCCACTACGGGGCGGCGGCGCTGCTCACCGTGGGCCTGGTGGCGCTCGTCCTGGTCCTCGCGCAGGGCAGTACGTGGGGCTGGGGCGCGCCGCGCACAATCGCTCTCGGCGTCGCGGCCCTCGCCGTCCTCGCGGCCTGGGTGGCGGTCGAACAGCGGTCCGCACATCCCCTGGTCAGCGTGCGGATGCTGAGCAATCCCCGTCTCGCGGTGGTCAGCGGCTACACCTTCTGCGCCTCCTTCGGCACCATCGGCTTCCTCGGCGCCAACGCCCTCTTTCTCGGTGCCTCACGGTCCGCGAACGGCTACGGCATGGGTCTGGGACCGCAGGCGATCGCCACCATCTCGCTGGCCATGGTGACCGCGGGATTCGCCGGCTCCACGCTGACCCCGCGCCTTGCCCGGCGGCTCGGCGACCGCGCCGTACTCGCCTCGGGCGGCGGACTCATCGCGCTCGGCTTCCTGGGGATGGCTCTCTTCCACGACACCCTCACCCAGTACGTGGCCTGCGCCCTCGTCGTGGGCCTCGCGACCGGGCTCTTCGAGTCGATCACCCGGACCCTGTCTGCGGAGGTCGTCGAGGAACAGGAGACCGCTCTCGCCGTCGGCCTCAACGAACTGGCCCTCTCCCTCGGCGCGGCCATCGGCGCCGCCGTGATCGGCGCGTTCTTCGCGGCCCACGCCGTGCGCGGCACCACGCGCATCGCCGAGTCCGGCTACCTGTGGGGCTGGGGCGCGTGCGCCTGCGCCGCCTTTGTCGGCACGGCCCTCGCGCTGCGCTATCGCAGCCCACGCGAAGCGCACGCGACATACGGACAGCAGCCGGCGCAGAGTGGAGAGCTCGCATGACGAACCCCCTGGGCATGCAGAGGACAGTGACCGAAGCAGTGCGTTCCTGGAGCGATCGGCTCGTGGCCCTCAGCCACGGGCTGCACGACGAACCCGAGACCGCCCTCCAGGAACACCGCTCGGCGGCCAGGATCGCCGATCTCCTCGAGACAGCCGGTTTCACCGTCACCCGGGGCGCCGCCGACCTCCCCACTGCCCTCGTCGCCACCCGCGGATCCGGCGACCTCGTCATCGGATTCTGCGCCGAGTACGACGCCCTGCCCGGCATCGGCCACGCCTGCGGGCACAACGTCAACGGGGCCGCAGCCGTCGGCGCCGCGCTCGCACTCGCCGCCGTCGCGGACGAACTCGATCTGACGGTGAAGCTGATCGGTACCCCCGCCGAGGAGGACATCGGAGGGAAAGTCCTCCTCCTCGATGCCGGAGTCTTCGACGACGTAGCTGCAGCGATGATGGTGCACGCTGCCCCCGACGACAGCGTCGGCGCCTCCTCACTGGCCATCGGGGCCTGGGACATCACCTACCGCGGCAAGCCCTCCCACGCCGCGCTCGCCCCATGGGAAGGCATCAACGCCCTCGACGCGATGACCGTCGCCCACACTGCGGTCGGACTGCTCCGCCAGCAGCTGCCGCCCGGTGTGGTCGTGCACGGCATCGTCACCGACGGCGGCCAGGCCGTGAACGTCATCCCGGCCCGCACCCGCGCGCGCTGCGAGGTCAGGGCGCTGACCGTGGAGCAGCTCGGCGAGGCGTGGCAGCGGGTGCGCGCTTGCTTCGAGGCCGGGGCGCTCGCCACAGGTGCCGAGCTCGAGCTGCGCCCGCACGGAAGGAACTTCGCCGATCTGCGCCAGGACCCCGACATGACGGAGCTCTACGTCAGGGCGCTCGGCGAACTGGGCCGTACGGCGATGTCACGGTGCGGCGAGACGATGGCGTCGACGGACATGGGCAACGTCTCGCAGCTCATCCCCACGATCCACCCCACGATCGGCTACGACACAGACGGCGCCAAGCAGCACACTCCCGAATTCACCGCGTACGGCAAGAGCCCGGGAGCCGACCGGGCGGTGCTCGACGGGGCGACCGCGCTCGCCCTGACCGGTGCTGGTCTGGCGACGTCGCAGGCCCAGCGGAGCCGACTGCTCGACGGGGTGAGGCGGCGGCAACGGAGTCAGCCGGCGGCCGGCCCGAGCAGCTCGCCACCGACACGAGCAGTTCGCCTTGCCCCAGGAACGTGAGGCGCAGGTCCAGGATGGAAATCGAGGACGGCATCACAGCTCCGGATACCCGCGTACTCCCCCGGGACCCCTCGGGCTGGACGTTCGGCAGTCCGGTACCACTGGTCCTGTTTTTCAGCGGCGTGGATCATCCAGCCGGTTTCCCGTGGCAGGCCTCCTCGCCTGCGGCGAAAATGGTGGTCGGAAGGCAAATGAGGAGGTTGGCATCCGGTGTGAAGCTCTCCCGTAGCCCTGGCGCGTCCGACGCGCCGCTCGCGCTCGACTCGGGCGCGGGTGAGAAAGGGCTCAAATCCGGTGCCCTGGGACTGCTCTCCTCCGTTGCCATCGGCTTGGCGTCCACCGCCCCGGCGTACAGCCTCGCGGCCACGCTGGGCCTCATCGTGGCGGGGGTCGGACTGCAGGCCCCGATCATCACGATGCTGGCCTTCGTCCCGATGCTGATGATCGCGTACGCCTACAAGGAACTCAACGCGAGCAACGCCGACTGCGGGACCACCTTCACCTGGGCGACCCGCGCCTTCGGCCCGCGCACCGGTTGGATGGGCGGCTGGGGCATCATCGTCGCCGACATCATCGTCATGGCGAACCTCGCCGAGATCGCCGGCATCTACGGCTTCCGGCTCCTGGGCTACGACTCCCTCACGGAAAACAGGGTGTGGACCACCCTCGCGGGTGTCATCTGGATCGGCGTCATGACCGCGATCTGCTACATCGGCATCGAGATCTCGGCTGCCGTTCAGCGCTGGCTCCTGTTCATCGAGGTGGCCGTACTGTTGCTGTTCGCCGTCACCGCCCTGGTCAAGGTCTACACCGGCAACCCCGAGATGGCGATCCACGTCTCCGCCTCCTGGTTCAACCCCCTCCACGTGCCATCGGCCGAAGCGCTGACGGCCGGTATCCTCGCCGCCGTCTTCATCTACTGGGGCTGGGACACCGCCGTCACGGTCAACGAGGAGACCGCGGACAGCACGCGCACCCCCGGACGCGCCGCGGTCATCTCCGTCGTGCTGCTGCTGGTCATCTACGCCCTGGTCGCCACCTCGGCGCAGGCCTTCGCCGGAGTCGGCCCCGCCGGGACCGGGCTGGGCAACAGGGACAACGCGGGCGACGTGCTCTCGGGTCTGGGAAACGCCGTCTTCGGCAGCCACGGGGCGGGGCCCTTCTTCTCCAAGCTGCTGATCCTCATGGTGCTGACCTCCGCGGTGGCCTCCGCCCAGACCACCATCCTCCCCATGGCCCGGACCGTCTTCTCCATGGCGGCGCACAAGGCCGTCCCCTCCCGATTCGCCCGAGTGCACCGCAGATTCCTCACCCCGACCTGGTCGACCGTCTCCTTGGGCCTGGCCTCCGTCGCCTTCCTCGTCCTCCTGACGGCGATCAGCAACAACGTCCTGGCCGACTCCATCGAGTCGGTCGGGCTCGCGATCACGTTCTACTACGGCCTCACCGGCTTCGCCTGTGTCTGGTATTTCCGCAGGGTGCTCACCCGTAGCCGCAGAGACTTCCTGTTCAAGGGCCTACTGCCGGGTCTGGGCGCGCTGACGATGCTCTTCCTCTTCTGTTACGCCGCCTTCGTCGTCTACGCCGACCCCAGCTACGGTGCGACCTCCATCGACCTGCCGTTCATCGGACGGACGGGCGGGGTCACCGTCGTGGGCCTCGGAGCCCTGCTGCTCGGCGTCGTGCTGATGCTGGTCGTCACACGCGAGCACGCCGCGGCCCTCAGACTTCAGCGCAGTCTGCTTCCTCACCGGCTGCCGCAACCGACCGCTGTCGAGATGACGAGCCGCTATGTGCCCGCCGACAGCCGTTCCGGGGTGGGCGGTGACTGGTTCGACGTCATCCCACTGTCGGGAACGCGAGTCGGCCTGGTCGTCGGGGAGGTGATCGGCCACGGACTGCTCGCCGCCGCCACCATGGGGCGCCTGCGCACCGGCGTTCGCGTCCTCGCCCGCCTGGACCTCGACCCGGACGAGCTCCTCTCGCGCCTGGACGACCTGGTCGGGCAGACCGCCAAGGAGCGGGCAGCCGTTCATGGTGCGGGCGGCACGGGGCCCCGGCAGGACGACGCCCTGGGGGTGACGTGCCTGTACGCGGTGTACGACCCGGTGTCGGGACAGTGCAGCATGGCGCGCGCCGGCCAGTCGATGGCTGCGGTCGTCCTGTCGGACAGCGGCGTCGCCACCTACCCGGATCTCCCGCCGGGCCCTCCGCTGGGGCTGGGTGGTCTGCCCTACGAGACCACGGGATTCCAGCTGCCGCAGGGCAGCCTCGTCGCCCTCTTCACCGACGGCCTCGTCCAGGCGGCCGCCGATGACATCGACGTCGGACTCGGGCTGCTCACAGAAGCCCTCGCCCAGTACCGGCGTCCCCTGGAAGAACTCTGTGACCGCGCAGTCGCGACCCTGGTGCCAGGGCCGGCGAACGACGACGCGGTCCTGCTCCTCGTACGCACACGGATGCTCGACGAACACCAGGTGGCTACGTGGGAGCTGACCGCGGAGGCGGCGATGGTCGGCAAAGCCCGGGCCGTGACCACGGGGCAACTCGGCGCATGGGGGCTGGACGAGCTGGCGTTCTCCACCGAACTCATCGTCAGTGAGCTGGTCACCAACGCCATCCGCTATGCCGCCGGTCCGATCCACGTCCGACTCATCCGTGACGAAACCCTGATCTGCGAGGTCGCCGACACCGGGCACACCTCACCCCATCTGCGCCATGCCGCCACTGACGACGAGAGCGGCCGTGGCCTGTTCATCGTCGCCCAGATGGCGCAGCAGTGGGGCACGCGCTACACGCCCACCGGCAAGACCATTTGGGTGGAGCAGGCCCTGCCGGCAGGCCCTGCCGTCGGTGAAGCGCCCTCTTAGCTTGTTCTTTGCCGCCTGCCCCGGCGATTCGTCCGAGCCTTGCCCCGCCCTTGCACCGGATCAGCGCTTCGGCCCGGGAAGCAGCCGTGTCTCCGCCGGCAGGACACCCCGTTGCGGCAACCTGTGCGCATGACCGACACCTTCGAGCACACCCCTCAGATCTGGAACGCCGCCCAGCTGCGCGATGCCCTCAAGGATCTTCCCGATGACGCGCCCATCCATATCGGTGTGGCAAGCGACCCCGGTGACTTCGACGGGTACCGCGGCTTCGTCCTCGTGGACGCACATCAGGTGGAGAACTGGTGGCCGGCCACTTCCACCGCACCGGAACGCACCGAGACGGAGAAGGCGCTGACGCTGTTCGCCGACTGGGAGCCGGACAGGTACGACCATCTCGACTGAACCGGCCCCGTTCCCGCCGGGCTGTCACTCACCGTGGAGCGCGGGTCACGGCCGGATGGCGTCCTCACCTTGCTGATCGACGAGGTCGGGGCGGTTGAGCCGGCGCAGTGCGAGGAGGCCGCCGATGCCAGGGATGACGGCCGTGGCCCTGGTGACGGGTGTGGCCTGCTTGAGGCGCCAGGTGGCCACCACGACGAACAGATAGGCACAGCCGTGGGTGGGGCCCATCAGGGAGGAAATGGGTTTGAGGTGGGCGGTGGCGAGGTTGGTCAGCAGGATGATCAGTGAGATGAGTTCGCCCTGGGCCGCAATACGCAGGTTACGGAGGTGCACGGGTCACACTCCCGTCGTGGAGCCGGGGCGGATGATCATCAAGATGGTGACGGTGGCCCACAGCAGGTTGAAGACGCCGGTGTGCATGGCGAGGCGGCCGGCTGAGCGGGGCCCGGGTCCGGAGCCCGGGGTCTGTACGGCGGCGAGCACGCGGTCCTGGGCGGGCAGGATCAGCAGGACGAGGGTGGCCGCGGCCGCCGCGGTCAGCAGGATCGATGTGATCAGCCATCCGCTGCCGAGGACGCCGAGGCTGCCGGCCGTGGCGAACCCGAAGACCGGGACGGCGATGCCGATGGCCGCGTAGACGCGGCAGATGCGGTGCAGCATCCGCAGGTTCGTGAGCGCCTCGCGGTCGCCCGGGTCGGTGTGCGTGAGGCGTAGAGCTCTGGGAAACATGCTCGCGGCGACGGTGACCGGGCCGATGGCCAGTACGGAGGCCAGCACGTGCAGGGAGAGGAGGAGTTTCGTCATGGTCAGTGTTCCGCCGTCGGCCGGGTGGCCCGGCGCCGGCCGGTGACCTTGGAGGCGGGCAGCCGTCCGGCCCTGGATGTGCCGATCAGGGTGTCTCCGTCGACCGTCATGGCAAAGGCCAGGTTCAGGCGCATGGGCTGGGTGACGGCCTGCCTCCAGGTGAGTAGCTGGCCGTCGAGGGCGACTTCGGCAAGCGGGACCTCCTCCGCCGCCCCGTGGGCGACTCCGGTCAGGACACGGTGCTGTCGGCGAAGTTCGACCACTGCCTTGATCGTGCCGATGGGGGTCGAGATGGACAGGTCCCAGGTACCTTCGACAGACATGCTGCTGTACTTCCTTACGGTGCGTGCGGTGAACAGGTGCCAAAGAAGGGGCATGGTCAGAGGCCGGTGGGAGCCGGGCCCTGGGGGCGCCAGACGGTGCCGCGACGCTCGTGGGCGAACAACTCCTCGACGGCGTGGGCGATCCGGGGGCCCACCTCGCGCTCCAGCAGGTACAGGCCCAGGTCGAGCCCGGAGGTGACACCGGCGCCGGTGACCAGGTCGCCGTCGTCGACGACACGGGCGTGAACCGCGTGGACGCCGGTGGCATCGAGCAGGTCCAGGCCCATGTGGTGGGTCGTGGCGTGGCGGCCCTCGAGCAGGCCGGCCATGGCCAGCACGAGCGAGCCGCCGCACACCGCGCCGACCGTCACCAGTGGATTGCGCATGGCCGCTTTCAGCAGCGCCGGCAGTTCGGTGTTCAAGGTGCGGCCCAGCAGCACGGGGATGAGCTCGTCCTGCTTCTGATCGCCTGTCCCGGCCTCCAGGTCAGGTGTTTCGCCAGGCGCCCCGACACGGCCCGAGGCGCCGGGAACCAGGACCAGGCCCGCACGGCCGGGGTCAAGAGCGGCAACCGCCTGGAGTGCCAGCCCCCCGGTTCCGCTGACCACAGCGCGGGGCCCCTCCGCGGACACCAGCTCCACACTCACCGCCCCGCCGGAGGCAGTTCCACCGGCGTACAGCACCTCGTAGGGGGCGATGACATCCAGCGGATCGAAACCGTCGAACAGGACGATCTGGGCGTGCATGGAATTTCCTTCACGTGCGAGGGACCGGTCTGCACCGGGTAGACCTCGACGCTAAACATGTTTCATTCGACCGCCCAGTGGCGTTAGTGACATGTTTCAACGGGATATCGCCATCGCCAGATCATGGGCCTTGAGCTGGACAAATGGCCGAGCCTGGTTCTCTGATGGCGAGTCGGCCACAGGGCGGGCAGGTATGTTCTGGCCATGCACACCGTCGCTGTTCTCGCCTTGGACCAGGTGATCCCCTTCGACCTGTCCACCCCGATCGAGGTCTTCGCCCGCACCCGCCTCCCGGACGGGCGCCCCGGCTACCAGGTCCGCGTGTGTGCTGAGCAGCCGGATATCGACGCAGGCACCTTCCGACTGCGAGCGCCCTGGGGGCTGGACGGCCTCAAGGGCGCCGACACGATCATCGTGCCCGGCACCGCCGACCCCGCCGCCCCGCTCACCCCCGCTGTCCACGACGCGCTTCGCGCCGCGGCGAAGGACGGCACCCGTATCGCCTCCATCTGCACGGGCGCCTTTCCCCTCGCCGCCACCGGCCTGCTGGACGGCCTGCGCGCCACCACCCACTGGATCGCGGCCGGTCTCCTGGCCGCCGCCCACCCGGACATCGACGTCGACCCGGATGTCCTGTACGTCGACAACGGGCAGATCCTCACCTCGGCAGGAGCCGCCGCCGGCCTGGACCTGTGCCTGCACATGATCCGCAGCGACTACGGCTCGGCCGTCGCCGCCGACGCCGCACGCCTGTCCGTCGTCCCTCTCGAACGTGAGGGTGGTCAGGCGCAGTTCATCGTCCACGACCGCATACCCACCCCGCAGGGCTCCGCCCTCGACCCCCTGCTCATCTGGCTCCAGGACAACCTGGGCCGCGATCTGGCCCTCGCCGACATCGCCGCTCAGGCCGGAATCAGCACCCGGACCCTGATCCGGCGCTTCCGCGAACAGACCGGGGTCACCCCGCTCCAGTGGCTCCACCGGGCCCGCATCCGCCAGGCCCAGCACCTTCTGGAGACCACCCGGCACTCCGTCGAACGCATCGGTGCCCAGGTCGGCTTCGGATCGCCCACCGCCTTCCGCGACCGCTTCCGGCGCACCACCGGCGTCAGCCCCCACACCTACCGGCGCTCCTTCAGCTGACGCTCTTGTATGTCCTGCCGACGAGTGGACCGTCGATCCGCACGTTACCGCCCAAGGTCTCGTCCGGTCCGAGGTGTTGCGCGAACTGCTCGCCGCCGGCGGGTCACTTCGCGCGGCATCCGTAGCTCTCGACGACGGCGATCGGGCCTGAGCGAGCGGCCTCTCGGCTTGCCCGTCGACGTTCAGGTCTGCCTCGCACAGGTTTTCTCCTCCGCCACTGCTTGCAGCACCAGTACCGAGAGGTCGTCCTCGACCGGACCCGTCCCGAAGTCGTGCGCCGCCCGCCGTACGTGCTCCGCAAGTGCCTTCGCGCCCAGCCCCATACCCTGCCGGAGCACGTCGGCCAGGCCATCGTTGTCGTCCAACTGCCAGTTGCCACAGCGGCGTTCGGTGACGCCGTCGGTCACGCACAGCAACGTCTCACCGGGCGCGAGGTCGAAGGTGACGGCCCGGAATTCAGCGCCTTCATCGATGCCGAGCAGCATCTGGGGTACGGAGGCCGGTTCCACCCTGCCGTCGGCGCACAGATGCAGCGGCGGAGGATGGCCGGCAGTGGCGACCGTACAGTGGGCTCCGGGCACGCCCGGGTCGACCGTCAGCTCCCCGTACAGCAGGCTCAGGAAGCGGGAGCCGGTCTGCTCGGCGCCGAGCGCGAATGCCTCGGCGCTCTCTTCCGCCATGGCGGCGTTCAGCCTGCCGAGCACCGACTCGACGCCATGGCCCTCGCGCGCCAGCAGCCGCACCAGGTGGCGGGCCAGGCCGGTGACGGACATCGCCTCCGGGTCCTTTCCCTGTACGTCGCCGAGCAGGAAGCACCAGTGGTTCTCGCCCCTCGGGAAGATGTCGTAGAAGTCGCCGCCGACGGTCTGCCCCTCGCCGTGCGGCTCGTAGACGATCGCCGTATCGACGCCGACGATCCTGGCCAGCGTCGCCGGCAGCTGCCTGCGCTGGAGCGCGGCGCTGATCCTGCGCTGCCGGGTGTACTGGCGGGCGGTGAACACCGCCTGCGCGACCCTGCGGGCAACGTCCTGGACCATCCGCACCACGGCGTCGGTCATCTGCGGCTGCCCGGCCCGGCCGAGCAGCAGTACACCCTGGTCGGTGTTGCGGGCGATGAGCGGGAAGGCGAACGCCGACCCACCCTCATGGTCGATGCCGGCGCTCTCCGGCCACGGCCAGGGCGTACCCCCGATGCGGACCGCGGCGGGCGGCGGAATCCGTTCCAGTTCCTCGCGCAGCGGAGTGATGCGAAGCTCGTCGGCATGCCAGACCCGGGACAGCTGCAGGCCCATCCCCGGCATGCTCAGCCAGATGCCGCACCAGTCTGCGAGCCGGGGCACGAGCATCTGGGCCGCGAGCGCGGTGACCATGGCCTCGTCGAGCTGGCCTGCCAGGAGTTCGCTGGTCTCGGCGAGGAACGACGGGCCGCCGCGGTCGTCCCACTCGGCGGCGTACCCCGCGGCATGCGCCGGATGCAGGGATGGCCCTGCGCCATGGGGCTGTGCGTCGCTGTCGCGTCCTTTGGTACCGGGCTCGGTGACACCGGGCCCGGTAGTGGCCGAATCTGTCGCAGCAGTCTCTCCCTCCGCGGCCTCCAGCCGGAACCAGACCCTCTTCTCCGCCCGCCGGTAGGTCACGCCCCAGGACTCCGAGAGCGCGCTCACCAGCTGGAGGCCGTAGCCGGGCTCACCACGCTTGGTGTCCACTCCGCCGCGTACCCCCCTGGAGGGGTGGCGGTCCGCGACCTCCACGACGACACCCAACCGGGTGGCCGGGTTCCGCTCCAGGCGGCAGACCACGTCGATATCGGTGCCGGCGTACATGACGGCGTTGGTGACCAGCTCGCTGACGAGCAGGACGGCGTCGTCGACGAGCTCCTCGGGGACCGCCATCGGAACAGGGGCGGCGCCCGCATCGAGATCCGCATCGGCGGCCGGCGCCCTGTCCCCGTTCACGGGCACCGTCCACCCCTGGAGCGCCGCACACACGAATTCCCGCGCCCGGGCGGCCGCCAGCTGGTTCGCCGGCAGCCCCTTCCTGGACACGGATTCGGTCGCGTGGACGGACAACGAAACCCCTCACCCCCCTATGTACCAAATACGCCTGAAAAGCAGTATTTTCGTGCGCTTTATACTATGACATGTGTGACCAATGAACCTCTGGTGTGCACCAATGGATCTTGGGCGGAGGGTGCTCCATGACACTGGACTCGACCCGGCCCGACACAGAGCCGGACGAACAGGTTCGTACGAGCGATCTGCGCCCCTTGCTCGCCGCGATGAAGGCCCTGTGCGACGGTGATTTCACAGCGCGCGTGGAGGACCCGAAGAAACGGGGCGGGGACGCCCTGCCGGACGGGGTGCTGGCCGAAATGGCCGGGGTGTTCCAACAGATCGTCGCGCGGAACGCACATCTCGCCTCGGAGCTCCAGCGGGTGCGCCACGAGATCATCCGACAGGGACGGCTGGAGGAGCGGATCTCGGCGAGTCCCGGCACGGGGACCTGGACGACGAACATCGAGGCCGCCAATACGGTGCTCGAAGCACTGGTGGTACCCGTCGCGAAGGCCACCCGGGTGCTAGACGCCGTCGCGGACGGTGATCTGACACAGCACGTCGATCTGCACGAGGGAAGCCGCCAGCTCCGCGGTGACCTGCGGCGCCTGGGCATCGGCGTGAACCGCATGGTGGACCAGCTCTCGCTCTTCACCGGTGAGGTGACCCGGGTCGCCCGCGAGGTCGGCACCGAGGGGCGCCTCGGCGGCCGGGCCAAGGCGCAGGGACTGTCGGGTGACTGGCTCCATGTGACCGAAGCGGTCAATACGATGGCGTCCCGGCTGACGGCGCAGGTGCGGGACATCGCGGTCGTGACGACGGCGGTGGCGCGCGGCGACCTGACACAGCAGGTGACGGTCGAAGCCACCGGCGAGCTGCTGGAGCTGAAGCTCACGGTCAACACCATGGTCGACCAGCTGCGGGCGTTCGCCGATGAGGTGACCAGGGTCGCCCGCGAGGTCGGCACCGAGGGCCAGCTCGGCGGCCGCGCCCAGGTCAGGGGCGTATCCGGGGTCTGGAAGGACCTCACCGACAACGTCAACTTCATGGCGTCGAACCTGACGTCCCAGGTCCGCAACATCGCCCAGGTGACCACCGCCGTCGCCAACGGCGACCTCAGTCAGAAGATCACCGTGGACGCACGGGGCGAGATCCTGCAGCTGAAGTCGACGATCAACACCATGGTCGACCAGCTCTCCGCCTTCGCCGACGAGGTCACCCGCGTCGCCCGCGAGGTCGGCACCGAAGGCCAGCTCGGCGGCCGCGCCCAGGTCAGGGGCGTATCCGGGGTCTGGAAAGACCTCACCGACAACGTCAACTTCATGGCCGACAACCTCACCTCCCAGGTCCGCAACATCGCCCAGGTCGCCACCGCCGTCGCGGAGGGCGACCTCGGCAAGACGATCACCGTGGAGGCCAAGGGCGAGATCCTGGAGCTGAAGTCGACGATCAACACCATGGTCGACCAGCTCTCCGCCTTCGCCGACGAGGTCACCCGCGTCGCCCGCGAGGTCGGCACCGAGGGCAACCTCGGCGGTCAGGCACAGGTCAGGGGCGCTTCCGGGGTCTGGAAGGACCTCACGGACAACGTCAACCGCATGGCGCTCAACCTGACCTCCCAGGTCCGCAACATCGCCCAGGTGACCACCGCCGTCGCCAACGGCGACCTGTCGAAGAAGATCGATGTCGACGCACGCGGCGAGATCCTGGAGCTCAAGGACACCGTCAACACGATGGTCCAGCAGCTGAGGGCTTTCGCGGACGAGGTGACCAGGGTGGCCCGCGAGGTCGGCACCGACGGGCGACTCGGCGGCCAGGCCCAGGTCCACGGTGTCTCGGGGGTCTGGAAGAACCTCACCGACAACGTCAACTTCATGGCCGACAACCTCACCTCCCAGGTCCGCAACATCGCCCAGGTGGCCACCGCCGTCGCGGAGGGCGACCTGTCCAAGAAGATCGACGTGGACGCGCGCGGCGAGATCCTGGAACTCAAGTCCACGATCAACACCATGGTCGACACGCTCTCCGCGTTCGCCTCCGAAGTGACACGAGTGGCCCGCGAGGTGGGAAGCGAAGGGCAGCTGGGCGGCCAGGCCCGGGTGGAGGGCGTCTTCGGGACGTGGAAGCGGCTGACCACCAGCGTCAACGAGCTGGCACTGAACCTGACCACCCAGGTGCGCGCGATCGCCGAGGTCGCCAGCGCCGTCACGCAGGGCGACATGTCCGGTTCCATCTCGGTGGAGGCCCAGGGCGAGGTCGCCGCCCTGAAGAACAACATCAACCTCATGGTGGCGAACCTCCGCGAGACCACGCGGGCCAAGGACTGGCTGGAGTCCAACCTGACCCGCATCGCCGGACTCATGCAGGGCCACCGCGACCTGGTCGAAGTCGCCGACCTGATCCTGCGCGAGCTGACCCCTCTGGTGAACGCCCAGTACGGAGCATTCTTCCTGGCAGAAGCAAGTACGGAGCCCGGCGAGGACCTTGAGCTCCTGGCCGGTTACGGCACCGGCCAGCCCGAAGGCCGGCGCCGGCGTACCCGGCTCAGCCTCGACGCCCCGGGCTGGGGTCTGGTCACCCAGGCCGCAACGGAGAAACGGCGGATTCTCATCGAGGCGGTCCCCACCGAATACATCACCATCAGTTCGGGCCTCGGCGCCGCGCCCCCGGCCAGCGTCGTCATCCTGCCGATCCTCTTCGAGGACCGGGTGCTCGGAGTCATCGAACTGGCCTCGTTCAGCAGCTTCAGCGAGGTTCACCTGGCCTTCGTCGACCAGTTCGTGAACACCATCGGTGTCTCCATCAACACCATCATCGCCAACTCCCGCACCGAGTCCCTCCTCTCGGAATCCCAGCGCCTCACCGCCGAACTGCGCAAGCGCTCCGACGAGTTGCAGCTCACCAACGCCGAGCTGGAGGAGAAGGCGGCGCTGCTGGCCACGTCCTCCCAGTACAAGTCGGAATTCCTGGCGAACATGTCGCACGAATTGCGCACCCCGCTCAATTCGCTCCTCGTGCTGTCGCGGCTCCTCGCCGACAACCCCGACGACCGCCTCTCCCCGCAGGAGGTGGAGTTCGCCGTCACCATCCACCGCGCGGGCTCCGACCTGCTGCAACTGATCAACGACATCCTCGACCTGTCGAAGATCGAGGCGGGCCGGATGGATGTGCATCCCAAGAAGCTGCCGCTGATCAAACTGCTCGACTACGTACGGGCGACGTTCCAGCCGCTCGCTCTGGACCGCGGCCTGTCGTTCGACATCAAGGTCGGCGAGAACGTACCGCTCGAACTCTTCTCGGACGAGCAGCGGCTCCAGCAGATCCTCCGCAACCTCCTCTCCAACGCAATGAAGTTCACCTCGTCCGGCGGAGTGCAACTGATCGTCGAACGCGGGACGGTCTCGGACTTCGAGGAGGAGACGCTGCGCGACGCCGACGCCGTCATCGCCCTGACGGTCAAGGACACCGGAATCGGCATCGCGCCGGAGAAGCTCGACGGGATCTTCGAGGCCTTCCAGCAGTCCGACGGCACCACCAACCGCAAATACGGCGGCACCGGGCTCGGCCTCTCCATCAGCCGCGACATGGCGGGACTGCTCGGCGGCCGGATCATCGCCGAGAGCGAACCGGGCGTCGGCTCCGCCTTCACCCTCTTCGTCCCCGTGCACTACCAGGGTCCGCCCTCCGGTGTCCTCCCCGCGGTGGAAGCCCGCCCCGCGAGCGGCACCACCCGCGCCGTCGCCGGGGGCACCGCCCTGACCGGCCGGCCCGGAGCCCCGGCCGCGGCCGGGCCCGCGTCGCAGATCGATGTGTTCAGGCCCCAGGAGACCGCGCCCCGCACCGGAACCCGGCCCGACAGCGGCGACGACGGCGTCAACTGGCCGGAGACGACCCGGCTCAGGGACTGGCTGAGTGGCCGCCTCGCCGGGGTGCTGGCCAACCGCTGCATCCTCATCGTCGACGACGACATCCGGAACGTCTTCGCACTGACGCATGTGCTGGGCCGCGTCGGCATCAGCGTCAAGTACGCGGAGAACGGCCGCGAGGGCCTCGAGGTCCTTGATCGGACACCTGACGTATCACTGGTGCTGATGGACATCATGATGCCCGAGATGGATGGATACGAGATGATCAGAGCGATCCGGCGCACACCTCGTTTCGCGGACCTGCCGATCATCGCGCTCACCGCGAAGGCCATGCCCGGTGACCGCGAGAAGGCCATCGAGAGCGGCGCGGACGACTACGTCCCCAAGCCGGTGGACGTCGACCGCCTGCTGTCGGTGATCTGCCGGCTCCTCGACCCCCAGTGCACTCTGCCGGAGCCAAGGCCGGATCCGTCCGACAACGTCGGCACCATCGACCGGGACGACGGCGACGCTCTCAGGAACAAGGACGATGACGACGGGGCGACAGGACGGCCATCATGACGGCGACACAGCCAGCAGCACCGGAGACCGCCAGCATCCTCATCGTCGACGACATGGAGGAGAACCTGGTCGCCCTCGAAGCCGTACTCGGCTCGCTGGGCCATGTGGTCCGCGCGCACTCGGGTGAGGACGCCCTCAAGGCGATGCTGCGCCAGGAGTTCGCGGTCGTGCTCATCGACGTGCTGATGCCGGGCATGAACGGATTCGAGACCGCCGCCAACATCAAGGGCCTCGACCAGACGAAGGACGTCCCGATCATCCTGCTGACCGGGGCCGCAGTCGATCCGAACTACGCCTACCGCGGCTATACGGTGGGCGCAGCCGATTTTCTGATCAAGCCCTTCGACCCCTGGCTGCTGCGGACCAAGGTCAACGTCTTCCTCGATCTGTTCCGTAAGAACCGCCAACTCGTGGACCAGTCCGAACAGTTGACGCGCCTCCTGACGGCGGACGGCGGCCACCCCGGGGTTGCGCCGGCCGCCCCCGCCCCGGCTTGCGCATCCACTGAGCCGTCATACGATACGGGCCTCAAGGACACTACGGAGTCCGCAGAACGCCCTGCACCCCCGGAAGAGCCCGACCGACTCGCTGAGGTCGTCGGCCAACTCGCCCAGGCGGAACTCCTGCTACGGGATACCAACGGTCCGGGCGGGGCGGACCTCGCCGACCGCATCGTCGAGCTGGAACAGGCGGTAGGACGGCTGATGGCGCAACGCGAGATGTAGGAACGCACTCGGACCGTCACGATCCGCTGAACACGCCCCCGGCCCGGAGGCGTCCCCCTCCTGGGTCCACTACGTGCTGGGACGGTCCGGCCCTCGTCCCCTTCGGATGCCGGTCGCCGACCGCGCACGGGTGGCCTTCGCCTGTGTGGATCTCCGCGCCCGCTGCAGAGCCTGATGGACCGACCAGACGACGGACACGAGCGGCACCGTCACGATCGCTCCCAGCACCCCCGCCGCGATCGCGCCGGCGATCACGGAGAGCGCGATCACGACGGGATGCAGGCGGACGGCCCAGCTCATCACGATCGGGTGGAGCAGGTGCCCCTCGATCTGGCCGATGACGACGATCAGCACGACGACGACGGCCGCTACGATCGGGCCCTTCGACGCCAGAGCCACAACGGCAGCAATTCCAAGGGCGATAGGTGAGCCGATCAGGGGTACGAAAGCCGCGAAGAACTCCAGCAGCGCCAGCGGAAGCGCCAGCGGCACTCCCAGTGCGAACAGGGCGAGTCCGACGAGTACGGCATTGGTTGCAGCCACCACGATGATGCCGTGGGTGTACCCCGTGAACGTCCGCCACGCCGCTCGGCCCGCGATCTCCACCCGCTCCCGCGCCGTCCCCGGCAGCTGTTCGCACACCCAGTCCCATTGCCGGTCGCCCGAGTAGATGAAGAAGACCGAGCAGAACAGCGCGAGAACGAACACGGTCATCACCTCCACCAGTCGGCCCACGCCACTGAGTGCCGAGCTGATCAGGGTGGACCGATGGCTGGACAGATATTGCCCGATCCGCGCCTGCAGGTCTTTCAGCGCCCCGGGGTTCAGACGGAACGGTGGCTCCGCCAGCCAGCGCTCGATCCTGGCGAGGCCGTCGCTGAACTGCCGCTCCAGCCCGGCCGTTTCTCCGGCGACCGTCTCACCGACAAGAGACAGCACACCCAGGACCAGGACGAAACTGCCGAGGAGCGCCACTGCCACTGCGAGCGGCCGCGGCAGCACACGGGCCAAGAAGTCCGTCGGCGGGCGCAGCACCGCGGTGACGACCAGCCCGAGGAAGACGGCCACCGCAACCTCGTGGAACCGTCCCAGCGCCGAAAAACCGGCGTAGACGACAGCTCCCACGACGAGGGTCCGCCAGGCGTAGGCAGCGGCCGTCCGCAGCGCAGGGGACACACGCGGCCCCTGCTGGTCGGTTGGCGCATGCTGCGAGCCCTGGCCCCGGGAAGCATGGCCGTTGATGCCACGCAGCGCCTGGCGCGACGCCGCACCAGCCCGGTGCCTCCGTCTTTCAGGCCGGAAACCGGGGTCCGGGTCGTCGGGCTGCAGATGCGATCGCCTGGGCATTCCTTGCTGGTACCAGTCGGCGACGCATCATCCCAGCTCCCGCGGCTGCATACACGCGAAGTCACCCAGCAGGCGCAGTCACCGGTCGCGCCGACGGCTCAGTTGTCCAAGGCGGCCCGCGCCCGGTCGCGGAGCTCGTCATCCGGGATGGAAGCCGCGTCGTCGGGTCGTAGCCGGATGGTCGCCCTGCCTGAGGTGAGCGCGGGGTGGCGCGTGGCGAAACCGGCGTCGCGGCCTAGCTGCCAGCCGTAGAGGGACACTCCGTGGCTCCATGCGCCGACACGGGACCCAGCGCCGGTGGTCGGCTCCACGCCCCACACGTGCTCAGGGCAGGCGGCCGTACCGGCGTCGCAGACCTCGTCGGCGGACGGTCCGGGCGGCCTGGGCCGGGGAATCGGCGGTCCTGGTGACATCGGCGGTGGAGTCGGCGCTGTCGGCCTGGGGTCAGGCGGGCCCCTGGGCCTACAGGCGGAGAACGACCAGGGCGATGTCATCGCGGGCTCCGGCGCTGACGCCGAGGCGGGCGAGCACGGCGTCAGCGAGGCGTTGGGGGCTGAGGCGGGTGAAGCGGGCGAGTGCGTCGGTGAGGCGGTGCAGACCGGCATCGATGTCCTCACCGCGGCGTTCGATGAGGCCGTCGGTGTAGAGCACGAGGGTGTCGCCGGGGGTGTAGGACAGCTCTGCCTGGGGGCGGGGGACGTGTTTGGGGCGGGCTCCCAGCGGCGGGTCGGTGGCCTGGTCGAGCAGATCGAAGGTGCCGTCGTGGTGGACCAGGACCGGCGGGAGGTGGCCGGCGCTGCTGTAGGTGATGCGGTGGTCGTGGGGGGCGATGACGACTTGGACCGCGGTGGTGGCCAGCGCACCTTCGACCGAGCGCGCGTACAGACCCAGAACCTCCAGCGCCTTGGCGGGCTCGGGGCGGGCTCGGACGGCGGCGGACAGCGCGCTGCGAAGCATTCCCATGACGGCAGCGGCCTCCAGGCCGTGGCCGACAACGTCACCGACGGCCAGGGCGCAGCCGTCGTCGGGCAGGTCGACCAGGTCGTACCAGTCGCCGCACACGTTCAGAGATCCGGCGGCGGGCAGGTAGCGGACCGCGACATCTCGATGCCGG
This sequence comes from Streptomyces sp. NPDC051664, assembly GCF_044453545.1. Taxonomy (NCBI): domain Bacteria; kingdom Bacillati; phylum Actinomycetota; class Actinomycetes; order Kitasatosporales; family Streptomycetaceae; genus Streptomyces; species Streptomyces sp. NPDC051664. Next base: position 66,814 of record NZ_JBITCU010000004.1, on the reverse strand, counting down.
GCCAGGTCGGGCGAGTAGAGCATGGCCTCCTGCAAGGTGACGGCGACCTGGCGTTCACGGGCGTGGGCTTGGCGCAGTTCCTCGTTCAACCCCTGGAGCTCACGCGCCCGTGCGTACAGTTCGGATTCCATCACCTCCCATTTGCTGAGCTCCCCGCCTCCTCGCGGACGGGAGGGATGGGACAGCACGAACGCGGTCACGTCCTCCACCCGGTGGATGATCCACGCCACCTGTCCGTCCGGCCCGAGCACAGGGGTGTTGATCGGGGACCACCATCGCTCCTCGAACGCGCCGGGCCTGTCCGCAACCGGGATGTCGTACTTCTGCACCGCCATCGTGTCCGACTCCTTGGAGCGCAGGGCCCGGCGCAGGGAGGCGCCCAGGTTCTGCACCCCGTCCGCGCCCGGATCTGCAGGGTTGTCGGGGAAGGCGTCGAAGAGGTACTGCCCGACCAGTTGCTCCCGAGTGCGGCCGGTCGCTGTCAGGTACGCCCGGTTGACGTCGATGATCACCAGGTCGGGACCGAGCACCAGGTAGGGGCTGGGCGTGGCGGCGAACAGCGCCTGGTAGTCGATCCGTGGTGTAGTCACATGCTCTCCCGTTCCGTTCGGTGGCCGCCACGGCCGAACGTCGTCTCAACTATGTGTCCTGCACTCCCCCGCCCCCGTCCTCGCTGCGCCGCAGGAGTGTCGGGAACGCGATCTGCGCAGCCGCGGAGCGCGCGGCCATCGGTTTCGTCTACAGTCCTGTAGACGAACGCCATGCCGCCGGACTGCGGGCCCCGACAGAAGGACTCGACTGCCGTGAAGGACCTTGTGCAACGCCGCGTCCTGGTCGTCGAGGACGACCACGGGCTGCGCGACGTGCTCGCCCGCGGACTGCGCGAGGAGAACTTCGCCGTCGTGACCGCCGCCAGTGGGGCCGGCGCCCTGCGCACCCTCGATGACCGGGTGGATGCCGTCGTCCTTGACGTCGGACTGCCCGACTCGGACGGCCGGGACGTGTGCCAGGCCATGCGTTCGACGGGGCTGAAGGCCCCGGTGGTCTTCCTCACCGCGCACGACACGCTCACCGACCGGCTCTCGGGCTTCTCCGCGGGCGGCGACGACTACCTCGCGAAACCCTTCCACCTTGCCGAACTCGCCGCCCGGATCCGCGCTGCGCTCCGCCGCGCAGGGCCGGACCCTGTGGTCGAGCTGGCGGAGCTCCGGCTCGACCCCGTACGCCACCTGCTGGAGGTGCACGGCAAGCCGGTGGCACTCACCCCCACGGAGTTCCGCCTGCTGGCCGCGCTGATGGCCGTGCCCGGAACCGCCGTACGCAGACGGGAACTCCTTCGCGTGGCCTGGCCGGACGGGGCTCAGGTCAGCGACAACACGCTCGACCAGTACCTGGCCCGGCTGCGCCGGAAGCTGCGCGAGGCGGACAGCCCACAGGCGATCACTACGGTTCGAGGCGTCGGGTACCGCCTGATATGAGGCGGCTCCGCGTCACCGGACGGCTCCGCACCGCGCGGCCCCGCACTCTGCGGGGCCGCCTCGCCCTGCTCGCCCTGGCCTCCGCCACGGCCTGGGTCGCCGCGCTCACCGTCGCGTTCGACATCGTCCTCGCCGGACGACTGAGCAGCCAGGCCGCCGACCTGCTGCAGACCCGAGCCGCGGCGGTGGCCACCACCGTCGAGGCACGCCCGGACGGCGGGATCGTCGTCCACGAACCGCCCGACGACCGCGCCCTGGATGTCGGCACGTGGATCTACCGCGGAAGCACGGCCGTCGAACGGCCGAGCGCGCCCGCCGCCCTCCAACGGCAGGCCGACCGGCTCACCGGTCGGGGCAGCAGATACCAGGAGTCCGGCGGGAGGAACGCCTCCCGGCTCTACGCCCTGCCGGTGCACGTCGGCAACCGCCAGACGGGCACCGTTGTCGTCGCCGTCTCCCTCGACCCGTACCGCAGCACCGCCCGCGCCGCCCTCGCCGGTTCGGCGGTCCTCGGGCTGCTGCTCCTGGCCGGGGTGTACCTGCTCACCCGCACCATCGTCGGCCGGGCCCTGCGCCCGGTCGCCGAGATGAGTACCCGGGCCGCCCGCTGGAGTGAACTCGGTGCCGCGGAACGCTTCGGCACCGGCCACCGCCCGCACGAGCTCGCTTCGCTCGCCACCAACCTCGACGAACTCCTGGACCGGCTGGCCGCCGTACTGCGCCACGAACAGCTGCAGACCGCCGAGCTCTCGCACGAGCTGCGCACCCCGCTGGCCCGCATCGTCGCCGAGACCGACTGGCTCACCGCCCGGCCACGGGACGCGACCGGACAGCACGCCTCCCACCAGGCGATCGCTGCCGCAGCCGGCACGATGCGGCACATCTGCGACACCCTGCTTTCCGAGGCGCGCGCCCGCACCGCGCAACCCCCCGGCCGCTGCCGACTGCCCGCAACGGCCGATCACCTGTCCGAGCAGTACGCGCGTCAGCACCCCGACGCCCCGCCGCTGTCCGTACGGGGCGACGCGGCCGTCACCGCGGGGGTCTCCCCCGCACTCGTGGAACGCATGCTCACGCCGCTGCTCGACAACGCCCGCCGCTATGCCGCCACCGCCGTCACCCTGACGTTCGCACAGACCCCGGACGGTGTGGAGCTCGCCGTGACCGACGACGGCCCGGGTGTGCCCGCGGAGACCGGCCCGGCTGTCTTCGAGCCGGGCCGCCGGGCGGATCCGGACGACGGTCATGACGGGGCCGGTCTCGGACTGGCGCTGGCCCGGCGGCTGGCCCGCGCGTCCGGCGGCGACATCGAGTGGGATCCGGCCGCCACCGGCGCGCGGTTCGTGGTCAGCCTTCCGGCAGGCTGACGGAAGCGGTGGCCGCGTCCCGCCGGGTCACCGTCAGATAGCTGACCAGGGCCAGGATCAGGACGAGGAAGATCGCGCTGGTCCCGACCGTACCGAGGCCGAGGCCGCCGTCACCGCGCGCCTGGGAGAGAAAGTCGCCGAGCGAGGCGCCCAGCGGGCGGGTGAGGATGTACGCGATCCAGAACGCCGGGACGGCTGCGAGGCCGAGCCCGTAGTGGGCGGCGGCCACGGCGGCGATGAGCACCGCGAACAGCACCGCGGACACCCAGTACCCCAGGTCCATCCGCTCGGCCGTGAGGTCGCCCGCCGAGGTGCCGAGAGCGAAGGTGAAGAGGATCGCCGCCCAGTAGAACGCCTCGCGGCGGACCGTGTGAATGGAGTGGATGGAGAGCGTCCGCTCGCTCCCGTACCAGGCGGCGAACACCGCGACGAGCAACACGGCGAAGACGACTGTCGTCGTCTCCAGCGCCACCCCGAAGTTGTCCGTGAGGTTGTCGCTCACGAGCGTGCCGACCACGCTGATCAGCACCACGGCGAGCCAGTAGAGCCCGGGAACGTACTTCTTGGCCCGGAACTGGAACCAAAGCGTGCCGATCAGCAGCACTGCCATGACCAGCGAGGTGTTCGTCAGACCCAGACCGAGGTTTTCGTTGAGGAGATCGGCCGCGGTCTCGCCCACCGTCGTGCACAGCACCTTGATCACCCAGAAGTACACCGTGACTTCGGGGACCTTGTTCAGCATCTGCCGCGCTCCGGCGCGTGCCGGATACGCAGCTGTTTCATTCGTCATGACCGGTGAGGCTGGCACGGAGAACCTGAACACATCCTGACTGCTTCTCTCCACGGCAGGCGAACGAGGCCCGGACTCACCAAGAACCTCTTCGCCCACGCGGTACGTGCAGCAGCAGCCGATCACCCGCAGCGTTACGCTCAATTTGTATGCATTCATCCGACTATGGAGGCAGCCATGCGCCCTACCGACGAGTACCCGACTCCGTCGCAGGCCGAGGGCGAGAGGTTGGAAGAGGATCTGAATCCGGCCGAGGAACGGCATCCCGCCACGACACGCACCCAGCCGTCCCAGGCCGAGGGCGAGCGCCGGGCGGAGGATGACGCAAGCTGAAGCGGAGGTGGTGACAACACTGACGTCGACCGAAGTCGGAGCCGGAGCCGCCAGGCCGGACTCCGGGGCAGGCCCCGGAGTCCGGCCTCCACAAGTGTCGCGGTCGATGGCGCGGGCGCAGTACGGCCGTACATCGAGTTACCGATCGCCTCACCCGCAGAGAGCCGCGGCGTAACGCCACACCCTACCGACTTCGCGCCCGAAATATACAGTTGATCCATGAATGCTCGGTTGGTCCTGCTCGACAGTGTGGAACAGGGCGTCACGGAAGGTGAGGTGCTGCGGCTCGCGCTTCAGCACGCCGTCGCCGAGCTGGACGGCCTGGGCGGGACGGTGCACCTGCGTGGTCCCATGTCGGCGCTGCGTCTGGTGTCAGTGACCGGACTGCCTCCGGCCCTCGTCCGGCCGTGGGAGATCATCGACCAGGAGGACACCGCGGTCCCGGCCCGCGCCGTGCGCCAGGGCACCGGCGTGTGGGAGTTCCACGACCCCTCAGGCACCCGCCCGCCCACGTCGGCCACTGGCTGGCCCGGCACGGGCCTGGCAGCCGTACCGGTGTTCGGCGCGGAGCGCCCGGTCGGCGCCCTCACCGTGGTGACAGGGGCTTCGGGAGAGCCCACCAGGAAGCATTGGGATTTCCTCACAGCGGTGGCCGCCTGGGCGAAGGAGCGGATGATCCAGGCTCCGCCACCCGCTCGCCCTGCCCGGGAGGAGCCGAGCGGCAACTTCCTGCGGCAGGCGCTCAAGGCCGTCCAGGTAGGTACCTGGGACTGGAACATCCGCACCGGCGCCCTGTCCTGGGACGATGCGGCCATGGCCATCTACGGCACCGAGCCCGCCGACTTCACGCCCCAGGTCGAGAGCTGGATGAAGGTGGTCCACCCCGACGACGTGCCGTGGGCGCTCGCCGCCGTCGAGAAGGCCATTCGCAACCACGGTGTATTCCAGGCCGAGTACCGAGTACGACGCCCCGACGGCAGTTACGGCTGGACCCAGGCTCGCGCAAGGGTGGTGCTCGATGACACGGGCGAGCCCTACCGGATGATCGGGACGGCATGGGACAGCAACGAGTCCCGGTCCGCCCGTGACGCGCTCAGCCACGCCTTGCGCCATATGAGCGACGGCTTCCTTTCGGCGGACGACGACTGGCGGATCACCTTCGTCAACCTTGAGGCCGAAGGCATGCTGGGCTCCTCCGAGGAGGAGCTGTTCGGCCGCGTGCTGTGGACACTGCCCGCCGTGCAGCAGGTCGCCGACATGGAGGCCCGGTGTCGCCGGGCCGCCGCAACGGCCACGCCCGCAGGCTTCGACGTGCACATGCCGGATACAGGACGCTGCTACCACCTGCGGCTCGTCCCGGTGCCCGACGGGGTCACGCTGTACTTCACCGACGTCACCGAGATGCGCAGGCACGAGGCCGAGCGGATCGCCGCCGAGACGGCCTCCGCCGAGCGCGCCTCCCGGATCACGGAGCTGACGGCAGCACTCGCCACGGCGACGACCTCGCGGGACGTGGTGGATGCGGTGGCCCAGCGGGTGCTGCCGCCGTTCCGCGCCACCGGACTGCTCGTACAGGCCGTCGAGGGCAACCGGGTCCACAACGTCGGAGCCGTCGGCTACCCCCGCGCGTTCCTCGAGCGTGTCGACGGCCGTTCGCGAGTCGCGAAAGACCCCGTCTGGGACGCGATCTCCACTCAGGGGCCGCTGTTCGTCTCCTCGGTCCAGGAGTACGTGGCGCGCTATCCCGCTATGGCCGACCACCCGCAGGACATCGGCAAGCAGTCCTGGGCGTTCCTGCCGCTGACCGCCTCCGGACACACCTTCGGTGTCTGCGTGATCGCGTTCGACCAGCCACGCCACCTGGCCGACGAAGAGCGCACCCTGCTGACCGCCATCAGCGCCCTGGTCGCGCACGCCCTGGAACGTGCACGGCTCTACGACGCCGAGCACACCCGGTCCCGGGAGCTGCAGCACGCACTGCTCCCCCGGACACTGCCCGACCTGCCGGCGTGCACCACCGCCGCCCGCTACCTGCCCGCCGGACACGGCATGGACGTCGGCGGCGACTGGTACGACGTCATCCCGCTCTCCGCCGGACGGGTCGCGCTCGTCATCGGCGACGTGATGGGCCACGGCCTCTCCGAAGCTGCCACGATGGGGCGGCTGCGCACGGCCGTTCACACGCTGGCCGACCTCGAACTGCCACCCGACGAGATCATGAGCCACCTCAACGACATCGTCAGTGGCCTCGGGGAGGACTCGTACGCCACGTGCCTGTACGCGCTGTACGACTCCACCAACCGGACCTGCTCCATCACCCGCGCCGGCCACCCACCGGCGGCAGTGGTCCACCCCGACGGCACCGTGCACTTCCTGCATCCGGTCCCGGATCCGCCTCTGGGCGTGGCAGAGCCGCCGTTCGAGACGGTGGAGCTGACGATGCCCCCGGGAAGCCTCCTCGTGCTGTACACCGACGGCCTCATCGAATCGTCCGAGCGCGAGATCGACCAGGGCATGACCGAGCTGGCGCAGCTCCTGCACGCCACGGAGAACGAAGACTTGGACCGGCTCTGCGAGAACCTCATCGCCGGCCTGCTCCCCGCCGGACAGCACACCAGCGACGACGCCGCCCTCCTGGTCGCCCGTGTGCACGCGCTCAGCTCGGACCGGATGGCCTCCTGGCCACTCCCGGAAGACCCCCAGGCAGCGGGCCTGGCCCGCAGGCACGTCCGGGAGCAGCTGTCCACGTGGGGGCTGGACGACATGGCGACGACCACGGAACTGCTCGTCAGCGAGCTGGTCGGGAACGTCGTACGACATGGGAGGGGACCGCTGCAACTGCGGCTGCTACTCGACGCCGACCTGATCTGCGAGGTCTCCGACGGCAGCCTGACCATGCCCAGGGTCCGCCACGCGTCCGAGACGGACGAGGGCGGCCGGGGACTGCAGCTGGTCGCCGCGCTCTCCCAGCGGTGGGGCACTCGCTACACCGCTGCCGGCAAGTGCATCTGGACCGCACAGACGATGCACGGATCCGACATCCCGGCTCCGCTCCTGCCGGAATCCGACAGGCATGCCGTCGCGCCCCCCGAATGACCGCTTGACGCCGAGCACGCCTGATCGGTGCTCAGCCGAGGGCACGGTCGAGGTTGAATGCAGCGCTGATGAGGGAAAGGTGAGTGAAGGCCTGCGGGAAGTTGCCGAGTTGTTCGCCCGTGGGGCCGATCTCCTCCGCGTACAGGCCGAGATGGTTGGAGTAGGTGAGCATTTTTTCGAAGGCCAGGCGGGCCTCTTCCAGGCGGCCGGCTCGGGTGAGGGCTTCGATGTACCAGAATGAGCAGATCGAAAAAGTCCCCTCCGTGCCCAGGAGGCCATCCGGGCTTGCTCCCACGTCGTAGCGGTGGACAAGCGAGTCGGTGACCAGGTTCGCACCAAGAGTGTCCAGCGTCGAGAGCCACTTGGGGTCGACAGGGGAGACGAACTTGACCAAGGGCATCATCAGCACGGCGGCGTCCAGGACGTCGCCGTCCAGTTGTTGGACGAAGGCGCCGCTCTCGGCCGACCAGCCGCGTGTCATGATCTGCCGGTAGATCGCGTCACGGCTCCGCCCCCACCGGACAAGATCGGCAGGCAGGCCACGCCGGGTCGCCATGCGCATGGCCCGCTCGATCGCCACCCAGCACATCAGGCGCGAGTACAAGAAGTTTCGTCGCCCCCCACGGGTCTCCCAGACACCTTCGTCCGGCTGGTCCCAGTGGTTGCAGACCCAGTCCACCACGGTGGAGACTTCGTCCCAGTGGTGGCTGCTGATGGGTTGCCCCCACTTGTCGTACAGGTAGATGGAGTCGATGAGCGCTCCGTAGATGTCCAGCTGGAGCTGGGTCGCGGCACCATTGCCCACCCGCACCGGAGACGACCCCATGTACCCCTCGAAATGCGACAGTTCGCGCTCGGGCAGCTCGCGGCGCCCGTCGATGCCGTACATGATCTGCAGCGGCCCGTTGGCGTCGTCCCCGCACTTGATGCAGGAGGACAGAAAGCCCATGAACGCTTCGGCCTCCGATGTGAAGCCCAGCCTGAGCATGGCGTAGATACAGAAGGCTGCGTCCCTGACCCAGGTGTACCGGTAGTCCCAGTTGCGCTCGCATCCGATCTCTTCGGGCAGGCTCGTCGTCGGCGCAGCCACGATCGCGCCGGTCGGCGCGTAGACGAGCAGCTTCAGCGTCAGCGCGGACCGGTGCACCATCTCCCGCCACCGTCCGTGGTAGCGGGAGGCGCTCAGCCACTGCCTCCAGTAGCGGACCGTAGCCTGGAACTCGTCCTCCGCCTCACGCCTGGCACACCCCCGCTGAGCGACCTCTTCCCCCACCCGGTCGAGGGCGAAGACCGCGGACTCGCCTTCCAGCAACTTGAAGTGTGACCAGGCATCCGTGCCGTCGCATTCGAGCGGGACGGTGGCCGTCAGAGCCAAGGACAGGTTCTCGGATACGAACAGCGCGCTGTCGCCCTGCAGGCGGGCGCTGTGCGGCTCGGTCCCGTAACCGAAGCGGGGAGCCACCCGCGCGGTGAACGGAAGCGATCCCCGGACACACAGCAGACGTCGGATCAGCCGGTGCCGGTGGGCCTCGCCCGATTCATCACCGATGGGCATGAAGTCCTGGATCTCGCCCACCCCGTCCGCGGCGAAGAATCGCGTGATCAGCACATTGGTGTCGGGAAAATAGAACTGTCGGGTCCGCGCAGGCACGTCGGCTGCCAGCTCGAAGGATCCGCCCCGGTCCGCGTCCAGGATCGAGCCGAACACGCTGGGCGCGTCGAATCGCGGGCAGCAGTACCAGTCGATCGTGCCGTCGGTGCCCACGAGCGCGACGGTACGAAGGTCGCCAATCAGGCCGTGCTCGGCGATCGGCAGATAGCGTCCGGACCCCGCTCCCTGCCCGTATCCACCGAATCCGGCATTCTCGAACGCCATGCCAGGCCTCCCTGCCACCGCGGCGCCACCGCCGTGAAACCGAAAACAATCCTGATAAGAGTCTAAATCGCCACACAATCGGACTTATCTTTCTCTCCTCAGCTGCACCAGCGCCGTGTGCCGTGCCGCGACCGCGCGATCGTCACCATCCGTCCGTCTATGCGGCAGGCGGCGTGGGCAGGCGCAGGTGGGCCAGATCGTCGGGTGGCGGGCTGTCGGGCCGGTGGAAAAGCGGGGTCTGGTCGATGGCGGCCGCCGGGGCGTCAGCCAGCTGGAAGCGTTCGCGCAGCCGGTGGTAGAACTCCAGCGGCGCCAGACGGGCCAGGCGCAGCCGGTACGGTGCCCGGTAGACCGCAACCCAGTCCCCGGGGTCCAGCACTCCGCGCGTCTGCCCGTCGATACTGACGGCCACCCGGCCGGAATGCGGCAGCACGCGGACCGCGACCGCCTCGTCGGCGGCGGCTATCACGGTACGGCCGAAGGCCATGTGCGGGGCGACCGGGGTGAAAACGATGGCGTCGGCGGCAGGGTCCAGTACCGGCCCTCCCGCGGCAAAGTTGTAGGCGGTCGAGCCGGTGGGGGTTGCCATGATCACCGCGTCGGCCGAGTAGGAGGCGAGCAGCTGCCCGGCCAGGTATACGGCCACGCTCGCCTGCCGGTCCCGGGCGAGCTTTTCCAGGACCACGTCGTTCACGGCGGTGACGTCCAGGGCGACACCCCAGCCGACCGGCTGCGGCCCGGCGGGACGCAGCGTCGGCGCCGGCAGCGCGGGGCCGCGCCCGTAGCACAGCACCGTGTCCATGCCGACGGGCGTCTGAAGCGGGCGCGACGCGCGCAGCGTGAGCACCATCCGCTCCTCGATCACCGCCTGATCCCGGTGAAGAACATCCAGAGCGTCCTCCACCTGGTCAGTGGTGATCTCGGTCAGGAAGCCGACCCGGCCCACGTTCACGCCCAGCACCGACGCCCCGTCCTTGGCGGCGATCCGTGCCCCACGCAGAAACGTACCGTCACCACCGAACGTGATGATCGACCCAGGATGTCCCGCCGCCTCGGCCTCTTCCTGGCCTCCGTGCCTCGGTTCCCCCTCCCGCCACACGTCGATATCGGTGCAGGCTATGCCGCGAGCGGCACACCACAGGCGGGCAGTCCGCGCCGCCGCGACGGCGGCGGGCCGGCCTTGGTGGACAACCAGACCCAGCCGATTGAGAGGCATCACCTCTCACCGTAGACCGCCCCGGCCCGCCGCGCAGATCGCGACAGATCGTCCCGACAGACGGGTGGTCGAACGCATCCTCTTCCTGGCTTCAGGGCTTCGAACGCCTCCGTCCCCACCCGGGAACGCAGAGCCGACAGCTGCGAAACCTTCCTCGAGCCCGGCTACTGAAGGAACGCCGTGCTGCCACCGGTGCCGTCCGGCGGATCTACCGCGTCAGTCCTGCACGCGCACGGGCTGTTCGCACTGCGGCGGACAATGCGTCGATGTCGTAGGCGCCGCGGTGCAGCAGGCCGTTGATGAAGAAGGTGGGAGTTCCGGACACCCCGCTCAGATCGGCGGACTCCATGTGCTCGGCGACCCGGCCGGCCCCCGCATGAGTGCGCAGACTGCGATGGAAGCGCTTGGCGTCCAGGCCCAGTTCGTCCGCGTAGCGCTTCAGGTCGGACGCCTGGAGCGCGCCTTGGTGCTCCAGGAGGCGGTCGTGCATCTGCCAGAAGGCCCCCTGCTCCGCCGCGGCCTCGGCCGCCTCGGCGGCGAGTTGCGCGCTGGGATGGACGTCGGTGAGCGGCAGATGCCGCCACACGTAGCGCAGATCACCGAAGTCGGCGAGAAGATCGCGGACCACGGGTTCGGCCTGGCCGCAGTAGGGGCATTCGAAATCGGCGTACTCGACCAGGGTCACCGGGGCGTTCATCGGGCCCCGGACGTGGTCACGGGCGGGGTCGACCGGGACCGCGAGATCGATCACCCTCTCGGCGGTGCCGAGCAGCACCCGTGCACGCCTGTGCGGCGACAGGAGCCTGATCGCCGTCGCCACGGCGCAGGTTGCGAGGAAGGAACAGATCACCGCGCTCAGGATGCCCATCTTCGCCTCTTCGAGCCGGTCTCCTTCGAAGGCGAGCGTGGAGATCAGCAGGGCGACGGTGAACCCGACCCCGGCGATGGTGCCGCCCCCGGCCAGGGCGCCCCAACCGACCGGAGGTCTCAGCCGACTGCGGCTCAGCCGGGTGAGCAGCCAGGAGGCACCGGTGATACCCACCGGCTTGCCGACCAGATAGCCGAGCAGGATGCCCAGAGTGACCGGGGACGTTGCCGCCCGCGACAGCAGTCCTGCGTCGATGGTGATGCCGGCATTGGCGAGGGCGAAGAGCGGCACGATCACATAACTCGTCCACGGGTGGTACATCTGTTGCAGCCGCTCGTTGAGCGACACCGCCGAGGCCAGTCCCTGGCGTGCCGAACGCTCCAGTTCGGGTGTGGGCTGCTCCCGGAATGAGATGAAGAGATCGCTTGCGCGTTCCAGGTCGCTGCGCGCCGCCGGGTAGGCATAGGTCAGCAGCCCCATGGCCAGGCCCACGACCACCGGATCGACACCGGACTTGAGCAGGGCGACCCAGGTCGCGACCCCCATCAGCAGGTACGTCAATCCGCGGCGCACGCCCGCCGCCCTGACCAGCAGGATCAAGGCGAACAAGGCCACGGCCGCCAGCAGGGCGGGCACGGTGATGTGCTCGCTGTAGACGAGGGCGATGACCACCAGGGCCAGCACGTCGTCGACCACGGTCACCGTGAGGATGAACGTGCGCAGCGCGTCGGGGAACCGTCGCCCCAGGATCGCCAGCATGCCCAGGGCGAATGCGGTGTCCGTGGACATGGCCGCACCCCATCCGTGGGCCGAGGCACCGCCCGCGTTGAATGCGAGGTAGACACCGACGGGGACGATCATGCCGGCGAGCCCTGCGGCCAGTGGCAGCATGACCCGCTGCCGCTCCCGTAGCTCGCCCGTGTCGAACTCCCGGCGCGCCTCCAGCCCGATGACGAAGAAGAAGAACGTCATCAGGCCGCTGTTCACCCACTCGCGCAGGTCCAGCGACACCCCTGCCGATCCCAGGGTCACCGAAAAATGCGTCTCCCAGAAGGATGCGTACCCCACGGGAGCCGCGTTCGCCCACGCCAGCGCCGCCACGGTGGCGGCCAGCAGCACCGCCGCGCTGCCGGACTCGGTCGCGAGGAACGCGCGTAGCGGTGTCCGGGTCCCCGGGTCACGCGTGCTCTGCTCCTGGAAGGGAGGAGGGGAGGAAGGGGCGGCGTGTGTCACGGGGCCATCATCGCGTGTCGTGTGCCTGTTGGGGTGCAACGGCCCACCAGGGGCCGTACGGCACCCGACCGCTTCATGTGCCGACCGGACGGCCCGTTCATGCCAGGCATCGGCCAGGTTCTCTCCTCGGACGACCGGCTCACCGATGCCGCTCATGTTCCGTGAGAGACGGCCGGAGGGGCGGAGGCAACCGACGCGTGCCACGGACGGTGGCCATTTCGAAGCCACTGGGTGCGGCAAAACTGAGTGGCCGTCCGGAGTTGGCTCCGCATACCTTCGGCCGAATGGCTGACGTGTGCTTCAGCATCCACGACTCGCCGCGACCCGCTCGACCCTGATCGCAGCGATCTCAACGCGTACGTTACGACGCTCTCCTGACCGCCGACGACCACCTCGGCGCCCCGCCCGCCGGGCCCGAACGGCGAGGTCGCCCCGGAGGGACCGGGCTCACCGTCCTGACCAGGCCAGCAGTTTGCCCGCCGGCCATGAGGTGATGACCCGTTCCACCGGCACACCGCACTCCTCGGCCCGGGCACAGCCGAAGATCTGCCAGTCGAGCTGGCCCGGTGCGTGGGCGTCGGTGTCAATGGCGAACAGCACTCCGGCATCGACGGCGCGACGCAGCAGACGCCGGGGCGGATCGAGCCGTTCGGGCCGGCTGTTGATCTCGAGGGCGGTGCCGGACTCGGCGCACGCGGCGAACACTTCGTCCGCGTCGAACTGCGACTCCGGGCGCCCCCGGCCGGTGATCAGACGGCCTGTGCAGTGCCCCAGAACGTTCGCCTGCGGATGCCGGACGGCGGCGACCAGCCGACGGGTCATGGTCCGCGCGTCCATGCGCAGTTCGGAGTGCACGGACACGACCACCACGTCGAGCTGTTCCAGCAGTTGCTCCTCCTGGTCGAGGGAGCCGTCCGCGAGGATGTCGCACTCGATTCCGGTGAGCAGCCGGAACGGCGCCCAGCGCTCGTTGAGTTCGGCCACGGCCGCCAACTGGCGGCGCAGCCGTTCCGGCGACAGGCCGTGTGCCACGGTCAGCCGGGGAGAGTGGTCGGTGAGGGCCGCCCACTCGTGTCCCAGCTCCATGGCCGTACGGCCCATCTCCTCGATCGGGCTTCCGCCGTCCGACCAGTCGGAATGCAGATGGCAGTCGCCGCGCAGCACGGCACGCAGCGTGCTGCCGCCTTCGGTGAGCGGAGCGGCGGTGTCCTCCAGCTGCCGGAGGTAGCCCGGGACTTCCCCGGCCAGGGCTTCCCGTACGACCTGTGCCGTCTTCGGCCCGATGCCTCTGACCGACTCCAGCATCCCCGCAGTTGCGCGTTGCGCGATCTCGTGGCCCGTCATCGCTCCGATCGCACCAGCCGCTGTACGGAACGCCTGTACGCGGTACGTGGCTGCCCGGTCGCGTTCCAGCAGGAAGGCGATCCGGCGCAGGGCGTCGACCGGGTCCATCGGTACCTCCCGTCCCGCCACGACACGACGGGGCTGCGCACCGGGGGCCTTCCCACGTCGGCACAACCCCCAGGCGGCGGCGTCTCGTACGCTCCCGCTCAGCCGCTGACGAACACCGGGCGGGCGGCGCGCCGGAGGAGACGCGGCGGGCACCGGGCCGACGCCTCCTCCGGGCCGTGGTCAGTGGCTCTCGGGTGCCGGTTCCAGGACGAGGACAGGAATCTGCCGGTCCGTCTTCTCCTGGTAGTCGGCGTAGTCGGGAAAGGCCTCGACCGCGCGCTCCCACCACACACGCTTCTCGTCGCCGGTGACCTCACGGGCGTTCATGTCCTGGCGGACCGGGCCGTCCTGCAGCTCCACCCGGGGATCCGCGGTGATGTTGTGATACCAGACGGGATGCCGGGGAGCTCCGCCCAGCGAGGCGACCACGGCGTACGCGCCGTCGTGCTCGACCCTCATCAGCGGTGTCTTGCGGATCTTGCCGCTCTTGGCTCCGCGCGTGGTCAGGATGATGACCGGCATGCCCCGCATCGCGGTCCCCTCCGCCCCTCCCGAACTCTCGAACAGCTCGACCTGATCGCGGACCCACTGCTCGGGGCTCGGCTCGTACTCACCCTTGAGAGGCATGGCATCTGTCCCATCGTCGGAATTCGGGCAGCGCGGACATCGATGTGTCCCGCTGCACCGAGAACTCTTTCATCATCGCGCCGTCCCGGGACCAGGGCGAGTACGCGTGTCACAGCGGCAGTTCGGTTCCGCGAGCGTCGGGACGCGGGCGGGACAGCGGTGCCGTCATCGGGTGGGTGGGAGCGATGCCCTCGCTGTACGTGGCAGGGTGACGGATCCACTCCTGCGCTTCCGCTCCACAGGTCCCGCTGCTCGTGAACGAAGAGCACGAGTGACGATCACGCGGCGCGGATCCGTGCGAGCTCAGCGCAGCTGCGCCTCCCAGTTCGCCGGGACCATCCCCTGCGGACCCGGGGTCGGCTGAGTCGCGGGGTGGCAGGTGGGTGCGAGCAGATCCGGCCCCTCGTAGTACTCCTCGGTCTCGACGTTCCACATCCAGCTCTCCCCCGGCTCGAAGCTGGCCAGGAACGGATGTCCCGCGTCGCGGGCATGCTTCGTTCCGTGCTGCCCGGGTGAGGAATCGCAGCATCCGATGTGTCCGCAGGCGGCGCAGCGACGCAGGTGGAACCACCACCCCGGTGCGTCGCCCGCCAGACAGTCCGCACACCCTGTGCCACTGGGAGCCGCGGTGGGATCGATACCTGGAATCCGGTCAGGTGCCATGGGACGTGCCTCCGTGATCAGGCGTGAGCACACGGACCTCAAAGGTCTTGGCTCGACACGCTGAGGCCTTCCGTTTCCCCTTCTGCATCGTAAGGCCTGGTGGGACGGTGCGCCTGTGTCGGTCGTCCCTCACCCCACCGGGGCCGACGGCTGCGTCTCCCGGCTGTCGACCAGCCGCCGTCGGAGTGCGGCGAGTCGGGGATGTCGTTCATGCATTTCGGCCGAGTGGCGGTCGAGTTCGTGACCGAGCCGTTCGGCGCGCTTGTCGATGTCCAGCTCATCCAGAATGCGATCGATCTCGGCGAGCAGGGCACCGTGGAGTTGCCACTCTCTGGGGTGTTCCTGGACGTCCTCCAACAGAAGGTCGGCCACCACGTCCCGGGCGGCGCGGCTGGACACCAGTGCGGCGGCCAGCCGCGACTCGGCTTCCTCGGCATTGGCGGACACCGGGGTGGTGATCAGCGTGGAGAAGCTTTCGATGGCCTCGGCCATCTGGGCGAAGAGTTCTCGGAGTGACAGCGCCACGTCCTCGGGGAAGAGCGATTCCTCGGTGCGGGCCTTGGCCAGATCCGTCAGGGTGCGTGCCAGCACGCGGAGCACGACTGCGCAGATCTCCAGCGTGTCGAGTCCGGTACGCAGGACGATCCGGTAGAGGAGTCCCTGGCGGACCCGGGGGTTGAGCATGAGGCTCTCCTCGGCCTGCCGCAGCGAGGCGTCGACAGCCACGATGTCGTGGTCCAGCCGGCGGGCGTCGTGCAGTCTGGCCGCCGCCTGGGGGACGGAGATGTGTCCGCCGGTCTCCTCGCCCATGGCACGGAACAACCGTCCCATCTCCCGTGCCAGGGTGTCGATGGACGCCCCGGCGGTCTGCACCCATACGGGCGGTGCGAACAGCAGGTTGAACAACAGGCCGACGCCCGCACCGATCAGAGTCTCGAGTACGCGGTCCCACGCGGTGTAGGCGATCTGGGACACGCCGAGGACGAGCATCGCACTGATGGCCACCTCGGGCACGAACTCATCGACCCGCACCATGCGTCCGATGATCAGTGAACTGAAGATGGTCAGCCCCAGGCTCCACCAGGTCAGCCCCACCAGAGCGCTGAATCCGATGGCGATGAGCACCCCGACGACGACGGAGTTGACTCGCCGGATGCCCGTGGTGAGTGTCGCGTACAGGGTGACCTGAACGACCAGGAGCGCGGTGAGCGGAGCTGTCAGCGGAGCGGGCTGAGGAAGGGTCCACACCGCGACGACATAGGCGATGACTGCCGCCGCCGTCGAGCGCAGGGTCTGCGCCGCGACAGGTTCGGTGGTTCGCCGTACGAGCTTGACCACAGGTGCGGAGAGTTCTGGCATCTCACTCCCCTTCCCTTGCGCGACCACTTGCAGCCCCACGAATCGACCGGACGGGTGCCGATGTGTCGAGATCGACCGGCGCAGCCGACACCGAAGACCCCGGATCGGCCGGCCGATCCGGGGCTCGCGGGCCTCGCGGAGTACCGGCAGTGGAACCGCTCGGTGGCCGGGGACGCGGGGCGCAGCCGCAACCGCGCCTTAGGAATGCGGCAACGAACGGGAAACACCTTCAACAGAAAGTTGACCCGCTGTCGCGTCACCGCTCCCCCACGCTCGAACACGCCGTCCGTCCGCGCTCACGCGCACCCACCCGTTCTCAGGCGCACCCGTCCCCCGCCCCGTTACGGAGGCATCCGTGTCACAGGCACCGTCCTCGCCCGCCCCCGCCCGCCACCCCGTCGACCAGGTGCTGCCACCCGGCCGGCTCGGGATTCTCGGTCTGCAGCACGTGCTGGTCATGTACACAGGCTGCGTCACCGTCCCGCTTGTCTTCGGCTCCGCCGCCAAGCTGGACACGTCCACCATCGGGCTGTTGATCAACGCCGACCTGTTGGTGGCCGGCCTGATCACGCTGATCCAGGCGCTCGGCATCGGCAAACTCCTCGGCGTGCGGCTGCCGGTCGTCGCCGGAGCCACCTTCACGGCGGTGACCCCGATGATCCTCATCGCGGGCGAGTACGGCATCCAGGCCGTGTACGGGTCCATGATCGCGGCAGGCGTCTTCGGCCTGCTCGTCGCCGTGCCCTTCGCCCGCGCCGTACGGTTCTTCCCGCCGCTGGTCAGCGGTTCGGTGATCACCGTCATCGGGCTCTCGCTCATCGGAGTCGCCGCCGGCCTGATCGCCGGTCTCGACCCCACAGCCAAGGATTACGCCGCCCCCAGCCACCTCGCGCTGGCGGGCGGCATCATCCTGCTCATCATCGTCGTCAGCCGATTCACCCGCGGCTTCCTCGCGCAGATCGGCGTGCTCCTGGGCCTGGTCGGCGGCACCCTGGTCGCCGTTCCGATGGGCCTGACCGATTTCTCCTCCGTCGGGCAGGCCGGCTGGCTGGGCGTCTCCTCGCCGTTCCATTTCGGCGCCCCGCAGTTCCCGATCGCCGCCGTCATCTCGATGTGCGTCGTGATGCTTGTGACGTTCACCGAGTCCACCGCCGACATGCTCGCCGTCGGTGAGATGACCGGCCGCTCGCTCTCCAAGCGTGACTTGGCCCGAGGTCTTGCCGCCGACGGCGTCTCCGGCATCCTCGGCGGCATCATGAACGGCTTCCTGGACACCGTATTCGCCCAGAACGTCGGGCTGGTCGGAATGACCAAGGTCCGCAGCCGCTACGTCGCCGCCGTCGCCGGAGGCATCCTGGTCCTGCTGGGCCTGGTCCCCAAGCTCGGCGAGATCGTCGCCTCGCTCCCCGAACCGGTGATCGGTGCGGCCGGTCTGGTCATGTTCGCCACCGTGACCGCCGTGGGCATCAAGACCCTGCGCACAGTGGAGTTCGAGGGCACCAACAACCTGATGGTCGTCGCTGTCTCCATCGGGATCGGCATGCTCCCCGTCGTCGCGCCGTCGATCTATCACGCCTTCCCGACCTGGGTCCAGATCATCGGCGGCAGCGCCATCACCAGCGCCACCCTCGCCGCGTTCCTCCTGAACCTGCTCTTCAACCACACAGCCGGCCGCGGCAGATCCGCGACGGCCGAGCCGGCGTCGGCGACGGAGGTGACCACTTCCGGCCCGACCTGACGAACCCCGGCCCTCGAGTCCCGCCGTCCCCTGGGTGACGGGGCACGACGGTCCACCGACGCCGAGACGGCGAGGCCCATCGGCCTCGCCGTCTCCGGTGCAGTCGCCCCTCAGGCGTTGAGGACACCCGCGCCCAGCAGAGCGAAGAGCAGCACGCCCACGATGATGCGGTAGATCACGAACGCGTTGAACGAGTGCTTGGCAACGAACTTCAGCAGCCAGGCGATCGAGGCGTACGCGACGACGAAGGAGACCACCGTGCCCACGGCGAGCGGAACCGCGCCCGCCCCGCCGCCGACCGCGTCCTTCAGCTCGTAAAGCCCGGCGCCGGTCAGTGACGGGATTCCGAGGAAGAACGAAAGGCGGGTCGCGGCGACCCGGTTGAGGTCCAGGATGAGGCCGGTGGACATGGTGGCGCCCGAGCGGGAGAAGCCGGGGAAGAGGAGCGCCAGGATCTGGGAGCAGCCGACCAGCATCGCGTCCTTGAGCGTGGTGTCCTCCTCGCCGCGCCTGTGCCGGCCCATCTGATCGGCCGCCCACATCACACCGCTGCCGACGATCAGCGATCCGGCCACCACCCACAGCGAGGCGAGCGGTCCTTCGATGAGCGGCTTCGCGGCGAGTCCGACGATCACGATCGGGATCGTGGCGTAGATGACCCACCAGGTGAACTTGTAGTCGTGGTTGTCCCGTTGGTCGCGATGGGCCAGGCCCCGTACCCACGCGGTGACGAATCGGACGATGTCCTTGAAGAAGTAGACGAGGACGGCGGCAATCGCACCCACCTGGATGACGGCGGTGAAGGCAACGACGCCCTTGTCGTCCACCGGGATGTCCATCAGCCCCTCGGTGATCTTCAGGTGCCCGGTGGAGGAGATCGGCAGGAACTCGGTCACCCCCTCCACGATCCCGAGAACGATGGCCTGTCCGATGGTGATGGCGCTCAAGTGTTCCGTCCTTGCGAAGCATTCGATGGGATGACGGTGGTGGTGCGGTGCGGTGGCGCTATCGGCTCAGGCCCGCAGCTCCGAGAAGCAAGGCCCGCGCAGCCGCCGGCAGCCGGTCGGCGGCTGCACCCGTCCCGGGCCGGGCAGTGCCCTGGGCTCGGGCGTGTGACGGAGCATGGGATTCCTGTCATGGCGGCGGGCGTCACGGGTCCAAGAGCATGCGTGGCACACTCGGGGAAGGCCAGCGTCTTCTACGCGCGCGTAGAAGACGGGTGTGACTGTAGAGGATGAGCAAGGAGGCAGCCAACGGTGGATGCGGTCGAGCGTGCCGGGACACACGAGACGGACGGCCGCCTGGCCAACGGGAGGCGGGAGGCCGAGGTGCTCGCCGTGCTCCGGTCGGCGCAGGAGCCGCTCACCCCGAGAGCCGTACGTGAAGTCATGGACGACGACTTGTCGTACAGCACCGTCGTGACCATCCTGACCCGGCTGTACGAGAAGGACGTCCTCACCCGGGTCCCACGAGGCCGGGCCTTCGCCTACGCGCCCGCGACCGACGAACCGGGTTTCGCGGCCCGGCGGATGCGCCAGGCCATGGAGGAGGTTCCGGATCGCGAGACGGTTCTCACCCGTTTCGTCGACGACCTGTCGAGCGGTGACGAGGCGCTTCTGCGCCGCCTGCTCGGCGGCGACCTGGACTCCGGCCGGTAGGGCCACGGAGGCTGCCATGCATCTCGCCATCTATCTGCCGCTGTTCTTCCCGCTGCTGGCGGGACCCGCCGCCCGGCCGCTTGCCGACCGGCTGGAACCGCGGCTGGCCACCTGGGTGCTGACGACGGCGTCCGTGGTGTTGGCCGCGGGCAGTACGACGGTACTCGGCCTGCTCGCCCTCGCCGGTCTGGTGCGTATCCCGAGGATCGCCCGGCTCGCCGATCTGTCACCGGCCGTGCTGGGACGCGACGATCCGGCGTGGGTACCGGTGGCCGTACCGGCCGCGGTACTGCTGCTCGCCGTGACCGTGGTCGCCTCCCGTTTCCTGGTCCGTCGGGTGCGGGCGGTGTGTGCGGCTGTTCTGGAGTCCGCATGCTTCCCGGGTCAGGATCCGCTCGTGGTGATGGAGGAGTCGGCCGCCGACGCGTTCGCGATGCCTGGACTGCCCGGCCGCATCGTGGTCTCGACGGGCATGCTGTCCACGCTCGACGAAACCGAGCGGGCAATCCTGTTCGCGCACGAGCGGGCCCATCTGCGCGCGCACCACTATCTGTTCGCCGCGGCCGCCCAACTGGCGGCAACCGCCAACCCGTTGGTACGCCCCTTGGCGGCTCAGGTCTCCTACACGGTGGAGCGGTGGGCGGACGAGGCCGCGGCAAGCACGACCGGCGACCGGCGGCGGGTGGCGGTCACCGTGGGAAAGGCGGCGCTGGCGACAAAGCGCTCCGGAGGTCTGGGACGACTGCCTGCCGCGGCCCTGGGACTTCTCGGCCGCCGGGGCGCGGAGCGCCGGATGGACGGGGAGCCAACCGGGCTGGACAAGGCGGGACCTGTGCCGCGGCGGGTGGCTGCGCTCCTGTCCCCCGCACCGACGGGCGGGAAGTGGCGAGCGATGGTCACCGCCGCCTACCTCACGGCTGCCGTCCTGTGCACGGTCGAAGCCGCCCAGGATCTGCACGAGGTGCTGGAGCGGGCCGGAGGCGGCTGACCGGCAGGTTCCAGGGGCCGCTGGCCCCCGTACAGGTGGGCGGTCAGCCGTCGAGGCTCGGCAAGGCCTGGGAAAGCTGGACACGAGCGGGTTCGCGCAGAACCCTGCCCTGGAGGCGGGCCGCGAGGTCCCGGATCGCGGGGAGACGGGCGACCAGCGCCTCCCCCGGGCAGTCGGTGGCAAAGCCGTCGCGATGGGCGGAGATGGCATGAAAACTGGCGGAAGTTCCCTTGGGGTAGCGGCTCTTGTCATTGGTGGACGTGAGTCGCACCTTGCTGCGGGGGTCGACACCGCGCAGGCCGAGTTTCCAGGCGGCGAGGGCCGCGATCGCATGTTCCATGGGCGCCGGCACCTTCGTCCCTGGCCCGAAGGTGCCGATCGCCGCGATCCCTGCAGTGCCCTGGTTGAACCCGAGTGTGTGGGAGCCGACGACGGGACGGTCGATACCTCCGGCACGGCCTTCGTAGATGTTGCCGCATCGGTCGACGAGGAAGTTGTAACCGAAGTCCCCCCATTGCTGATCACGGGTCTGGCCCGTGTACAGGTTGCGCAGGATATGTGGCACGTCGGCGCAGTCGTAGGCATTGGGGGTGTCCGTGTGGTGAATGAAGATCGCCGTCACCCCGTTCGCGTAGTGGGCCCGGGGATCGCGCTTGGTCTCGTCGGCCCGCCACTGCGCACGCGACACGATGGTGGGGCGAAGTGCCGCGTGGGGGAACGCCACCACCATCGCACTCAGCGCAACGAGTGACCGCGTGGAATCGACGGTCGGCGCCGGCCCCGTACCGGCCGGCAGCACCGAAGCAGGGCTACGCGGCATCGTCCCGCCGACGGCCCCGGCCATCGTCACCCTGGCCGGTGCCGCCACGAGTGGAACTGCCGCTATGGAAGCCGTGAGGGGCAGCACGATTCGCCACATACGCACAGGGGGCCTTCTTTCCTCTTCGCCGAGCGGGCGGCGGGGAGCACGTAAGCCCGCTAAGGGCTGTCCCGTAATCCCTGGTGGGTCAGCGCACGGCGTCAGATGCGGTGCATCGCAAGGCGGAGGGACGTCCGCATACTGGATGCATTCGGGCGTTCCGGCGACGCGGCGGGGCGCCGTAGGTGTCGTCGCGCGCCCGCCAGGGATTGCGGGACAGCCCTCAGCCTTGCGGCAGGAGGTTCGCCGCGCGCGCCGGACTACTGCATGCAGGCGAGTACGACGTAGCCGACCTCGGTGTGAGTCCGACGGCAGTCCATGGGGTCAGCCACTCCCGAACACGGGCCCCTGCAGATGTTCGCCGGTCGGCGGGAATGACGACGCCACGATGCGCCGGCAGACGTCGCCGAGAACCGACGAAGCCGGGGAGGCAGCGGGTGCGGAGGACATGGGGCGGCTCCGGGTGGGGTGGTCGCCGTGCGCCGCCGATGAGGGGCGGCACCCGTCACGGATCCCCGGCCCGCGAACGACCTGGACACGCCAGCCGCCAGGGCGATCGCCCTGGCCGCCGTCCTGCCGGACCTCTCCGATGCGCTCTCGCCCGGCGAGGCCGTGCTGCTGCGTGAGTGGCTCCAGCGCCTCGCGACCACGAGCGGGACCCCGACGCCGGCCACGTCCCCGACCGGGCCGGCGGCCGGCGACACCCCATCCTGAGCCTTCCGCAGGGGCCACGGTCGCTGTCGCCGGCGTCCGGGGTCGGACGTACGAGCCGAATTGCGGCTCACACGAGGTGGCGACCGGCCGGCCCGTGCGGCCTGCCCTGGTGGGTGGCGCCCTCCCGCACCCCGAACAACAGGCGGTCGTCAGTGGTCGTCAGGAGCAGGCGACCAGTCCGGCCGCGTCCACGGTGAAGACAGCCCGCCCGGCAGCGACCTGCCGGTCCCGGTCCGGGCCGGGGCGCACCAGCCGATCCAGCGAGCGGAGCAGCGCGATCTCGTCGGCAGCATGATCGGTGAGGCCTGCGGCAGCCATCTCGCTGACGCCCTCAGCGCCGTGACCGGCGATCGGCCGGTATCCGACGACCGGTACGCCGGCGGCGAGGGCCTGCTGGGCCGTCTGCCCCGCGGCGTTGTCCACCAGGGCGCTCGAAGCCGCCATGAGGTCGGGCAGGTCCTCGACCCAGCCCAGCGCCAGAACGCCAGGAAGCAGCGCGGCACGCTCCCGCAGCTGTTCGTCCCTGCCGCACAGCAGCACCGGTATGTGGCCCGCGCCGGCGAGCAGCAGCGCCGTGTCGGTCAGCCCGTGTCCCACGCCCCAGGCCCCGGCCGAAATCAGCACAGGTGGGCGGCCGGGGCCGCGCCGCGCGAACTCCCGCGCCCAGCGCGACGGCTGACCGCCCGGGGTCTCGTGGCCGACCGAGGCGAAGGCCGGCGGCACGATCGGGCCGCACACATCCGCCGGGCGTCCGGTCGTGGCGCGGACTCGTGCCGCGGCGGCCTCGGTCAGGCACAGGTGCAGGTCGTTGCCGGGATGCAGCCACTGTCGGTGCACGGCGAAGTCGGTGACCACGACCGTGCTGGGCGGGCAGACACCGCCCCGGGATCGCAGCCGCCCCGTGACCTGAGCAGCCTGGTGGAAGGTGGAGACAAGCGCGTCCGGTCGCCGGCGTTCCACGACGTTGCGCAGGCGTGGCTCCAGGACTGCGGCCAGCGGCCCGGTGCCCAGCGCCCAGTTGTTCCGGTCGCCCGGGTCTCCGCGCTCGCGGAAGAATGCCGAATAGACCGCTCCGTAGGCCCATGGGCAGCGGCGCAGCGTCGTGCGGTAGAGGGCGCGCAGCCCGCGCCCGGCGCCGGGGGGCAGGAGGTCGAGGAGGTCAACACATGCCGTCAGGTGGCCGCCCGACCGCAGACGCACGGCCAGTTCGGCGGCGACGGCATCGTGTCCGGCGCCCATGCTCGCGCTGACGATCAGAATCCGACGTCCCATTCTTGGATGTTCCCCCGCATGGAGGATCCGCGCATGGCAGCCGGTGCGCCACACCCGGACGGGCGGGCCGTTAGCCCAGTGCGGTCTAGCGCGTTTGCCGGTGCGTCCGTTGCACCGAAGGATTACTCAGTACGGGTCGGTACAGGCGGTGCCTCGAGAGCACCAGGATGTCGGCGGCCCCGGAGGACGGAAGGCCCATGCGCAAGAGCCCCCTACCCCGCGGTACGCCCGCAGCCGAGGCCGATGTGTCGCTGTCGGCTGCGGCCGGTCCGTCTGCCCGCGGCCCACGTCCGGTCGTGTTGATCACCGGGGCCTCCTCCGGTATCGGCGCCGAAGTCGCCTCGCGGCTCGCAGTCGGCGGCCGATGGGAGCTGCTGCTGAACGGACGGGACGAAGACCGGCTCGGCAGTGTCGCCGCGCGTACTTCCGGTGTCGCGCTGCCGATGGACCTGGCCTCCGGGGAGGGCTGCCGCAAGCTGGCCGAGGCTGCACTGGCGCACAGCGGCCGAGTCGACGCACTCGTCGCCGCAGCGGGGCTCGGCTGGGCGGGGGCCTACACAGAGATGCCGCCCGCCACCGTGGAACGCCTGGTGAATGTCAACGTCTGCGCCGTTCTCCATCTCGTGCGCCTGGTCCTGCCGCAAATGGTGTCCCGCGGATCGGGCCGGCTGGTGCTCATCGGCTCTGTCGCCGGCCGGTTCGGCGTGCGGGGTGAGGCGGCGTACGCGGCGACGAAGGGCTCGCTGATCGCGTTCGCGGACAGCCTGCGCTACGAGCTCCAGGGCACCGGCGTCCAGCTCTGCCTGGTGCTGCCGGGTCCCGTCGACACGCCGTTCTTCACCCGCCGTGGCACCCCCTACACACGGTCCTGGCCCCGGCCGGTACCCGCCGGGCGGGTCGCGGCTGCGGTCGAGGAGGCGCTGACCGGTGGGCGGGACGAGATCGCCGTGCCGCGCTGGCTGGGCGTGCCGGGACGGGTGCAGGGTGTGGCGCCGCGGCTGTTCCGCAGGCTGGCCACGCGCTTTGGCTGAGCGGGCCCACGGCAACGGACACGCGCGCAGGGTTGGTGACACGTGATCATCCTCTCCGTCGTACTGGCGCTGCTCGCCGCGCTGGGTAACGCGGGAGCCTCCGTGCTGCAGCGCCGCGCCGCGGCGGTCGACCTGCCCGGCCTCCCGGGCAGCCGTCTGTTCGGAAAGATGGGATTCATCCGCCGGCCTGCCTGGCGCTGGGGCGCGGGGCTGCTGGTCGTCTCCGGGCTGGCACAGGTCCTGGCCCTGGCGAACGGCCCACTGGCTGTGGTGCAGCCGGTGATGACGACGGAGCTGCTGTTCACGCTGGTACTGGCTGCGATCGTCTTCCGGCGGCCGCCCGGGTTGCGTACATGGGGGGCGTTCCTCGGGATGGCGCTGGGTCTGGCGGTCTTCCTCGTGCTGGCCGGTCCGACCGGCGGCCTGGATACCGTGCCGCCGAAGAGGTGGCTGTTCAGCGCCGTGCCCACCGCCGCCGTGTCGACCGTGCTGATCGTGGTGGGAATGCGACTGCGGGGTTCCGCCCGTGCGGCGGTACTGGGGTCGGCGACCGCCATCGGCTTCGCCTTCACCGCGGCGCTGATCAAGGACACTCTCGGCCTGGTGTCCGACGGGGTCGAGGGGCTGTTCGCGACGTGGCAGATCTACACGGCCGCGGCCGTGGGCCTGAGCTCCTTCCTCCTGTTGCAGGCCACATTGCGGGCCGGCTCGCTGGCGGCGTCGCAGCCCGCGCTCACGCTCGGCGACTCGTTGCTGAGCGTCATTCTGGGCGTCGCGCTCTTCGAAGAGCAGATCGACCTGGGCTGGCGGGTGCTGCCGGAGGCTGCGGCACTGGGGCTCATCGCGCTCGCCAGCGTGCATCTGAGCAGTTCACCGGTTGTCTCCGGAAAGGAGGAACAGCGATGGTAGGACGCTCCGACGCAGGGCGGACGGCAGTGTCGTCCGGCGCGGTGGCCGGCGCGGTGGGTGCGGCCGCTGCCGTGGCTGCCGCGTGGCACATCGGGCCCGCCGCCACCTGGCTGCCGCCCGTACGGAGGATCCTCAGCCCGGCGCTGGACGGCCGCGGCCATCCCGCCCACGTGGCGCTGACCTTCGACGACGGGCCGGACCCGGCCAGCACCCCACACTTCCTGCACGTCCTGGACGAGTACCGGGTGCGGGCCACCTTCTTCGTCATCGGCAGCTCACTGGAACGGCATCCGGCCCTCGGCCGGGCGCTTGTGGCGGGTGGTCACGAGGTCGCGGTGCACGGCTGGCAGCACGAGCGCCCCTGGTTCCCCACGCCGCTGCGCGACGTACGGGAGGTGACGCGCACCGTCGGCGCGGTACGGCAGATCTGCGGGACCGTTCCGCAGTGGTACCGGCCGCCTTACGGCATCCTCACCGGCGGCCGCCTGGCCGCTGCCCGCCGCGCCGGGCTGCGACCGGTGCTGTGGTCGGCCTGGGGCCGGGACTGGACGGCGCACGCCGATGCCCGCTCCGTGCGGGCATCGGTCCTCGCAGATCTGGCCGGCGGTGGCACCGTGCTGCTGCACGACGCGGACGGGTGGAGCGCGCCGGGCGCCTGGCGGGCCGCGCTGGGTGCGCTGCCCGGCCTGCTCGCCGAGTGCCGCCGACTCGGTCTGACGGCCGGCCCGCTCGCCGAGCACGGCATCGGGCGCGTCGACACCGG
Source organism: Streptomyces sp. NPDC051664 (assembly GCF_044453545.1). NCBI lineage: Bacteria > Bacillati > Actinomycetota > Actinomycetes > Kitasatosporales > Streptomycetaceae > Streptomyces > Streptomyces sp. NPDC051664. The sequence continues at coordinate 40,464 of NZ_JBITCU010000004.1, read as the reverse complement.
CCCACACCCTGAACGGGCACGGCGCCACCAGTGACAGCGACGGCCTCGCCGGTGGGGACGCCCGGAACGGGATCCGGTCCCTGGCCCCGGCCGCCCTCGTGATCCGCGCCGCCGCGTTGCAGTCGCTGTCCCGCGGATCGGCTTCCCGTACCGCCATGGCGCTCGTGCGGCGCGCACTCCCCGGATGGCCCGCACCGGAGTAACCGCCCCGGCTTCGACCGACCGCCGCCGACGCGACCGGGCTACAGTCGGCCAGGTACAAGAAGCTCGTATCCCCGGACATCCCCGGACACCGTCCCCGGTGTCCGGCCGGTCCTCAGGCCCGACCGCGTTCGGCCTCGCGCCCGGTGCCGGGCCAGCTGCTCAGCGACGTATCGTCACCGATGCTTCTGACGTGGAGCCCTTCATGACCACACCGCAAGATCTGTTGATCGTCGCCTTGGACGTGGAACCCAGCCGTCCCGTGGAGCAGGGCGATCTGTCGCTCGCGCTCGCGGGAGCCGAGGTGATCGACCTCATCGACGCCCGGGCCCTGACACTGGATGACGACCGCATCGTGCCGAGTGCCCGGTCGACACTGGCTGATCGCCTGTTGGACGAGGCCGCGTCGTCGCTTGTTCGGCAGATTCCCTACGAGTCGGTCGAGGACTGGCTGTGGCGCCGGGGCCGCGGACTGTCCTCGGCCTATCTGGCCGCCCTGGAGGCGGAAGGACAGGTCACCCGGCAGCACGGCCGCTGGAGTCCCGCGCGGACCGCTCGGACGGCACTGGTCGACTCGCCCGCTCGCCGCCACGCGGCGGAACGCTGGACGTCGGGTGAGCCCGTCCTCGCGGTCCTCGCCGCCGCCGTCGGAATCCGCGAAATGCCTGCTGAGGCCTCCCCGAGCGTGGCCGACGACGCGGTCGAGACGGTGCTCGCCGCCGTCAACGACGCAGTGATGGAACTGGAGGCCGTACGGCAACGGCGAGCCATCGAAGATGCGGCCTTCGACAACATCTGGCGCGGCCAGTGACGGGGCACGGGCGGACCGCGAACCGCGTCCACAAGCCGGGAGCTTCAGTCACCGGCGATGAGCCCCGAATGAGGCCGTCATGGAACCCGATGGCCAACTTGCGCCGTCGGCCCATGACGTCACGCAGGTACCCAATTGATTCGTCCGCCACGTCCGATGTGGCCGCTCGCCCGGCATGCATGAGCGCGTAGAGACTTCGTAGAAAGGAAAACCCGATGGACAGGCGCGCGTTTTCCAGAATGCTCACCGCAGGGGCTGTCGGAGCCTCGCTGCCGGCACTGTCGGTGACATCCGCCTCGGCGCCCGACCGGGAAAAGTACACGGTGCCCCCCATAGGCGGGCCGGGTCACACGTCTTTCGGTCCACTGAAGCAGGTCGATGCCGGAGTCCTGAACATCGGATACGCCGAGGCCGGCCCCGCCGACGGCCCCGTGGTCGTCCTTCTGCACGGCTGGCCCTACGACATTCACAGCTATGTCGACGTGACACCCTTGCTGGCCGCCAAGGGCTACAGGGTGATCGTCCCGTATCTGCGCGGTCATGGCACGACGCGCTTCCTTTCGAGCAAGACGTTCCGGAATGCTCAGCAGTCGGTGTTCGCTCTCGACATCATCGCGCTGATGGATGCGCTGAAGATCGAGAAGGCGGTCCTCGCCGGCTTCGACTGGGGCGCACGGACGGCCGACATCATCGCGGCGCTCTGGCCGGCACGCTGCAAGGCGCTGGTCTCGGTGACCGGCTATCTGATCACCAACCGTGAGCGCAACAAGGCGCCGCTGCCGCCGGAGGCCGAGTGGACGTGGTGGTATCAGTACTACTTCGCCACGGAAAGGGGCAGGCTCGGCCTCGAGCAGTACAAGCACCCTTTCGCGAAGCTCATCTGGAAGAACGTCTCCCCGACGTGGCATTTCGATGACGCAACGTTCGAGCGCACTGCAGCGGCCTTCGACAATCCCGACTGGGTCCCCATCGTGATTCGCAACTACCGCTGGCGACTTGGCCTGGCCGGGGGCGACCCACAATTCGATCATCTCGAAAAGCAACTTGCCCAAAGCCCCGTCATCTCGCTCCCGACGATCACCCTTGACGGTGAGCTGGATCCCTTCACTCCTCCCGGAGACGGCGCCAGTTATCGCGGCCGCTTCACGGGCAAATACGCCCACCGGACGCTGAAGGGCGTCGGCCACAACCTGCCGCAGGAGGCCCCCGAAGCCTTTACCCAAGCCGTCGTCGAGGTCGACGGCTTCTGATCGGGCAACCCGCTGTCTGCTTACGGCCGTCCAACGGATGTCCGTCCGCGCAACTCGACGTCACCAACCTCCGGCTCATCGGAACGCCTCGCCGCTGTCAGCCGGCGGACCTGCAACCGGACCGGAGCGCCGGCTGCTGCGGCTCGACGAGCGGGATCGAGATCGTCACCCCGCCCCGATCAAGGACGCGTGGCGACTGATGCCGACTTGCCCGCACGCTTGCGGGCGCGGTAGGCCGCCGCCTTGATCTTGTTGCCGCACGGATCCATGGCGCACCACTCTCGGCGCGCTCCCCGTGAACGGTCGATGTAGATCTGCGTGCACTCGGGATTCGCGCACTCCTTGAGCAGCGGCATGTCCACCCCGCTGAGGATGTCGATGGCGTCCCGGGCCACGGAGGAGAGTGCCTGCTGCGGGGTGGCTTCGATCCGGCGCCCCGCCGGAGTGAGCTGCGGAACTGCAGGGGGCGTGTTCGCTACGCGGTTCACCGACGAAAGCGCCCCCTCGTCGTAGCTCTCGTTCGCCAGCCTGGCGGTGACCAGCAGATAGATCGCCTCTCGAAGAGCGACCGCCTCCTCGACGTCCGACGCCTTGCAGTTCGTGCCCCCGTCAGTGGTTCCGGATTCGCGGAACCAGGAGTCGAGACTCTCCGGCGATCTGAGCATGTCCCAGGGCACGGCGTTGCGCCGCGCCCGCAGCGTTCCCACGAAGTCGAGCGACACGGTGCCACTGGGAAAGACGTGTTCCATGTCACCACCTTGACAGGTGACGAACTTGCGTGCAAACATCGTCACCACTCTGACCAGTGATGCAACTGTGAGTACGTAGCACCTGCGGCGTCCGACACGGACTCTCCGGAAGTTCGGCAGTTCGTCTTCGGCGCCGTACACGTGATCACACGGGCCATCACCCTCGACGGTGCCGCATCCCCGGCAACCGGTAACGACCCACGCTTCAGCACAACAAGCGCAGGAGGCGACCCATGTCGCGAACAGAGAAGGTTCCGAGCGACGCCGAAGTGGCCCGTCACGCCCGGTTCGGCAAACTGCCGGAGCGCATCCGCCTGGAGGACACGACCGAAGGGCACGCAGCCACAGTCCTGGATCCGGCGAGGAATGCGTACAACTACGACGAGTGGCTCGCCCGCATGTGTCTGTGACGTGCCAGACGCTCCGACCATCCAGCAAGGGATTCCCATGAAAATGTCGATGGCGCTGAAGAGGGTGTCGGTAGCCGTGGGTGTGGTGACCATTGCCTTCGGCTGCTTCGTCCAGCTCTTCTGAAACGCCCCCTCACCCCGGGAGATCTCAAGCCGTGGGTGTGGCCCGCGGCCCACGCCCCGCCAACCCGCCCTGGCCGTCAGCCAAGGGCTTCCTGGACGACCCGTAGGCCTTGTTACGTCTCCGGGCGTGGCCCTGCTGGTCCCGTGCCCCTGACAGGCGCGGTCCGACGGCGGGAGGCGGCGTGACCGAGCGTCTACTCCTGGACGATCACTGCGGTTTGGAGGCGTGCCGCGTCCTGTCCCGGCGGGGCTCCGAACATGCGCCGGTACTCGCGGCTGAACTGCGACGGGCTGTCGTAGCCGACGGCGTGTCCAATCGTGGCCACGTCGTGCGACGCCGCGATGAGCTGAATGCGGGCCTTCTGGAGTCGGAGTTGCTTTTGATACTGCAGCGGACTCATGGCGGTCACCGCACGGAAGTGCCGGTTGAGCGAGGAGACGCTCATACCGACTTCGCGGGCGAGGTCCTCGATGCGGATCACCTGGTCATAATGATTCTTGATCCACTCGGTCGCACGGGCGACGAGGGTCATGCGACTGTCGGCCAGGCCGATCTGCCTGACCAGGGCCGCCTGGGGCCCGTTCAGCAGTCGCCAATGAATCTCGCGTCGCACGCCGGGCGCCAGCACCGGGATGTCACGTGGCTCGTCCAGCAGGCGCAGCAGCCGGACGACGGCGTCGAGCAGCTCGTCGTCGGCATTGCTGGTCGCGATGCCCGGTCCGTCATGAGAGGGGTGGCCGGTGGGGCCGGCTTCCACCAGCAGTTGCGCGACGATCTCCGGTTGCAACGGAAGCCCGAACGCGAGAAACGGCTCGGTGGGCGTGGCGTCGGTGATCTGTGAGGTCAGGGGAAGGTCGACAGTCGCGACGAGGTACTGGCCCGAGTGGTAGTCGAATACGCGGTCATTGAGAACCGAGCGCTTCGCCCCCTGGGCCACCAGAGCGATCACGGGTTCGGTGACCGTGCCCAGCGGTTCGGTCACGTGCTCGGTCGAGAACACCGTCATTCCCTCGACCCGCACCGGGCGTGGGCTGCCTGCGGCAAGCCGCGCGATCCGGCTACGGATTTCGTCCAGGTGATGCACCACACCAGTGGACCATGGCATGGTGCGCGAGGCCAACGCGATCGGGGCAAGGTTGAGCGGATTGTGCAACGATCCGCGCACATCGGTCTAGGAGATCGCCAGGCGGCGGGGTCGAATGGAGGGGCACTGGGACGGCCTCCACGGCGTCCCCGAACATCGTTCCACCAGGGAGTTCCGCCATGTCGCTCGATTCCTACGTAACGCTCGGCCGCTCGGGTCTGCGCGTCAGCCCCTTCACGCTGGGCACGATGACCTTCGGTGAGGATCTCGGGTGGGGCAGCAGCCCACAGGAGTCCGTGAACATTCTGGCTGCCTATCTGGACCGGGGCGGCAACTCGATCGACACCGCCAACATCTACACCAACGGCCACTCCGAGAAGATCATCGGCGACTACTTCGCGAGCCGGTCCACGCTGCGTGATCGGGTCGTGATCGGGACGAAGTTCTTCGGCAACCTGTACGAGAACGACCCCAACGGCGGCGGACCCGGCCGGAAGGCGATCGTGCAACAGCTGGAGAACTCGCTGCGGCGTCTGCAGACCGACTACGTCGACATCTACTGGCTGCACAATTTCGACCCGGCCACGCCGGTCGAGGAGACGCTCCGCGCACTGGATGACATGATCCGCGACGGCAAGGTCCGCTATGTCGGATTCTCCGACGTGCCGGCGTGGGCTGCTGCCGAGGCGGCAACCATCGCGCGCTTCCGCGGGTGGGCTCCGATCATCGCGCTGCAGTTGGAGTACTCCCTGCTCGAGCGCACCTCGGAGGGGGAGTTGATCCCCATGGCTCAGGCTCTGGGCATGGGTGTGATGCCATGGGGCCCGCTGAAGAGCGGGTTCCTGTCCGGCAAGTACTCCAGCGCCGCCACGGGCCCGGTCGACACCACGCGCACGCAGCTGGTCGGTGCCCCGAGCGAGGCCGACTATGTCGTGATCGACGCGCTCAACGCCGTCGCCGGCGAAGTGGGCGCCAGCGCCGCCGCAGTGGCCCTGGCCTGGGTGCAGGGTCGTCCCGGGATCACCTCCACTCTGGTCGGCGCGCGCCGCATCGACCAGTTCGAGGCGAACCTGCATGCCCTGGACCTGACCCTCACCGAGGCCCAGCGCGGTGTGCTGGATGACGTGTCCGCCCCCATGCTGAACTTCCCCGCCGACAACAACAGGGCATTGGCGCCGATGATCCAGTTCGGCGGAGCCACCGTGGACGGGCGCCCCTCGACGGTGTCCCCGCTGCTGCAGGCCAGCAGCGCCCGCTACTGACCAGGTCGGCGAAGAGCAGTCCACGCGGACGTCGGGGCTCGGGTGCGGCCGGCAGATTCTGGCATCACGGTTCCAGGACGCGGGCGCGTCGTGGTTCTCAGTAGGGAAGAGGCCGCCCGGACGGGGTTCGCAGGTCGAGGGGCGGCGGCCCCGAGACCGGCGGTGGGCGGCGGACGATTCTGATGCGGCTCACTGCCACCACCTCCTGGCGCTCACCGGGTATGTGCCCAGGCGCGTCCACGGCAATCCTGCGGTGGGACACACGTTCACGTCGGAGGACCGTCGTGTCGGCCGGCCCAACCGGGATCGAACCGTAGAACCATTCCGGACCGAGCGTCACGAGGCGGGCCGAGAAACGACAAGCAGGGCGGTGGTCGCATCCGCTCTGCTCTCGCCGCTGACCGGCCCGCTGCCCGCAGGCTGCACTCCGATCCGTCCATGCCGGCGGCGCACGGGGGTGCTCGAGCGAGACGACGGCCGGTTTGCCGGACCCGCCCGGCAGCCGCAGGCTGGGACCATGGGGCGATCCGACCACGCCACACAGATGCTCAACGGCTGGGCCGTCGGGACACCTGGGCCCATGCGTACGGGTCCCCTGGTACCGACACATCGCCCGGTGTCCGCGCCCGGCCCGGATGAACTTCTGCTGGAGGTTGAAGCGTGCGGTGTCTGCCGCACGGACCTTCACCTCGCCGAGGGTGATCTCACCCCCCACCGTCCGTCGACCATTCCCGGCCACGAGATCGTCGGCCGTGTGGCGTCCGTCGGCGGGTCGGTCAGCATGTTCCGCGTGGGTGACCGGGTCGGCGGCGCCTGGTTGCGCCATACCTGCGGGTCCTGCCGTTACTGCAGAGCGGGACGGGAGAATCTATGCCCCAGGTCCACGTACACGGGATGGGACAGGGACGGCGGATTCGCAGACTTCGTCCTCGTTCCCGAGGCGTTCGCCTATCGTCTCCCCGAGGCACAGGACGCGGCCTTGCTCGCTCCTCTCCTGTGCGCCGGAATCATCGGCTACCGGTCGCTGAGGCGGAGCGCGTTGCCGACGGGCGGCCGGCTCGGAATCTACGGCTTCGGCGCGTCGGCCCATCTGGCCGCCCAGGTAGCCCTGTCCGAGGGCGCGACCGTCCATGTGATGACGCGTTCCGCGCAGGCGCGTGAACTCGCCATGTCGCTGGGTGCCTCATCGGTCGGCGGTGCCCACGACAGTCCACCCGAGCCGTTGGACTCGGCGATCCTGTTCGCTCCGGTGGGTGACCTGGTCCCGGTGGCTCTGGAGGCGCTGGACCGGTCGGGCACCCTCGCGATCGCCGGAATCCATCTTTCCGACATTCCCGTGCTCAACTACCAGCGGCATCTCTTCCAGGAACGGAATCTGCGCAGCGTCACCTCCAACACCCGCCAGGACGGCCGCGAGTTCCTCGAGCTCGCCGAGCGCATCGGTATCCAGGTCACCGTCAGCCGGTACCCCCTGAAGCGGGCCGATCAAGCACTGGCCGACCTGGCCGCGGACCGGGTGAACGGAGCCGCGGTGCTCACCGCCGACTGACACGAATCGCGTTCACCAGTCCGGCAACAAGATTCGCCCGCTCGGCCATGGCTTCGATCACCAGGTACTCGTGGTCGGCGTGGGCACCGCCCCCGACTGCTCCGAGGCCATCGAGCGTCGGCACCCCCAGTGCGGCCGTGAAGTTGCCGTCGCTTCCGCCGCCGACTGCTTTGCCTTCGAGGTCAGGAAGCAGCTGCTTGGCCACCGCGAAGAGCTCGGCCGACGCCGACTCGGGCATCGGGGGTCGGCCGACAGCTCCCTGAACCGCGATCGCCGCCCCGTCGAGATGCGGAGCCAGTGCCGCGAACGCAGATTCGACTCTGTCCTTCTCACCGGTCGACTCGACCCGGACGTCGACGATGACGGTCGCCTCCGCGGGAACGACGTTGTCCAGAGTTCCTGCGGACGCGACGGTCGGGGTGACAGTCGTGCCGATATCGGGTCGACCAAGCGCTGCGATGTCCAGCACCTGATGCGACGCTTCGATCAGGGCGTTGACCCCGGCTGCGGGTTCAAGACCTGCGTGCGACGCCCGGCCCGCGATGGAGACCTGGAACGTGCCACAGCCCTTACGGCCGGTCTTCAGGGCTCCGCCGTCAGCGGCCCCCTCGAGCACGAGTACCGCGCCGCAGGCAAGGGCTCGTTCTTCGATGAGCGCTCGAGAGGAGCGGGAGCCGACCTCTTCGTCGGCGGTCACCAGAATTTCGACGCCTGACAGGTCGTCGAGCGTTGCCAGGCCATGAACGGCCTGGACCAAACCGCCGAGCATGTCGAAGACCCCGGGGCCGGTTGCGTGCCCGTCTTCGACCATGAACGGGCGGCGTTCAAGGGTGCCGAGCGGAAACACCGTGTCATGGTGACCGAGGATCAGAACTTCGGGATCGTCACCAGTTGACCAGTGGACGTGCGGCCCGGCTTCGCTCTCAACCAGGACGGCCTGCCCACCGAGGCGGCTCTCGATGACAGCAGCGACGGCTTTGGCCGATGCTGCCAGGGCGTCGAGATCGCGCGAGGGAGACTCGATTTCGACGAGTTTCCTGAGGTCCTCGATCATCGCGTCAACAGTCACGTCGACGGTCCTGTGCATCGTCACGTCGCAAGGCTACTTGGTACGCCGCGACGGAATGGAGTCGAGCCCGCGCCCGCCAGGTTGTCGAGCGCACCGACTCCTGGCACAACCATGACTTCAAGAAACGCACCATCTGCACCGAGCGCAGGGGCCGGTGCCCGGATAGACGTACCCGCGCTTGTCATAACGCGCGGCCACGACCCTAAAGCATTTCACCTCATTGATCGCCCGCTCGACCGTGTTGCGCTTCTTGCACCCCTCGGAATCGAAGCCGGGTGGCCGTCCGCCTGCCGAACCACGCCGCAGGCGGGCGGACTTGGGGTCCGACTTCTCCGGGATCACATGCCGGATGCCACGGCGGCGCGGCCAGGAGCGGACGATGCGGTTTCAGTCCTGCGGGTGGTCGCCGGTTCGCCCGTCCACGAGTTCGCGCACGATGTCCATATGCCCGACGTGACGCGCGGTTTCCTCGATCATATGGATGAGCGTCCAGCGCAGCGACACGGATTCGCCGTGCCACGCGGTGCCTACGCTGTCGATCTCCAGCTCGTCGATCACCTTGTCGGACGCGGCACGGGCGCGGCCGTAGAACGCCACGATGTCCGCGGTCGTCTCCGAGGGCGTCGGGCGCAGATCGGCCTCCGGGTCGTCGTCGTCGAACGGGAGTGGTTCCGTCTCGCGTCCGAAGGTCTCGCTGAACCAGCCGTACTCAGTGGCCGCCAAGTGCTTCACGAGCCCCAACAGGGAAGTCCCGGACGGCGTCATCTGCCGTCGCACCTGATCCTCGTCGAGACCCCGGAGTTTCCAGAGCACGACATCGCGGTGCCGGTCGAGACTGATGCGCAAACTTTCCTTTTCGCCGCCTGTGGCGGGAACACGTCGAGTCATTCGCGGACTGTAACAACGTGCCACCACGGCGATCCATTGGAATACCGGCCGTTGAGCGGTGGCCGGACGGCCACCGATCCGCGGGACTCAGAGCCTGTCGGGTGACCTCTGATCGGGCGGCCACGCCCTGGCAAGCACGCTTCCCGCGTTGCCGAAATGCCCTAGTAGCTCCTCCCCCAAGCTCTCGGCTTCGCTCGAGCAGGGGACCCCCATCGAGGACACTCCGGCGCCTTGGAATCGCACGCACCAGACCGCGCCCGCTATCCGATCGAAGGCCACCCGACAGGCTCTCAGGCGTCACCCCTGAGACGGTCGCGCTGGATCTGGTGTGCGAGGGCGCGACGCACAGACGCCGAAGCGGTGGTGGTGGTGACCTTCGAGGGGATGTCGAGACCACGGCTGATCTGGTCGTAGGCGTTCCGGTAGCTGCCGGGCATCTCCGCCTGATGCAGCATCAGGTCCTCTTCGACGAGGCGCCGCAACTCGTCGACATTCTGGGGCGTGAAGCGCTTCTTTCCCCGGGCGATGGCGTGGACGTAGCGCGTACAACGGGCGGTGTCGTAGAAGATCTCGGAGATTTCCTCGGCAAGGCCCCACAGGCGTCCTTCGAGCCAGGGCTCGTCGTGCTGATCGAGGGAGAGATTCGTCGGGGGCAGCGGGTCGCCCGTCCTGTACTTCGTCACCTGCTTGGACACGGCGGGCTGACTCATGTCGGTGAGCTGGGCAATTCTGTCCTGGGTCCAGCCGAAGCCGGCGAACAGCTTGATCATTTCGGTGCGCAGCTTCCGCATCTCCTCGCCCGCACGGATGACCTCGTTCATGCCGGCGAGCATCCGCTCGGCCTGTTCCTCGGTCAGCGTCTCGGGGTTCCGATGTGTGTCCTCTTCGCCTGCCATAGCTCGGTTATATACCCGAGCGCTCCACAGTCATAACCGGGTTGTATAACCTGGTTGTAGCTGGCAGGGTTCCTGTCATGCCTACCTTCTCCGCAGCTGACGGAACCCGGCTCGCCTACCGCATGATCGGAGACGGCGACCCGGTCGTCTGCCTCCCGGGAGGTCCCACGGACTCCCGCTACCTCGGCGACCTCGGCGGCCTGTCCACGCACCGCCGGCTGATCGTCCTGGACCTGCGCGGCACCGGCCGGTCCGCGATTCCCGAAGACACCTCCTCCTACCGCTGCGATCGCCTGGTCGACGACGTCGAGGCGCTGCGCGAACACCTCGGGCTTCCCCGGATGGACCTGCTCGGCCACTCCGCCGGCACGAACATTGCGACGCAGTACGTGGCTCGGTACCCGAAGAACGTCAGCAAGCTCGCTTTGATCGGCCCCAGCACGAGAGCTGTCGGTATAGCGATCACCGGGGAGACGCGACGCGAGCTCGCACAGCTTCGTAGAAACGAGCCGTGGTTCCCGGCGGCGTTCGCCGCCTTGGAGGCGCTCACCACGGGCACGGGCAGCGACTCGGAGGCCATCACCCCCTTCTTCTACGGCCGCTGGGACGCCGTGGCACAGAAGCACCACGCAGCCGGCCGGCCGAGCAACCAGGAAGCTGTCGCTCTCTTCGCGGCCGAGGGTGCCTTCAGCCCGGAGGCCACTCGTGCGGCGCTCGCCTCCTGCGAGGCACCCGTCCTGCTGGTCGCCGGAGAGTGCGACTTGAACAGCCCACCTCAGTCGGCGGCCGAGTTCGCGGGGCTGTTCCCTGACGCCACGCTCGTGGTGCAGCCGGGGGCGGGGCACTATCCCTGGCTCGACGACGCCGACCGGTTCGTGGCGACCACTACGACATTCCTGGGGTGAGGACCTGCTCACGCCCCTGGAGACCGAAATGCCCCAGGCCGAGGCCGCCATCCCTCGTCAACCACGTCTTCCGCGGCGTCCGAGTGCCGGCGAGCTCCCTGGCCGGTGCGAGGCCGACACCAGCCCGGCCGGCGGTGGGAGAGCAACCGGATACCCATCGGGATCGGCTGCCGCCCCACCGCCGCCCTACCCGCCGGGACAGCGGATCGGACAGTCCACCGAGATCAGACCGCCGGAACCGGGTAGGTCGGGTACTCCACCCCGGAGACGTGCTGGACGACCCGGATGACCTGGCAGGAATAGCCGAACTCGTTGTCGTACCACAGGTAGAGGATCGCGTTGTCGCCCTCGACCTTGGTGGCGCCGGCGTCGACGATCGAGGCGTGGCGCGAGCCGATGAAATCGCTCGAGACCGCGTCGGGGGCGGTGGTGAAGTCGATCTGGCGCTTGAGCGGCGAGGTCAGCGAGACGTTGCGGAGGTAGTCGAGGACCTCCTCGCGGGTGGTCTCGCGCCCGAGCCGCAGGCTGAGGATCGCGATCGAGACGTCCGGCACCGGGACCCGGATCGAGCTGCCGGTGATCGGCGCCTTGAGGTCGGGCAGCGCCTTGGCTACGGCGGAGGCGGCACCGGTCTCGGTGATGACCATGTTGAGCGGCGCCGAGCGCCCGCGGCGGTCGGCGCTGTGATAGTTGTCCAGCAGGTTCTGGTCGTTGGTGAACGAGTGGACGGTCTCCACGTGGCCGCGCAGGACGCCGTACTCGTCCGCCATCGCCTTCAGGGGCGGGACGATCGCGTTGGTGGTGCAGGACGCGCAGGACAGGATCTGCTCGTCCGGCTTGATCATGTCGTGGTTGACGCCGTGCACGATGTTGGGGACGTCACCCTTGCCCGGAGCGGTCAGGACGACCTTGTCGATGCCGGGGCGCAGGTGCTTCGAGAGGCCCTCGCGGTCGCGCCACTTGCCGGTGTTGTCGATGAGGATGGCGTCCTTGATGCCATACGCCGTGTAGTCGACCTCCGACGGGTCGTTGGCATAGATCACCTTGATCTCGTTGCCGTTGGCGATGATCGTGCTGTTCGCCTCGTCGACGGTGATCGTGCCCTGGAACTGGCCGTGGATCGAGTCGCGGCGCAGCAGGGAGGCGCGCTTGACGATGTCCTGGTCGCCGCCCTGACGGACGACGATGGCACGCAGCCGCAGGCCGTTGCCGGAGCCGGCCTTCTCGATGAGCAGGCGGGCGACGAGGCGGCCGATGCGGCCGAAGCCGTAAAGGACGACATCGCGCGGCTCGCTGCGCTCCATCTTGTTGGCACCCGTGGCGCCGGCGACGGCTCCGGCGGTGAACTCCTCCACCGAGAGACCGCGGTCGTCGGTCTTGTACGTTGCGGCGAGCATGCCGATGTCGATCTGGGAAGGGCCGAGATCGAGCGTGGCGAGAGCCTGCAGGAACGGCAGCGTCTCGGTGACCGAGAGTTCCTCACCGGCGATCTGCCGGGCGAATCGGTGGGTCTTGAGGATGCTGACCACTGACTTGTTCACCAAGGAGCGGCTGTGAAGCAGGATCGTGACGTCCCGCTCCCGGTGCAACTTCCCGATGATCGGGATCATCGACTCCGCGATCCTCTCGCGGTTCTTCCAGCTGGTGAACGAGTCCTCATTGACAGTCACAGGTTTATCTTTCGAGCTAGGCGGTGCTCATATGCTAACCGTTCCTAGCCAGTGCACATAAGTGAGTCCTGGACCCACTGCTGCGTACTGGGCGCATCCCGAACGGTGTTGGATGCACTGGTCCCCCGCTTTCGCTTCCCGCTCGGCGACGGCCCTCCAGGGGGCCGGTCCGTGGTGGGTGGGCGGGTTCCTTCACGTCCCCGGTCGCCTGGTCCGGCCTGGGCGGTCCGATGCCCCGCACGATCACTCCGGTCGTGTGGGGCCGGTGCCGTCCGACGCCGGACCGGGTGTCCGAGGGCGCGTCTCCCGATCGCGATACCGGCGGCATCGTGACGGGACATCTTTCGGTGTGGGGTGGTCAGGGGTTTCTGCCAGTGCTGGGCACCCCACAGGCTGGTGTAGGCGGGGTCGACCGCGACAACGCTCGGCCGTGCTCGGCGGCCATCGATACCAGCCGGGCCTTGAGCTTCCCGGTCGGCATGCCGGAGATGAGCTGCCGTCTACTCAGGCGTGAAGTCGAGGTCTTCGATGCCGATCGCGGCGACACCGGCACACTTGGCCCAGTTGATCAGTCGGGTCAGGGCGTGGCGGATCTGTGCGTCGCGGTGACCGGTGGTCCCGGACAGGTCGTAGAAGAACCGCCGGGGCCCATCGATGGGGTTGCCGTGCCGGTCGAGCCGGTAGGCGGCGAAGTGGTCCGCGTTGGTGTCGACACCGATCATGCCCCGGGCGCGGGCGGTCTCCAACGGGATGGTCTGCACGATGGGGCGTTGCCAGGATGCGGTCAGGTACCAGCGGCCTCGCTCCGTATCGAGGTGGATGCGGTAGGCCACGGCCCGGTTGGCTTCGATGCGGTCGGCCCACTCCGCACCCCGGTGCGCGAACGCGATACGGGCGGTGAGGATGTACCGGCCGTGCCGGGTGTTGGCCAGGTGCGCGAGCGGAACGGGCAGCTTGATGGACACTTCGCCGTCCAGGGTGACGCGGATCGTCTCGTTCCCGAACCGCTTCCCCGACTCACCATCGGCAGCGAGGAACCGCGTTCCGCCTCCCACCGTTGCCGCCACTCGTCCTCGGTGAGACGGGCCTCGGTGAGGTGGTGGCGGGTGTTCAAAAGACGCTTGCCGCCCCGCACCACCCGCACCCGCCCGGCCTGCCACTCGGCGACAGCCGCCGTGTGCCGCGCCACCAGTGCCGCGAGGCGGCGGGACTTGTGGAACCACTCGTTCCTCGACCGGTAGCCACCCGCCGCGCGCTTGGTGCCCCTCTCCCCGATCGGGAGGGACAGCCGGTGCCGCAGCGTCTTGATCCCGGCCGCCAGGTTCTGGATGTACGCCGCCTGGCAGCGGCGTGCGAGCGCCCACTGATCATGCGTGGCCTTGGTGATCGCACCCGCGATCCGCGACGACGACAGTGCCGTCAGCTCCCGCTTACGCGCCGCCCAGGTCTGCGCACCGTGCTCCAGACCATCCGCACAGCGGGCCTTGAGATCACCGGAAGCCAGCGCACCCTGATGCGCACCGACCGCACGCAGCACCCTCTCGTCCTGGGCGGTCAGGTGTTTGAGACGGTCCCGGACCGCCACCCCGCACGGCCCAGACACCACGAAGGACACGGCCAGTTCCCGCACGCCGCCCACCACATCACCCCTCGCTCAAGGCCGTACACCTGTCACCCGACCCAACGAGCGACAGCCACCGAGGTCACCAATTCGACCCCAGAACCTTCGTTCCCACCCCCACAAACCCACCCACAGGACTCACTCCCGCTCACCATCACTCACTTCAATGCAGTAAACCGACAGCAGCTCGCAACCCCCCGCTACTTTGAACATTCAAACGGTGCCGCCTGAGCGCATCCCGCGACCGGACCCCATGGCCACACCACGGCACGGAATGCGTCGCCGCACGGGGTTGAACGTTCTTTTTGCACGGATCTGGACCAGTTCGCCCTCCCCTGTGTGATCCTCATCGGCCTGGGCGCCGACGTAGTCCGCATCGACCGGCTCGGTGGACCTCTGCTCGGACGCCGTCCGGAGGGGCACGACGAAAAGCGCTCCGGATCCGTCACCGACCCGCGATCACGACAACGAGCAGAGTCACCGAGAGCAGCACGACGAAGGCGCCCCCGGCGATGAATACGCGTTCAGGACCCAAGCGCTCCCGCCCGTGGACCACGACGTTTCGCGGGTCGGCCGGATCGTAGGAGACATGTACGTTGTCGCCGTCACTGAACGGCTGTCGCCGGGTGGAGGGAACGGGACAGACGACTTCCATCACCCTGTCGTCCTCCGTCACGAACTGGAGCAGCGGGCGCAGCAGGGCCGACTCCTCACGGACCTCTCCCGGGTGTCGCTTGACGAGCGCCTGGACACGTACGCCCGTCTCGCTCACTCGTCGTGCCTGGCGCAAGCCGTAGACCCCCACAAGGACGGCGAACATGCCTCCGAACGCGGCGATCCCCGCCAGTTCGGCCACGGCACCCACGTCCATGTCACGCCCCGCTCCGATGTGTGTCCTCGCCTTGGCCGCCCTCGCACAGGCGCCCCCACATTCTGGTCACATCAGGTTGGCCAGCGCGTGGTTGAGTTCGACGACGTTGACGCTTCTCTGACCCAGAAAACCGAGAACACGTGCCTGGACGTGGTGGGCGACCAGCGTCCTGACCTTGACGGGGGCGAGGTGGCGGACCTTCGCGACGCGATCGACCTGTTCGTACGCGTAGGCCGGGGAGACCGCCGGGTCGAGCCCGGAACCGCTGGCGGTGACCGCGTCTGCGGGGACCGATGCGGGCGGGACCCCGTCGAAGGCCGCGACGGCGGCGCGGCGGATCCTGACGGTCTTGATCAGGTCGGTGTTGTTCGGGCCCAGGTTGGAGGCGCCGGAGTTCATGGGGTCGTAGCCGCCCACGGACGGCCGGGGCTGGAACCACTTGGGGTCCGGGCGCAGCGGCTCCTGCGCGTCGTCTGGATTCTTCTTCGGCAGGGCGAAGTTCTGGCCGATCAGGCTCGAGGCCACCGGCGTGCCGTTCGTCGTCAGCAGGGCGCCGTTGGCCTGGTGCGAGAGGCCGGCCTGGGCGATGCCGGTGACGAGCAGCGGATAGCCGATACCGGTGATCACGGTGAACGCCAGCAGCATCCGCAAGGCGGTCAGATGGTGCTGGAGTACGCGGGGAAGGTTGGTGCGCACCGTGGGATCGCCTTCTTCTCTCGTCGGGCCGTCTGTCAGCGCAGGCCGGGGATGAACTGGATGACGAGGTCGAGCAACTTGATGCCCACGAAGGGCAGTACCAGCCCGCCGAGCCCGTACATCCAGATGTTGCGGCTGAGCAGCTTCGCGGCGGAGGACGGCCGGTATCGCACGCCACGCAGCGCGAGCGGGATCAGTGCGATGATGATCAGCGCGTTGAAGACGATCGCGGAGGTGATCGCCGAGGTCGGGCTGTGCAGGCGCATGATGTTCAGCTTGTCCAGGCCCGGGTAGACCACCGCGAACATCGCGGGGATGATCGCGAAGTACTTCGCCACGTCGTTGGCGATCGAGAAGGTCGTCAGCGCACCGCGGGTCATCAGCAACTGCTTGCCGATCTCGACGATCTCGATGAGCTTGGTCGGGTTGGAGTCCAGGTCCACCATGTTCCCGGCCTCCTTGGCGGCCGAGGTACCGGTGTTCATCGCCACGCCGACGTCCGCCTGAGCCAGCGCGGGCGCGTCGTTCGTACCGTCGCCCGTCATCGCGACCAGCTTGCCGCCCGCCTGCTCACGCCGGATCAGGGCCATCTTGTCCTCGGGCGTGGCCTCGGCGAGGAAGTCGTCCACCCCTGCCTCCTGGGCGATGGCGCGCGCGGTCAGCGGGTTGTCGCCGGTGATCATGACGGTCTTGATGCCCATGCGGCGCAGTTCGTCGAAGCGTTCGCGCATCCCTTCCTTGACGCCGTCCTTGAGGTGGATGACACCGAGAACGCGGGCGCCGGGCGCATCGCCATGCCGGATCACCTCGCCGACGACCAAGGGGGTGCCGCCGCTCGCAGAGATTCCGTCGACGATGCCGCCGACCTCCGCCGTGGGTTGGCCGCCGTTTTCACGGACCCAGCGCATCACCGCCGTCGCCGCTCCCTTGCGCAAGAACCGGTTCTCCTGAGGATCGTTGAGGTCGACACCGCTCATCCGGCTCTGAGCGGTGAAGGGTACGAACTGTGCCTGGGCCAGCTCTCCCTCGCTACGGCCACGTAGCGCGTACTCCTGCTTGGCGAGGACGACGATCGAGCGGCCCTCGGGCGTCTCGTCGGCGATCGACGACAGCTGGGAGGCGTCCGCGAGTTCCTCGACGCTCACCCCGTCCACCGGCAGGAATTCGGCGGCCTGGCGGTTGCCGAGGGTGATGGTGCCGGTCTTGTCGAGCAGGAGCGTGTTGACGTCACCCGCGGCTTCCACCGCACGCCCGGACATCGCCAGCACGTTGCGCTGCACGAGCCGGTCCATGCCCGCGATGCCGATCGCCGACAGCAGCGCGCCGATCGTCGTGGGGATCAAGGCCACCACGAGGGCGACGAGGATGACGATGGTCTGCTCGGCCCCTGCGAAGACGGCGAAGGGCTGCAGGGTCGCCACCGCGATCAGGAAGACGATCGTGAGCGATGCCAGCAGGATGTTGAGCGCGATCTCGTTCGGCGTCTTCTGCCGCGCTGCCCCCTCCACGAGTGCGATCATCCGGTCGATGAAGGTCTCCCCCGGTTTCGAGGTGATCCTCACGACGATCCGGTCCGAGAGCACCTTGGTGCCGCCCGTCACCGCCGACCGGTCGCCGCCCGACTCGCGGATCACCGGCGCCGACTCGCCCGTGATGGCCGATTCGTCGACGCTCGCGATGCCCTCGACCACATCGCCGTCGCCGGGGATGATCTGCCCGGCCTCGACGACGACATGATCGCTCAGTCGGAGGTCGACACCCGGAACTTCCTCCTCTGCGGCGTCGGTCGCGCCCGGCCGCCAGCCGGTGAGACGGCGGGCCATCGTCGTGGTCTTCGTGCGGCGCAGAGTCTCCGCCTGGGCCTTGCCGCGTCCCTCGGCCACGGCTTCGGCGAGATTGGCGAAGACCGACGTCAGCCAGAGCCACGCCGTGATCACCCAGGCGAAGACACTGGGCGTCCTGATGGCCGACAACGTGGTCAGCACCGCCCCGACCTCCACCACGAACATGACGGGGTTGTGGACCATCGAGCGCGGATCCAGCTTGTGCAAGGCGTCGGGGAAGGACGTCAGTAGCTGCTTGGGATCGAGCAGTCCGCCCGAGACCCGGTGCTGCTGACGCCCGGCGCTCGGCGGGGTGGGAGCGGGAGTGGCGGTCGTGGACATCAGTGCAGACCCTCCGCGAGGGGGCCGAGCGCGAGCGCCGGGAAGTATGTCAGACCGACAACGATGAGGATCACTCCGGTCAACAGCCCGACGAACTGCGGCCGGTGAGTGGGCAGGGTGCCCGCGGTGACCGGTACAGGCTGCTGCCCGGCGAGCGAGCCGGCGAGCGCCAGGACGAACACCATCGGCAGGAACCGGCCGACGAGCATGACCACACCAAGTGTGGTGTTGTACCAGACGGTATTGACGCTCAGCCCTGCGAATGCCGAGCCGTTGTTGTTCGCAGCCGACGCGAAGGCGTACAGGACCTCGGAGAAGCCGTGCGGCCCGGAATTGAGCATGGCCGCCCTCTCCCCCGGGAACGCCATCGCCAGCCCCGCGCCGACCAGCGCGAGCGCGGGCGTGGTCAGGATGTAGAGCGAGGCGAACTTCATCTCCTGGCCCCGAAGCTTCTTGCCCAGGTACTCGGGCGTACGGCCGACCATCAGCCCGGCGACGAACACCGCGACGATCGCCAGGATCAGGATCCCGTAGAGCCCCGAGCCGGCGCCGCCGGGCGCGATCTCACCCAGCATCATGTTGAAGATCGTCATTCCGCCGCCGCCCGGCGTGTACGAGTCATGGAAGGAGTTGACCGCTCCGCACGACGTGAGGGTGGTCGACACGGCGAACAGAGCCGAGGCCCAGATCCCGAACCGTGTCTCCTTGCCCTCCATCATTCCGCCGGCCGCATGACCGGCCGCGCTGCTTACGCTGTGCAGCTCGTTGGCGGTCACGATGGCGACCGACGCGACCCAGAGCGATGCCATCACGGCGACGATCGCGTAGCCCTGGCGGTTGTCACCGATCATCGTCCCGAAGGTCCGCGGGAGCGAGAACGCGATGACCAGCATGAGGTAGATCTCGATCAAGTTGGTGAAGGCGTTGGGGTTCTCGAAGGGGTGCGCGGAGTTCGCGTTGTAGAAACCACCGCCGTTGGTGCCCAGTTGCTTGATGGTCTCCTGGGAGGCGACGGGGCCGCCGGTCATGCTCTGGTGCCCGCCCGCGATGGTGGTGATGTCGTGGATGCCATGGAAATTCTGAACGGCACCGGCGGCCACCAGAACGATCGCGAAGACGAACGCAAGGGGCAGCAGAACGCGCAGCACGATTCGTGTCAGGTCCACCCAGAAATTCCCGACGCGATCGGTCATCTTCCTGCTGAAGCCCCGGATCAGCGCCGCGACGACGGCGATACCCACGGCCGCGGAGACGAAGTTCTGAACCGCGAGGCCCGCCATCTGGACCAGATGACCCATCGTCGACTCGCCGGAGTACGACTGCCAGTTGGTATTGGTGACGAAGGATGCCGCGGTGTTGAACGACTGGTCCGTGGTGACGGGCTTCATTCCCAGGGACAGCAGGAGATGGTTCTGCAGGCGCAGAAACGCGTACAGGAACAGTACCGAGACCGCGGAGAAGGCCAGGATGCTGCGCAGGTAGACCGACCACTTCTGGTCGGCGTCGCCGTTCACTCCACCTGCCCGGTAGATCAGGCGTTCAGCCGTCCAATGATGGTCGGTGGTCAGGACGCGGGCAATGTAGCCGCCCAGCGGGCGGAACGTGAGACCTAGCGCGACCACCAGGGCGAGTACCTGGAGCCATCCCGCGAGGGTGTCGGTCATCGGGCTGTCTCCTAGAACTTCTCAGGGAAGATCAGGCAGACGACCAGGTAGACCACGAGGCACGCGGCGACGATCAGGCCGACGATGTTCTCCACGCTCACAGGCGTCCGACCCCCTTGGCGGCCAGGCCGATGAGGGCAAACACCACGACCGTGAGGCCGATGTACGCGACGTCCGACATGCGCGAGACACCCCGCAGAGTCATCGGGGCAGGCCTGTTCGGCCCACCCGGTTGGGATTTGGCGTTGACGTGGAATGCGAGGTCGATGCGATTCTGACGCTATATCAGATGACCCCGAGAATGCCCTGATGCTCTGTGGGCCGATGGGATGACGGTGAACTGCAGGGATTCACTCGGCGCAGCCTGATGTCGTGTTGCCGCAAGGCGCAGAACTCTGAAGAGAGAACATCACCGAGGAGGCGACCCGAATCCGCGCGGCATACAGCGGATCTACCGTGTGGTGCGGTGCACCAGGACATGTGGCGTCGCGCGCGGCCGATCCTCCGTGGCGCCCACGGGCAGCGGGCAGCCCCGCAGGGGTGTTGAGAGCCTGTCGCACAAGGGCGAGTGGCAGGTGCCCTTGTCGCCGTCCTCGCCCAGGTCCGCGACGCCTACCGTGAGGGCGCCGTCCCT
Organism: Streptomyces sp. NPDC051664; assembly: GCF_044453545.1. Classification (NCBI taxonomy): domain Bacteria; kingdom Bacillati; phylum Actinomycetota; class Actinomycetes; order Kitasatosporales; family Streptomycetaceae; genus Streptomyces; species Streptomyces sp. NPDC051664. The sequence goes on along the minus strand of NZ_JBITCU010000004.1, from coordinate 19,945 downwards.
GTGAGGTCTGCCCGAAGGCCCTGGCGCCAGGCTGACCAGGAACGCCGTGGCCCGTCAGCGTCGCGTTACGGGGTGGGGGCTCGGCGTCAAGTATCCGTCAGTGTGGCGGCCCGTCTCCGACAGGCGGGCATAGCTTCAGTGAAACGCCCGGCCGGTCCGACCGGACGACACCAGTCGCCTCCTGCGAGGAGCAGCACCATGTCTCCCATCGAGTTTCCCGAGGACCCCGAGCCTTCTGAACGGTTCCCGGCCGGACTTCTCTACGTCCCTGTCCGGTCGGGGCCCTCCGGATGTACGACGCGGTTCTTCCGCACCCCCCTGGGCGGCCGCACGGCCGTCGGATTCACCTCGGCGGAGAAGCTCACCGCCACCCTGGGCACGGACCAGGCCGGCATCAGGCTCTCCGAACCCGCACTGCGCGCTCTCGCGGCCTCCCTGGGTGTGACCACCCTCACCGTCGACCCGCAGTTCTCCGCCCCCGCGGCCCACCGCACCGCGGCCAAGGTCCGTGAGCGCGAGAACTCCTGGAGCCGCTGGCATCCCCAGCACGTCGGTGCCGTCTCATCGGCCGCCCCTCGTCGGCGCCGCCCCGCCTCGTCACCGTCGTGGGCCGGCACTGCGAAGCCGGCTACCTCCTCGCCGACGACGTAGCCCTCCCGGGCGACATACCTTCTCGCCGTTCCCACAGCCGGGGCCTACCACCTCTCCATGGCCTCCGGATACAACCTGGTCGGCCGACCGCCCGTCGTCGCGGTGTCCACCAGCCCCCATTCCCGGCGTCCGCCGAAACCCCCCTCTCGGCGGACGCCGCTCGACCCACACCACGAATGGCCCGAAAGGTCACCAAGTGCCCCCTGTTCGCATACCCCAATGTGTGAGGACGAGGTCTCGATGACCGTCGAAAACACCGTCGGCCTGGTCGTGGCCGTCGCACTGCTCGCCTATCTGATCTTTGCCCTGATCAAGCCGGAGAAGTTCTGATGTCCGCCCCCGCCACGGTCGAACCCGCCCCCGTCCACGACGTGCCACCTCCGCGCGAAGAACGGCCGCGCCGGGTCGGTGCCGGAATGCTCGATCCCAAACAGCTGTGGCTCGCGCTCCCCCAGGCGCTCCGCAAGCTGAATCCGGTGGCCCTGTTCCGAAATCCGGTCATGTTCGTCACCGAGGTCGGTGCTGCGCTCACCACCGGCATAGCGGTCGTCCACCCCAACCTCTTCGGCTGGCTGATCACCGGCTGGCTGTGGCTGACGGTGGTCTTCGCCAACCTCGCCGAGGCCGTGGCCGAGAGCCGTGGCAAGGCGCAGGCCGACGCTCTGCGCGAGACCCGGCAGCAGACCACCGCACGGCGGCTCGCGGGCTGGGAGCCCGGGGCGGCGGAGGACTCCTACGTCGAAGAGGCTGTCGCCGCCTCCGAGCTCAGGCGCGGCGACATCGTGTCCGTACCGGCCGGGGATCTGATTCCCGGTGACGGCGACGTCATCGAGGGCGCCGCCAGCGTCGACGAGTCCGCCATAACCGGTGAGTCCGCGCCGGTCATCCGCGAGTCCGGCGGCGATCGCAGCGCCGTCACCGGAGGCACCCGGGTGCTCTCCGACCACCTGGTCGTACGGATCGCCCAAGAACCCGGAGAGAGCTTCCTGGACCGGATGATCGCCCTGGTCGAGGGCGCCAACCGGCAGAAGACCCCCAACGAGCTGGCGCTCAACCTGCTGCTGGTCATGCTGACCTTCGTCTTCTTGATCGCGGTCGTGACCCTGCAGCCGATGGCCATCTTCTCCAAGGATGCGATGGCCGCCGCGCACGACACCGCGGCGCTGACCGCGGACGGCGTCACCGCCATCGTGCTGGTCTCACTCCTGGTCTGTCTGATTCCGACGACCATCGGTGCGCTGCTCTCGGCGATCGGCATCGCGGGCATGGACCGGCTGGTGCAGAGAAACGTACTGGCCATGTCCGGACGGGCAGTTGAGGCCGCGGGCGACGTCAACACCCTGCTGCTCGACAAGACCGGAACGATCACCTTCGGCAACCGGCGGGCGAGCGCGTTCCTTCCGGTCGGGGCAGTCTCCATGGAGCGGCTGGCTGAGGCCTCGCTCCTTTCCAGCCTTGCCGACGAGACGCCCGAGGGCCGGTCGATCGTCGAGTACGCCCACACCGAGCACCCCTCGGTCGTCGAGGACACCCGTTCCGCGAACGGCGCCGAGTGGGTGCCGTTCACCGCCGCCACCCGCATGTCCGGGGTCGACCTCCCCAGCGGTCAGCGGCTGCGTAAGGGCGCCGCGGCGTCGGTCGCGGCATGGGTGCGCGAGCAGGGCGGCAAGGTACCGATCGCGCTGGACGCCACCGTGGATCACGTCTCCGCGTCCGGCGGTACGCCGCTGGTGGTGGCGGAGTCGAGGGGTGACGGCACGGCCGAGGTACTCGGCGTCGTCCACCTCAAGGACGTCGTCAAACCGGGCCTGCGCGAACGCTTCGACGAGCTGCGCCGCATGGGCATCCGCACGGTGATGATCACCGGTGACAACCCGGTGACAGCCCGGGCGATCGCCGAGGAGGCGGGTGTCGACGACTTCCTGGCCGAGGCGACCCCCGAGGACAAGCTGGAGCTGATCAAGCGCGAGCAGGCCGGCGGCCATCTCATCGCCATGACGGGCGACGGTACGAACGACGCCCCGGCACTCGCGCAGGCGGACGTCGGCGTGGCGATGAACACCGGTACGTCGGCCGCCAAGGAGGCCGGCAACATGGTCGACCTCGACTCCGACCCCACGAAGATCATCGAGATCGTCGAGATCGGCAAGCAACTCCTCATCACGCGAGGCGCGTTGACGACGTTTTCGATCGCCAACGACATCGCCAAGTACTTCGCGATCCTGCCCGCGATGTTTGCGGCGGTGTACCCGGGGCTCGACCGGCTCAACATCATGGACCTGCACTCGCCGCTGTCCGCGATCCTCTCGGCGGTCATCTTCAACGCGGTGGTCATCGTGGCGCTGATCCCGCTCGCCCTGCGCGGCGTTCGCTACCGGCCTTCCTCCGCCTCCACCCTGCTCACCCGCAACCTGTGGATCTACGGACTCGGCGGCGTGATCGCCCCGTTCCTGGCCATCAAGTTCATCGACTTCGCCCTCGTCCAGTTCGTCCCGGGGATCTGACCATGACACGTATCCCACACTGGCTCGCCCAGCACATCGCAGCGTTGCGGGTGGTCCTCGTGCTGACTCTCCTTACCGGCCTGGCCTATCCGCTGGCCATGGTGGCGGCAGCCCAGGTCCCGGGCCTCGGCGGCACGTCGGAAGTGACCGGCGCCGACGGCAGACCGGCCGGATCCTCGCTGATCGGCCAGACGTTCACGGACGCCAAGGGCAACCCCATCAAGAAGTACTTCCAGTCCCGGCCCTCCAACGCCGGTACGGGATACGACGCCACGGCGTCCGGCGCCGGCAACCAGGGCCCCGAGTCCGTCGTCGACACCAAGGACAGGCCGAGCCTGCTCACCCTGGTGTGCGGGCGCAGCAAGGCCGTCGGCGGCCTCGAAGGCGTCGACAGCTCGCGCCCGTACTGTACGGACGACGGCGTGGGTGCGGTCCTCGGCGTCTTCTACGACGGCGGCACGAGCGGACGTGCCACCCAGGCCGTCAGCCTCAACCAGGCCTGCCCGGCGAAGCCGTTCCTCACCCGCTACAGGAGAGTTCGCGTCACATGCGCGAAGCCCGGCGCGGACTACAGCCACGCTGTGATCGTCCCCGTGCGCGGGAACGCCCCGGCGGACCCTGCCGTCCCCGCAGACGCGGTCACCGCGAGCGGCAGCGGCCTCGACCCGCACATCAGCCCGGCGTACGCGAACCTTCAGGCACCGCGGATCGCTCGTGAGCGCGGGGCGAGCGCGGCCGACGTACACAAGCTGATCGAGCAATACACCACCGGCCGCGCGCTCGGCGTGCTCGGCGAGCGCGGCATCAATGTCGTCGAGCTCAACATCGCCCTCGACCGTACGTATCCGAAGCAGGGAGCCTGATCATGGCGGCCTGGATCCAGGCATCGCTCGTCCTCGCCGTGGTCGTGGGGCTGCACGTCCCGCTCGGCGACCACATGGCCCGCGTCCTCGACGGCGGGATGCACTGGCGAGGAGAGAGAACCCTCTACCGCGTCTGCGGAATCGACCCGGACAAGGAGCAGACCTGGCGGCACTATCTCACCGCCCTGGTCGCCTTCTCCGTCATGAGCATCGCAGCGCTCTTCGCCCTGTTCACGCTCCAGGGAAGGCTTCCCTGGTCGACGGGGCACGAGGGCATGCCGTGGCGGCTCGCGCTGCACACCGCTGTCTCCTTCACGACGAACACCAGCTGGCAGAACTACGCGGGCGAGTCGGCCACCGGGCATCTCGCTGTCATGGCGGGCCTGGGTGTCCAGGCGTTCGCGTCGGCGGCGGTCGGCATCTGTGTGGCCCTCGCCCTGGTCCGGGGCCTGATCCGGCGGTCCACGGACGACCTCGGCAACTTCTGGGTCGACCTGCTGCGCACGATCTTCCGCGTCCTGGTGCCGATCGCGGTCGTCGGCGGCCTGATCCTGATGGCCGGCGGTGTCGTCCAGAGCCTCGGCACCGGACACACCTTCACCACGGTCGCGGGCGGCAAGCAGACGATCCTCGAGGGACCGGTCGGCTCCTGGGAACCGATCAAGCTGTTCACCGGCGACGGCGGCGGTGTCTTCAACGCCAACAGCGCCCACCCCTTCGAGAACCCGAGCGCCTGGACCAACGCCTTCGAGATCGTGCTGATGCTGCTCATCCCTACGGCCTGCATCCGCATGTTCGGCCGGATGATCGGCAGCCTGAAGCAGAGCTGGACCCTGCTCACCGTCGTCGGGATCCTCTTCGGCCTGCTCCTCGCGGCTGGCACGCTGGCCCAGACCGCGCACACCGGCACGGTCACGCAGGCGGTCGGCGGACAGTACGAGGGCACGGAAACCCGGTTCGGCATCCCCGGCTCCACCCTGTTCGGCGTGAGCGCCACGGGCTCGGCGGACGGCGCGGCCAACTCCTCGTACGACAGCTTCTCCAGCCTCGGCGGCGGGGTGCTGCTGTCCGCGATGATGCTCGGCGAGATCGCACCTGGCGGCACCGGCAGCGGGCTCTACGGCCTGATCATGGTGGTCCTGGTGGCCGTCTTCATCGGCGGCCTGATGGTCGGCCGCACGCCCGAATACCTGCGCAAACGGATCGGTTTCGGGGAGATGCGGTGGGTGGTCGTGTACGCCCTGATCCCGCCCACGGTGATCCTCGCCTGCACGGGTATCGCACTCGCCTTCGATGACGGCCGGACCTCGATGGGCAACCCGGGAGCGCACGGCCTGACCGAGCTCATCTACGCCTACACCAGCAACACCAACAGCAACGGCAGCGCGATGGCGGGCTTCAACGGCGCAACCGACTTCCACAACCTGCTGATGGTGTTCGCGATGCTGGCCGGCCGCTACCTCCCGATGGCCTGCGTCCTGGCCTTGGCCGGACGCCTCGCCAAGCAGCAACCGGGCGTCGTCACAGTCGGCACGCTGCGCGCGCAGGGCATCAACTTCGTCGTCCTTGCCACTGCGGCTGCCGTCATCCTGGCGCTGCTCAACTTCCTTCCGGCGCTGTCCCTCGGCACCATCGCCGGCGGACTGCTGTAGCGGCCCGAGTACCGGCTGAGCCTGCGATCCTCACAGACTCAGCCGGTACGGCACGACACACACGACGACGTCGGTGCGGGCCCTCAGCGCTGCCGCCAGCAGCAGGCCCCGCTGATTCTGCAGGATCTGGTAGCGGCGGTGGAGGGGCTCCACCTCAGGGATGAGGACGGCGATCTGCCGTCCTCCTTCCGCCGCCCGCTGGACGTAGTCGACGATGGGCTGCACCAGTGAGCGCTGCGGGCTGTCGATGACATCCAGCCGTACACCGGGATGCCAGCGGGCCCAACTCTCCTCCAACGCACGAGCCTTGGCGGGATCGCCGTGCACGGCGACCGCGACGACCTCGTGGCCGAGGGCACGGGCGGCCGTCAGCGCGTGCTGCGTGAGTTTGCTGACCTCGCCGACCGGCACGATGACGAGGGAGTCGGTGACGCGCACGGGTGGCGGGACCTCACCCAGCCCCAGTTCCCTGCCGACCGCGGTGTAGTACCGCTGGATGCGGGCGAACAGCAGCATCAGCAGCGGAACGGCGGCAACCACCACCCAGGCCCCCTCCAGGAACTTGGTGGCCAGCAGGACGATGCCCGCCACGGTGGTCAGGATCGCGCCGACCCCGTTGAGCACCGCGCGCCGCACCCAGCCCGACGGCCGCTCCCGCGCCCAATGCCGTACAAGCCCGATCTGGCTGATGGTGAAGCCGATGAACACCCCGATCGCGAACAACGGGATCATCCGGTGCGTGTCCGCGTTCACGGCGATCAGAAGCAGCGCCGCGAGCAGAGCGAGGGCCACCACTCCCCAGCGGTAGACAGGGCGCTCTCTGCGCAGACCGAAGAGATGGGGCAGCCGGTGGTCCCTGGCGAGCAGGCTCATCAGGACGGGCAGGCCGCCGAAGCTGGTGTTGGCGGCGAAGGCCAGCGCGAGGGTGACGATGAGGTTGGTCGCGTAGTACGGCCAGCCCGTCCCGTACGAGCCCGCGGTGAGCTGCGCGAGTACTGTCACGCCGCCACGCGGGGCCACATGGTCGCGGCGGATCAGGACGGCCAGCCCGATCAGCATCAGCCCGAGCAGTGCGCCGAGCATCAGCTCGGTGCGCTGCGCCCGCTTGACGCGCGGCTCGCGGAAGACGGGCACACCGTTGGCGATGGCCTCCACCCCGGTCAGCGCGGAGCATCCGGAGGAGAACGCTTTCAGGAGCAGCAGCACGCCCAACGCCTCAGTGGCATGCGCGGGTTGGGCGGTCCCGACGACGGCCGCGGGGTGGGAGCGCAACAGCCCGAGCACGATGATGCCGAGGATGCTCACGATGAACAGCGCCGTGGGCAGCATCAGCACCCGCGCACTCTCGGCCACGCCGCGCAGATTCACGGCGGTGAGAAGAACAAGCCCGACGAGACAGATTTCCAGCAGATGCGAGCCGAGGGAAGGAAAGGCGGAGGCGAGACTGGCCGCGCCTGCCGCCAGGCTGACGGTCACGGTCAGCACGTAGTCGACGACGAGACTGGCCGCCGCGAGGTAACTCGTCCTGGGGCCGAGATCCTTCTTCGCCACCGCGTAGGCGCCGCCCCCGTCCGGGTGAACAGCGATCACCTGCCCGTAGGACACGACGAGCACCGCCAGCAGTGCGGCGATGACCAATGTCACCGGCAGCGTGGCGGTCAGCGCCCCGGTCCCGGCGGCGATCAGGACGAGCACGATCGCCTCGGGTCCGTACGCGACCGAGCTCAACGCGTCCAGGGACAGCGCGGCGAGCCCTTCGGCGCTGGTCAGGTGGTGCCGTTCACCTTCCCCGGGCCGCAACGGAACTCTCGGCCGCAGTTCGCGGCGGGCCATGCCGTACGCCATGAGGGACCTCGCGGTGCAGGGTGCGGGGGATGCGTGCTGTTCGGGGCCAGTTTGACCGGGCCACCACGACGAGATGCGTCAAGGACGCGCCAAGGCTGCACGCCTTTTCGGGGTCCGACCTGGACTGAGCCCGCCGCGCCCGTCACACGAAGTCCCGCACCGCAGAATGGTCGGGTGGCCGCAACACCGGTGTCGGCGAAAGCGGCAGACCTCATCCCTGTCCGCCGGATGCGGCTGCACCCCAGTCATGAGGATGTCCAGGCCACGCCGCGTCGTCGCCGGCACGACGCGGTATCCCGACCTCGAAGGACGCAGCACCGTGGTCGACATGTCCGGCCGGGGATCGTCGTGGTTTCCGGCCCTGGCCTCAGCGGCCGCGCGGTCCAGGAGGCGTTCCAGATGGCGTCCGCGCTCGCAGTTGAACATACGGATGACCAGGCGTACGGAGGGGTTGAGGCCTCGGGCCAGCAGCGCCGCGGTCATGTTGACCTGGTCGTCGGCGTAGGTCAGCGCGAGGGCCGCGGCACGCTGTACGCCCGCGGCCCGCAGGGTCTGTTCGTCCAGGCGTGCCGCCACCAGCAGCTCGATGGGCGAGCGCGGGTCGCGGTGCAGCGCGGCGATCTCGGCGCCGTGCTCGTCCCTTCGTGACGGCAGCACGACGGTGACGGCCTCGCCGCACACGGCGTCCAGTTCGACGGCGGGCCGACGCGCGAGCCCGTCGTCGCCGCCGATCACCATGTGCTGAGAGCGGGGACCAAGTCCCATTGGAAGATGAAGAGTTGACGTCACATCAGTCAGGAACGACAGGGCAGACGTGCCCGGTTCCGAGTGACCGAGCGGTTCGGCGTCAACATTCCGTATGTGCCCGTCAGCGGTGTGGGCGTGTCCGGCGTACCGCGGGCCGGCCGCCCGTGCCGACCGGGTTTCAGCCGTACTTCACCGGCCGCCCCGCCCTCCTACGCTCTGCGTGCCACCGCGGTGCTCCGCCCGCTCGGCGAAGGGCAGGGACAGCACCATGGTCAGGCCCCCACCGGGTGTGTCCTCCGGAGTGAGGGTGCCGTCCATCGCCTCGGTCAGGCCCCTGGAGAGGGCCAGGCCGAGGCCGAGTCCGGTGGTGTTGTCGGTGTCGCCGAGGCGCTGGAAGGGTTCGAAGATGCGGTCGCGGTCGGTGGGCGGGAGGCCGGGTCCCCGGTCCACGACGCGCAGTTCGACGCGGCCTGCGTGGGTGCTGGCGGTCAGCAGCACCTTGTGCCCGGCCGGACTGTGGCGGGCGGCGTTACCCGCGAGGTTGGCGACCACCCGCTCCAGCAAGGGCGGATCGACCAGCACGGCCGGAACCTCCTCCAGGTCCCCCACCTCGACCTCAGGGGTGTCCGCCAGTGCCGCCGGCAGGATCTCCTCGAACGTGGTGGCGCGCAGGTTCAGGGCGAGCGCCCCTGCCTGCAATCGGCTGAGGTCGAGCAGGTTCTCCACCAGTCGGTTCAGTTTGGCCATCGACTCGTCGGCAGTGGCTAGGAGCTCGCCCCGGTCCTCGTCGGAGAACTCCACGTCACGGCTGCGCAGCGAGGAGACGGCTGCCCAGCCGGCGGCGAGCGGGGTGCGCAGGTCGTGGCCGACCGCCCGCAGCAGCGCCGTACGCATCCGATCGGCGGCCTTGACCGGTTCGACCTCGGCGGCGGCCTCGGCGAGCCGGGCCCGTTCGACGGCGGCGCCCACGTGCGCCGCGAAGGCGGCCAGGACGCGCCGTTCGGAGGACGGGAGGGGGCGGCCGCGCAGCACCAGGAAGGCGCCGGGTCCCGCGGGTACAGCCGTCACGTCGTCCCCGCCGGGCGGCTCGTCCACCAGCTCCGCCGAGTCCATGCCGAAGGTCTCGCGGGTGCGTTCCACCAGCGCCGGGATCGTCGCGCCGCCGCGCACGATGGTGCCCGCGAGGGACGACATGGTCTCCGCCTCGGCGGTGGCCCGCGCCGAGCGCCGTGACAGACGCAGGGAACGGTCGACGACAGCAGCCACTATGGCGGCCACCACCGCGAAGACCGCCAGCGCAAGCAGGGCATTCGGATCGTCCAGCGTGAATTGCCCGATGGGCGGGATGAACCAGTAGTTGAGCAGCAGGGACGCCGTCACCGACGCGATCACCGCCGACGCGACCCCACCTATGCAGGCCACCCCCACCACGGCGAGCAGGAGGAGCAGGGCCTCGCTGGTGAGGTTGAGTCTGTCCCGGGCTGCGCCCAGATCCAACAGGAAGGTGAGCGCCACCGGCAGCAGCAGGCCGGCGACCGGGCCCGCGATCCGGCGTGCGGTCGACAGAGTACGTCTGCGCGAGGGCAGCAGCGTGCCGCGCCTGGCGCGTTCGTGCGTGACCGTGTGGATGTCGATGTCGCCGGAGAGTTCGACAACGGTCTCGCCGGTGCCGCGTCCGGTGACGAAGCGTTCGAGGCGGCCGCGGCGGCTGGTGCCGAGCACGAGCTGAGTGGCGTTCTCGGCACGCGCGAACTCCACGAGGGCGGTGGCGACGTCATCGCCGACCACGGAGTGGTAGCTGCCGCCGAGGTCTTCGATCAGCCGCCGCTGCCGGACCAGGGAAGCGTGCGAGGAGCCCGCGGCGAGCCCGTCGCTGCGCGTGACATGGACGGCGAGCAGATCACCACCGGCCGACCGGTCGGCGATGCGGGCAGCCCGCCGGATGAGGGTGCCGCCCTCGGGGCCGCCGGTCAGCGCGACCACGACCCGCTCCCGAATCTCCCAGACCCCACCGATGCCGTGCTCGGAGCGGTACGACTGAAGCGCCTCGTCGACGCGGTCGGCCACCCACAGCAGGGCAAGCTGACGCAGCGCCGTCAGATTGCCGGGCCGGAAGTAGTTGGCGAGCGCCGCGTCCACCTTCGCGGGCGCATAGATGTTGCCGTGCGCCATCCGGCGGCGCAGCCCTTCGGGCGGCATGTCCACCAGTTCGATCTGATGGGCTCTTCGGACGACCTCATCGGGCACCGTCTCGTGCTGCGGCACCCTGGTGATCTTCTCGACGACGTCGTTGAGGGATTCGAGATGCTGGATGTTGAGCGCGCTGATGACATCGATCCCTGCCGCGAGCAGCTCCTCGACGTCCTGCCAGCGCTTGGGGTTGCGGCCGCCGCCAGGGACGTTGCTGTGGGCGAACTCGTCGACGATCGCGACCTGTGGGCGGCGCGCGAGGACCGCGGCGAGATCCATCTCCGCGAACTCGGCGCCGTGGTAGGAGCACGGGGCTCGCTCGACGACTTCCAGGCCATCGAGCATCGCCTCCGTGCTGGGGCGCCCGTGGCACTCGACGAACCCCACGACGACATCGGCGCCGCGCGCCGCCCTGCGTCGCGCCTCGTCGAGCATGCGGTAGGTCTTGCCCACCCCGGGGGCGGCCCCGAGGTAGACCTTCAGGCGTCCGGGGCGTACATCCCCGCCGCCGGTCCGTTCCTCACTCCCGCCGGTCCATGCGCCACTCATGTGGGCCCGTACGTCACTCATCGCAGCCGATGTGCTCCGCTCACTGGCGATCAACTCCCCGGAGGGAAGGGTTCCTTCCCCCTACCGAAGCGCTTGTGCGAGTCGCTCGGCGGGCCCCTTGACGCAACCTTGGCGCCGGTCACGTGGACGTTGACACCGCTTTGACAAGCCCTGGACCGATAGAGTGAAAGCGGTGCGCCGGGAAGTCTGGTCGGCAAGGAGCCACAAGGTCTCCTTCTCATGACCAAGGGGACGGCATGCGCAGCGTAGGGACGGTCCTGGCTCTCGTGGTACTCGCCACCGTGGTGGCGACCTTCGCGCGCCGCTGGCGGATCCCCGCTCCCTCTCTCCTCGTGGTCGCCGGCCTTGCCGTCGCCCTGCTGCCGGGCACTCCCGACATCCAGATCAGCCCCGAGATCATCGGGCTCGTCGTGCTGCCGCCACTGCTGTATGCGAGCGCCGAGGAGCTGTCCTGGCGCGAGCTGCGCGCGGTGTGGAAGCCGGTCGGGGTGCTGTCGATCGGCCTGGTGCTGGCCTCGGCGGCAGCGGTCGGCGCGGTGGCGTCCCTCGTCACGCCGCTGTCGTGGCAGATGGCGCTGGTGCTGGGCGCGGTGCTGGCCAGTACGGACCCGGTGGCCGTCACCGCGCTGGGCAGGCGACTGGCGCTGCCGCCCAAGGTGCAGGTACTGGTCCAGGCCGAGAGCCTGTTCAACGATGCGACGTCGCTGGTCCTGTTCCGGGTCGCGGTGAGCGTCGCCGTGGCATCGGCGGCGGTCGGCTGGGGAGCAGCGGCACAGGAGTTCGCGCTGCTGGCGGGCGGCGGCATGCTCATCGGGGCGGCCGTTGCGGGCGTGGTCGCCCTGATCCGTAGGCGTACGGAGGACCCGGTCCTGGAGACGGTGATTTCCCTCGTCACCCCGTACGCGGCCTACGTCCTGGCCGAGGCGGCACACGCGTCGGGTGTCACCTCCGTGGTGGTGGCCGGTGTCGTCCTGGGCGGCCGGGGCGATCGGCTCACCAACGCCCGCATACGGCTCCAGCTGCACGCCGTCTACGGCACCGTGGTCTTCCTGCTGGAGAGTGTCGTCTTCAGCCTCATCGGCCTGGCCCTGCCGGCCCAAGTACGCGCCCTCTCCGACGGTGACCGGGCGTGGCCGCTGTACGCGCTCGCCGTTGCCGCCACGCTCATCGCCATGCGCATGCTGTGGCTGGCGCCGCTGTCGGCGGTCGTGCAACGCAAGGGCGGCATCCAGCGCATGAACTGGCGCGTGCCGGTGGTGCTGACCTGGGCCGGCACCCGGGGTGTCGTACCGCTGGCCGCCGCCCTGTCCATCCCGGTGACCACAAAGGCGGGGGCCACGCTCCCGGAACGCCCCCTCGTCCTCGTCCTCACCACTTCGGTCGTGGTCGCCACCCTCGTCGTTCAGGGCTTCTCCCTCTCCTCGGTCGTCCGCCGATCCGGCATCGCACTGGAACCCGACCACACTGAACGGGAGGAGGCCGAGGCCCGCTGCAGCCTGGCGACCGCGGGGCTGAGCCGCCTGGATGAGATCTCGGACCTGGAAGCCGTCCCGGAGGTCGTCCTCGACCGCCTCCGCCGCGGCCTGACGGCTCGACTCGACCACGCCCGCGACCGGCTCACGCAGGCCAACGGCGACGGGACCCCGACGGAATCCGCCGACCTCACCTACCGCCAGCTGCGCCGCGACCTGATCACCGTGGAGGCGGCCGAGCTCCAGCGCCTGTACGACGAGCACCGCATAGGCGACACGACCCGCCGCCGACTTCAACGCTCACTGGACCTGGAGGAGGCGCGCCTCGCGGACGTCTAGGAACTCCTGACGCAATGACTTCGGACGCCGCAGCCCCGGGACGCCGGTACGTTGCGCAGCTTGTTCAGAAGGTTGTCAGCGGCGTCGGGGTCCCCGAGGACTGTTGCCGTGCCCGGCGAGCGGCCGGTGCTCCCCGGTCGGAAGCCGCCGATTCCCTCGTCCGCATCACCTGCAGGGCGACCTCGAGACGTCGTACGACATGTCGTTGAGTATGCGCTCCTGATATCGCCCTGCCGCCGCCGGCGACTGTGAGCGGCCGGGACGAACAGGGACGTTCCTCTCAGCGTGCGCGCCCCCCTGGGGCCGTGGATCACTGGTTGCATACGCTGGCCCAGCCGTCCGCGTGATGGCCGGATCCGCACGCCGCGCAGCACGTCAGGAGAGCACGCAGATGGCCACCACCGAACACGCCCGTACGAGTCGATTGCGGGCGTGGATGTTGGAGGGCCTGTCCGACATGGCCAGGCACCAGCAGGGACCGCCTGCCGAGCCGGAGCCCGCGCACAAGGGGCAGCGGTGGTGGCGGGTGATGTGCCTGACCGGCGTCGACTACTTCTCCACGCTGGGCTATCAGCCGGGCATCGCCGCCCTTGCGGCAGGACTCCTGTCCCCGGTGGCCACCATCGTGCTCGTGATCGTCACCCTGGCGGGCGCGCTACCGGTCTACCGGAGGGTGGCCGAGGAGAGCCCACGCGGCGAGGGATCGATCGCGATGCTGGAGCGACTGCTGTCGTTCTGGAAGGGCAAGCTGTTCGTCCTGACGCTGCTCGGCTTCGCTGCCACGGACTTCCTGATCACGATCACGCTGTCGGCGGCGGACGCCTCCACCCACCTGGTGGAGAACCCGCACCTGACCGATGTACTGCACGACAAACAGTTGCTGATCACGCTGCTGCTGGTCGCGCTGCTCGGGGCGGTGTTCCTCAAGGGCTTCCTGGAGGCCATCGGCGTCGCCGTCGTCCTGGTCGGGATCTACCTGACCCTGAACGTCGTCGTCGTGGTGGTGGGCCTGTGGCACGTCGCCGCCGCCGCGCACGTGGTCACCGACTGGACCAGCGCCCTGACCACCGAGCACGGCAACGTCATCGCCATGGTCGGCGTCGCGCTGCTGGTCTTCCCGAAGCTGGCCCTTGGCCTGTCCGGCTTCGAGACCGGTGTCGCAGTCATGCCGCACGTCGAAGGCGACCCCGACGACACCGAGGAGAAGCCCACCGGCCGTATCCGGGACACGAAGAAGCTGCTGACCACCGCCGCGGTGATCATGAGCGTGTTCCTGATCGCCACCAGCTTCATCACCACCGTGCTCATCCCGGAGAAGGAGTTCGAGTCGGGTGGCCAGGCCAACGGCCGCGCACTCGCGTACCTGGCGCACGAGTACCTCGGAAACTTCTTCGGCACGGTCTACGACGTCTCCACCATCGCCATCCTGTGGTTCGCCGGCGCGTCCGCCATGGCCGGCCTGCTCAACCTGATGCCCCGCTACCTGCCCCGGTACGGCATGGCCCCGCACTGGGCGCGCGCCGTACGCCCGATGGTGATCGTGTTCACCCTGGTGGCATTCCTGGTCACATGGATCTTCGATGCCGACGTCGACGCCCAGGGTGGTGCCTACGCCACCGGCGTCCTCGTGCTGATCAGCTCCGCCGCCATCGCCGTCACCATCGCCGCGCGCAAGGCCGGCCAGCGCAACTGGACCATCGCCTTCGCCGTCATCTCGGCGATCTTCCTCTACACCACCGTGGTCAACGTCATCGAGCGCCCCGACGGCGTGAAGATCGGTGCCTGCTTCATCGCCGGGATCATCCTCGTCTCACTGCTTTCACGACTCGCCCGCGCCTTCGAACTGCGGGTCACCAGCGTGACCATGGACGACATGGCGGAACGTTTCGTGCGCGACGTCGCCAGCCGCAGAATCCGGTTCATCGCCAACGAGCCCGACAACCGCGACAAAGCCGAGTACCGCGACAAGATCGAGCAGATCCGTCACGACAACGACGTCCCGACCCCGGAGGACTTCGTCTTCGTCGAGGTCACCGTCCTCGACCCCTCGGAGTTCGAGGCGGGCCTGAACGTACGCGGCGAAGTCCTGCACGGCCGCTACCGCGTCCTGACCCTGGAGAGCTCCTCCATCCCCAACGCCCTCGCCGCCCTGCTCCTGCACGTCCGCGACACCACCGGCTGCACCCCGCACATCTACTTCGAGTGGACCGAGGGCAGTCCCTTCGCCAACTTCCTCCGCTTCTTCCTCTTCGGTCAGGGCGAGGTCGCCCCCGTCACCCGTGAGGTCCTCCGCGAGGCCGAACCCGACCGGGCCCGCCGCCCTCGCGTCCACGTCGGCTGAGCCGGGCGAGCACTTGAACGGCAGAGTCGACCGGGCCTGCCTTCGGAGGTCGGGCGACGGGAAGGCGGCGGCGAGGACGCCCATCGCGCTGACGGTGAGGTGGCGTTGACCAGTCGCACGGGCGGTGCTCCGCTCGAGGAAATGGTCGCGCCGGCCGAGTTCCTCGGCGAGCGACTGCCCACGCTGCTGGATGAGTGGCCTACACATTGCGATGAGCATCGAGCATCGGGAAAGCTGCCCACGCCGGGCGGATAGCAGAGAGACGCCCTGCGAGGACACGCCAGGCCCCGGGTGACAGGCCCGGGCCAAGACCATTGGAGGTTGCCCATCATGACTGACTCCGACCTGACCGTCCTGCGGGAACGGGCCGAGAACGGCGACGAGACTGCCGTCGACGAGCTGATCGAACTCGCCACCGAGCTTGACGACATGGATGAACTGCGACGCCTTGCCGGCAAGGGCAACACCACCGCCGCCGACCAACTGATCGAACTCGCCACCGAACTCGGCAACATGGATGAGCTGCGGCGTCTCTCCGACGGGGGCAACGCCACCGCGACCGACCAACTGATCGAACTCGCCACCGAGCTCGACGACATGGGCGAACTGCGACGCCTCGCCGACAAGGGCAACACCACCGCCGCCGAGCAGCTCATGGAACTCACCGCCGAGTGACCGACTGTTGTCGATCCTCAAACGGTCAGCTGATGGCCGAGGCTTGCTCGGCGTCTCGCGCTCCGTCGCCCAGGGGCGCGACAGGCACCATGAACGGCGTCCGCAGCTCCCATTCAGGATGTGGCCGCCGCCGGGAGGTCCGGGTGGGCCGAGGGCTGATCGACCGCGGCGGACAGCGTCAGGACCATGGTCATGCCGCCGCCGGGGGTGTCCTCGGCGGTCAGCGTGCCGCCGATCGCCTCTGCGAACCCGCGGGCGACCGCGAGACCGAGGCCGACGCCCGCCCCTCGCGGGGCGTCTCCGTAGCGCTGGAACGGCGCGAAGATCCGGCCCTTCGCCTCGTCCGGGACACCTGGACCACGGTCCGTCACCCGGACTTCCACACGGTCGGCGATCGCGCTGGCGGAAACCACCACGGGCTCACCTTCGGGGGCGTACTTGACCGCGTTCTCGACGATGTTGGCGACGGTGCGCTCCAGCAGGCCCGGGTCGACCGCGACCATCGGAAGGTTTTCCGGGATGTCGAGAACGACGCTGTCCTCCGGTACGCCGCCGAGCGCCATCGGGACGACCTCGTCGACATCGATCTCCCGGATGATCGGGGTGACGGTTCCGGTCTGGAGGCGGGACATGTCGAGGAGGTTGCCGACAAGGTGGTCGAGCCGGTCCGCGCCCGCCTCGATGCCTTCGAGGAGCTCGGCGTGGTCCGCCTCGGACCACTCCACGTCGTCGGACCTGAGGGAGGAGACGGCGGCCTTGATGCCGGCCAGTGGCGTACGCAGGTCATGACTGACCGCGGCGAGCAGGGCGGTGCGAATGCGGTTGCCCTCGGCCAGTTCACGTGCGTGCTCCGCCTCGCCGACCAGGCGCTGACGGTCGATCACCACGGCGGCCTGGACGGCGAAGGCTGCCAGCACCCGGCGGTCCTCTGCGGGCAGGGCACGGCCGGAGAGGGCCAGCGCCATATGGTCGCCGACCGGCATGTCCACGTCCGCGTCCTCGGGGCGTGCGAGCAGCCGGGACGTCCCTGCGCGGCCGGTGCAGGTCCAAGGATCGACGTCGCTCTCGCGTTCCAGCAGCGCCACGGACTCCATATTGAAGATCTCGCGCACCTGTTCCAGGAGCGATTCCAGACTCGTCTCGCCACGCAGCACGTTGCCCGCGAGGAAGGAGAGGATCTCGGACTCGGCGCGCAGCCGGGCGGCCTGATGGGTGCGGCGGGCTGCCAGGTCCACGACAGAGGCGACCGAGACGGCCACGCCGACGAAGATCACGATAGCGACGATGTTCTTGGGGTCCGCGATGGTGAACTCGTGCAGCGGCGGGGTGAAGTAGTAGTTGAGCAGCAGTGAGCCGATGGCGACAGAACCCAGTGCCGGGAGGAGCCCGCCGATCAGCGCCGCAGCCACCGTCAACGTCAGAAACAACAGCATGTCGTTGGCGAGGCCGACCTCTGGTGCGACGCCGTTGAGCAGGAGAGTGAGCAGGACGGGGCCCACGACACCGACGAGCCAGCCCCAGATGATCCGGGCTCGGCCCAGGCGGGCGCCACGGGCCACAGGCAGACCCCTGCCCTTGGCTGCTTCTCCATGGGTGACGATGTGCACGTCAAGGTCGGGTCCCGACTCGCGGGCGACGGTGGCGCTGACGCCGGGGCCGAAGGCGTACTGCCAGGCCTTGCGGCGGCTGACGCCGAGCACGATCTGGGTTGCGTTCACACCACGCGCGAAGTCGAGCAGGGCGGACGGGACGTTATCGCCTATGACGTGGTGGAACGTGCCACCGAGGTCCTCGACCAGGGTCCGCTGGGCCGCGAGCTCCTTCGGCGAGGCGGCGCTCAGTCCGTCGCTGCGGGCGATGTAGACCGCGAGCACCTCGCCGCCGGCGCCCTTCTCGGCGAGCCGGGCGGCGCGGCGGATGAGTGTACGTCCCTCGGGACCGCCGGTGAGGCCGACCACGATGCGTTCGCGGGAGCCCCAGATCTTGGAGACCCGGTGTTCGGTGCGGTACTCCTGCAAGTATTCGTCGACCCGGTCCGCCGTCCACAGCAGCGCCAACTCCCGCAGCGCGGTGAGGTTGCCGGGCCGGAAGTAGTTGGAGAGCGCGGCGTCGACCTTGTCCGGCTTGTAGACGTTGCCGTGGGCCATCCGGCGGCGCAGCGCCTGGGGTGACATGTCGACCAGCTCGATCTGGTCGGCGCGGCGGACGACCTCGTCGGGGACGGTCTCGCGCTGCCGTACACCGGTTATCGACTCGACGACGTCGCCGAGCGACTCCAGGTGCTGGATGTTGACGGTGGAGACGACGTCGATGCCCGCCTGGAGCAGTTCTTCGACGTCCTGCCAGCGCTTGGCGTTGCGGGAGCCCGGCACATTGGTGTGGGCCAGTTCGTCCACCAGGGCGACGGCCGGGGCACGGTCCAGTACCGCGTCGACGTCCATCTCGGTGAAGACGGTGTCCCGGTACTCGATCTCGCGGCGCTGAATCTGCTCGAGGCCGTGCAGCATCACTTCGGTGCGGGTCCGGTTGTGGTGTTCCACGAACGCCACCACACAGTCCGTGCCACGTTCGGTCCGGCGGTGGGCCTCGGAGAGCATCGCGTAGGTCTTGCCGACACCGGGTGCCGCGCCGAGGTAGATCCGGAGCTTGCCGCGTCCCATGGTTCCGATCTTTGCAGTTGAGGGGCTTGTTTACAGGTCCGCCGCGGTCGGCCGGACCGCGGAGCGCCTCACATCTCGAAGCGATAGCCCATGCCTGGGGCAGTGATGAGATGCCGGGGACGCGAAGGGTCTGCCTCGAGTTTGCGGCGCAGCTGGGCCATATAGACCCGGAGATAGTTGGCCTGCGTGCCGTAGGTGGGGCCCCACACTTCCTGGAGCAGTTGTCTCTGGCCGACGAGTCGCCCACGATGGTGGATCAGCACTTCCAGCAGATGCCATTCGGTCGGAGTGAGACGGACATCGCGCCCCTCCCTATTGACCCTCTTCTTCAGCAGGTCGACGGTGAACGCCTCGGTCGCGACGATCACCGAATCATCGGTGGCCGGCACAGCCGCAGCTCGACGGGATGCGGCCCGAAGCCGGGCCAGCAGCTCGTCCATGCTGAAGGGTTTGGTGATGTAGTCGTCGGCGCCCGCGTCGAGTGCTACGACCTTCTCGTCGGAGGTCCGTCGGGCGGAGACCACGAGGATCGGCGCCCGGCTCCAGCCGCGAAGTCCCTTGATCACGTCGATACCGTCCATGTCGGGCAGGCCGAGATCCAGCAGTACGACGTCCGGAGGGCTCGCGGCAGCCAGCCGAAGGGCCGTCTCTCCGTCGGAGGCTGCGTCCACCTCGTACTTGCGTGCCTTGAGATTGATCTCGAGAGCCCGTACGAGCTGTAGTTCGTCCTCCACCACCAGCACCCGAGTCATAGCTGTGCCGCCTTTCTGCTGTGCACGAGGAGCGTCGCGTCATGGACTGGGGAAGGAGCCGCCGGCCCGAGGGAACTCCTCGGGCCGGCGGCCTCCGCCCACCGGCGTAAGACGATCACTTCTCGGTGAGTTCCTTGAGTGCGATGTTGAGCTTGAGAACGTTGACCCGGGGCTCACCCACGAAGCCGAGGGTGCGGCCGTCGGTGTTGTCCGCGACGAGCTTCTCGACCTGCTTGACGTCGAGGTTGTTCTCCTCGGCGACACGGTGGATCTGGAGCTCGGCGTACTCCGGGGAGATATGCGGGTCCAGACCGGAACCGGAGGAGGTGACGGCGTCGGCCGGCACGTCCGAGGGCTTCACCTTGTACGTGGCCGTGGAGTTGTCCTTGACCACGGCGGCCTTGGCCGCGATGACCCAGTCGTACAGACCGTCCTCGTCCTTGCTGACGCCGTTGTCGCCGGACCGGTTGGTCGCGCCGGACAGGATCAGCTTGTACTGGGTGTTGACGCTGTTGCTGCCCAGCCCGTTGGACGGGCGCGGCTGGAACCACTTGAGGTCCGGGGCCGCAGTCTCCTCGCCCTTCTTCAGCGGCAGGTTGTACGTCTGGCCGATGAGTTCGGAGCCGACGACCTTGCCCCCCGACTTGATCTCGGACCCGTTGGCCTTGTCGTTGAACAGGGCCT